>CAMOVB010000008.1:0-31926 GCA_946626925.1 uncultured Prevotellaceae bacterium
GTAAATGTATGTTTTGTTGTAAAGAGGTAACCTGAAATATTCTTTTGAGTTTTTTTAATTGTAGTCAAGGATTTGTCACTTTTTGTGCATTATCGTTTGTTGTTTTGGAAATATCGGGTATTTAGAGTGAATGACTATGTTGGAAAGGTAATAAGGAAACTTGCAGTTCCTTTTTATTTAAAATAAAATAGTTAATATAAGTAGGTGTGCATAATTATTTATACAATCCTTGCACCGCCTACTGCTGCAACTTCCGCAAGCTACCGTTGAGAGGTAGTCAGGTTATCAGGTTTTAGGTTATCAGGTTTGATACTTGCCGCTGAGAACATTCAAACCTAAAAGCGTAGCGACCCGATACCCCGAAAACCTAATAACCTTAATAAATTGAGCACTTGCGAAACTTGAATTATATTATCATAAATGAATATTTTTTTGCTTTGAAGTGATTTTTTCTTGAGAATAGTTACTCTGTATGAAAAAAAAATCATACTTTTGTCACATCTATTGGGATAGAACCATTCTTTTACATCTTAAATCACAAAGGCACAAGGGTGACTTAGTTTAGGATAATGATAAGAGAAAGACTCGACCAACGATATTTTTTGTAATAACAGGTGAAAATTAAATAAGCATAATAATGTTACATCTCTTCTTAAATATTATCACATCTGTATGCGAGGCAGTTAATTCTGTTTCTGCATTTGTTGTGTTTGTTTTAGGGGGGTAATTATCAGATAAACAGATATATACATAATATGTAAAGTCTGCTACGACTGTTCGGAAAGAATGGTTGTGGCAGGCTTTTCTGTTTGTGTGCATAAGCTAATTATTTGTAGATAAATAATCGCACATTCTTATTTAAGGTGAAATTTTAATAATTTTATAACATTTAAATTAATACAGTATGAATTTTAGAAGTTTACTAAAGTCATCTCTTCTCACGGCACTCTTAATGTGTGGAGTGTCTCAAGGTTGGGCAGACCCAACCAAAGATGCAAATGGTTACTACTTGCTTGGAACAGCAAGTGACTTGGCTTGGTTTGCAAGTCACGTGAATAACGGTAATGTAAGTGCAAATGCTAAACTTACGGCTGATATTGATATGAAAGGCATAGCTTGGAGTAGCATTGGCAACAATTCCTACAATTTTCAAGGCATTATTGATGGTCAGGGATATATTATTTCCAACTTGAAGACTGGGGATATTGGGGGTAATGATCATGACCGTGGTTTAGTGGGTCGTGGTTCGGGTTGTACTATTAAGAACATAATATTGAATGGAGGTTCTATATCTGCCATGTATCGAGTGTCACCATTTCTCGCTTATGCTCCTACAGAATGTACCATAGAGAATTGTGGCGTTATTGGAGCATGGTCTTTTAGCTATACTGCTGGTTATTGGACAGTAAGTGGTGGTCTTGCACTTTGCTCAAACATATATAATAGCTTTACTGTAAATAAAGAGATTGTTAATCAAAATGC
This sequence comes from uncultured Prevotellaceae bacterium, assembly GCA_946626925.1. Taxonomy (GTDB): domain Bacteria; phylum Bacteroidota; class Bacteroidia; order Bacteroidales; family Bacteroidaceae; genus Minthosoma. The sequence goes on from CAMOVB010000008.1 coordinate 1,483, forward strand.
ACCTGAAGGGCAGTATTCGTCAAAATCAAATAACTGTAAGTATGAAGTTACAGCTGACTACATGGCATCTGGTAAGCTTTGCTATGACCTCAATTCTAACAATAACTCTGCTTGGCTTCAGACTCTTGGTAAGGACACATATCCAGTCCTTCGTGATGCTAAGGTCGTAAAGAGTGACGGAACAAACTACTATAATGAATATACTGTTACGTTCAATACTCAGGGTGGTAGCGCTTGCGCATATCAAGTTGTAAAGCGTAATCAGGCAGGTACACTTACATACGGTACTCTTCCAACTCCAACACGTTCTGGATATAAGTTCAATGGATGGCTCACAGCTGCCAAGGGTGGTACAGAGGTTACTTCTGCAACGGTATTCAATGGATTCGCAGACGTTACTCTCTATGCACAATGGGAGGAAGATACTGAACTTGCAACTCCTACTGCTGGCGGTAAGGGATATTGGTATTCAACCAAGGGTGATTATATCATCAAGTTCCCAGCAACAATATCAGACGAAGGTACTGTGAAGTTAAGTATTGCGAGTGCGAGTGAAAGCATTGTGCGTTGGTATCTTGACTGGTACGGAGTTAGTTGTAATCCTACCAAAATGGAAAAAAATTTTACAGGAGCTGTTGATGTCAGCGGTAATAAAGAAAACGGATACTTAGTCCAGACTTTTAGTCCTTCTACAGTTAACACTACAGCAGAAAATATTCTTGCAAAGAGTAAGGGACATTATCTTTGGTACGAAGTAACTCCTTGCACATCTGGTTCTGTATATGACAGCTGGGCATACAATGTACCTATCTGTCTTGGCTACGTGGCAGAAGACGGTAGTCTCCTCTGGGGAACAGACCATGAAATCAAGCATGACTACGAATTGGATGGCGGTAAGCTTGTATGTAAGATTTGCGGTCACACAGAATCAGTTGAGGCTCATAATGGTTCAGACGACATCGTGCTCACTCAGGATGGTGACGACTTTACTGCGTCAAGGTTGGATCTTGAGGATAACAAGAACTTCTCAACTCCTGTTGACTTCAAGGTGAACACATTCACTTACAGCAGAAACAACTCTAACCGTTGGGGTACAATCTGTCTCCCTGTAGAGATAAAGAGTAGCGAGAAGGTTCAGTATTACTTGGCAGGTACTGTTGAAGGCGGCATCTTGACTCTTGAGCCAGTAAGCACAGTTCCAGCAGGTAAGCCAGCTGTTTACCAGATTCTTTCTGGTCTTAACTCACAGAACAAGGGTTCAATAAGCGTTTCACTTGCAAATGCAAAGGTTGTCAGCTCTACATCTTCTCATGTTTCAGAAATCGAGCTTTGCGGTACATTCACAGCTAAGAGCCTCACGGACGAAGGCCTCTACTACATAGCAAGCAACAAGTTCTGGCTCAAGACAGAGGGTACACCTCTTACCGTCAACCCATTCCGTGCTTGGTTCAAGGTACGCGGTTCTGCTTCTGCCGTAAGAGCAAGAATGCTTGACATCCAAGCATTCGATACAGCATTTGACTCAGAGAATGCAACATCAATAGTTGATATTGACTCTGTATGCTCTGGTGACGCTGAGATATTCAGCGCAAGTGGTGCTAAGCTCAATGACATGCAGAAGGGTGTGAACATCGTGAAGTATGCAAATGGTAAAACAATCAAGATAATCGTAAAGTAAAACTATGGAAAAGAAAAATTATGTAGAGCCAAAGAACAATATGGCTCAGACAAGAATAAGGACTTCAATCCTTGCTGGTTCTACGCCAGGACAGGTTCCAACTGGTAATGGCGACGGTGGCAACATAGCAGAAGGACGTAGAAGAAAAAGTTCTCCTACATCAATCGAGATGCCATGGAGTAATGGCGACTTCAACTAATAAGGTTGAAGTTACCATATAATAAATGCGAAGAGCGTACAGGCAAAATGCTTGTACGCTCTCTTATTTAATGATATGGTAACCTCCATTCTTTGGTGCTCCACGGAACTCAATTCTTCCTTTGTCCGAAAGTTGTTTTAGGTATCTTTGAATGGTTCTCTGACTTTTCTGCAACATATTCGCAAGAGCAGGAGCATTCAAACCAGGATTGTTTCGGATTGCATCAAATAGCAACTCTTCTAAATTTACACCGCCACCACGACTGTTTACACCGCCATTTACACCGCCATTATTGTCATTTACACCGCCATCATTCAATAGCCGGAGCAAATCCATCTGTGTCGCTATGATTCGTTCTGTAATGAAATCTACAAAAATCTGCGGATTTTTATGCGACATTTCAAGTGATTGAACATATTCGTGTCGCAAAATTGCTGGAATAAGTGCTATTGTATATTCTCCTCTGATAAGAGCAAGATTGAGTATAAGGCGAGCTACACGTCCATTGCCATCTATGAATGGATGAATAAACACAAATTTCTGATGTGCAAGAGCCGCAAACTCAGGAGTGGAAAGCTTGTGTTCGTTGTCGTTGAACCATTTCACGAACTTTTTCATGTCATCCTCTATCTTGGCTGGAGGGGAGACTGCATACCTACTACCACTGATAAAAACAGGAACTGTACGATAGTGTCCAGCTTTCTCTCCGTCAATCTTCTCGTAAAACAAGCGATGCAGTTCGAGTATGTCAGTCTCCTCCAAAGGTTTATTAGCCGCAAGTGTATGAATATAGTCGTATGCATGTGCATGTCCAACGGCTTCATACACATCACGCAGAGGCTTACCCTCAATGGTCAAGCCATCTTCTATCACAACCTTGGTCTCCGACTCGGTAAGACTATTGCCCTCAAGTGCGTTACTTGTGTAGGTAAGACCTATACGATAATATTCCCTAAGCGACTTCATGGTCTCTTCGGGGAAAGGTCGCAAGGCTATGACCCTGTCTCGCAGCTGTTCTGCAGTTTGCAGTAGGTTGGGTGAAATATATTGTTTCATATTAAAAGCTAATTTTTAGAAGTGCCCTTAAAAACGTTCAATACACTTGAACAGTTTTTACCATTCCGCCTACAAAGATAAACAATAATAATGAAATAGTCAAAAGGTTGTGCAAAGTTCGTAAAGAGCGCACGTTTTAGTTTGTTGCTTCGTACTGAAATTTAAAACAAATGTTGCGCAACCTTGATGTTAAAGTTGCGCAACAATATAAGGAATTGCTGTAGTCTTAGCAAGGACGCTTCTTAGGAAGGTTGAACACATCCTGTACTTCCTTCATAGCCTCGGCAGTCATACCGTCTGGCTCTGAACCCATAGAGCGAGCACACATATAGATGTTTGCTGCCTTGTTGAGTACGTCTGTCTGGTCAAAGGCATCCATGATGTCCTGACCTACGGCTACGGTACCATGCTTTTCCCACATAACAACATCGTGAGTCTTAATCTGCTCAAGAGTGTCCTTGGCAAGCTCTACTGAACTTGGGAGACCGTAAGGAACGATACCGATACCGAGTGGAGCGAATGCAAGAGTCTCAGGTATCATTGACCAGAGCACACGTGTCATCTCGTCACCCTTGAGGAAACGCTGGATATGTGACATAGCCACAAGCTCGATAGGGTGAGTGTGGAGTGTTGCCTTATAGCAGCTGCCTGTCTCAAGAAGATGGTTCTGGAGAGCAAGGTGTGTAGGAAGCTCTGAAGTAGGAGCTACTGGCTCGTCTGCAATAATCTCGTAGCTTGAGCAATCATCGCAGATACGGATAATAGAACCGTTCTGCATTGGCTGCTTGGCGAGGTCACGCATACGCTTGCCTGTTCCCTTGCAATAGAAATATTTTCCCTTGAGTTGTGGAAGCACCATTCCAATTTGCTTGACAGGAGCGATTGCTGGCATAGCCTTGCACTCATCATCCATAAACTCTGTGACATTAACCGTAATGTTACCGCCATTACGCTCTGCCCATCCTTTTTCCCAGAGGTAACCTGTTACCTCCGCAATCTGATTTACCACGGCCTCCAAACCAGGACGACCATCAAGAATACTTTTCATTTAATTCAAAATTAGAACGGCCCCCTCCCGACCTCCCCATGGGGGAGGAGACTGTACTGATATGTTTATACTTTTAAAATCTAAATTAGAATATAGGCATCCTTCTTTCCCCCTCCCTCGGGAGGGTTGGGGTGGGGCCTCATTCTTTATACCTTTCCCTTGTAATCTCCTCTAGTGACTTGCCCCTTGTGTTTGGGCAGCCGATGACACCCACGATGAGGGAGATGAGGAGAAGCACAATCATGCAATAAGCTGCAAGGATGAAGCCTTCGCCATTCTCACCATAGATGTAAGTGAAAACAAGTCCCCAGATGGCAGAAAGTCCACGTACTACGAAGAACATGAGTCCCTGAGCACCTGCACGGAACTTGGCTGGGAACAGCTCTGAACCCCACAAGGCGTAGAATATCTGTACAGACACACCGCCGTTAAGTCCCCAAAGGATGACGAATGCCCAAAGAGTTGTGAGACTGTTGACACCAACTGTCACAATGAGCAACCATGTACAGAGGGCAAAGACAAGTCCTGTGATGTAAAGAGCCTTGTGACTTGTACGGTCGATGATGTGTGATATTCCGAATGTGACAACAACAACGGTAGCCCATTGTATGCAGTTCATCCAGTTGGAATACTCGTTGCTTACTCCACCTGCCGTCTCACAGATGTGTGGTGAGAAAAATCCCATGACGCTTGCCACAAGGTTCCATGTGAGATAGATGACAGCAAGGAACAAGGCACTACGGACAGCCACCTTGTTTGTGAACAGTACGGAGAACGATTTGATCAAACCTCCATTCTCACCATTATTCTTCTCTGCAGCCTTTGTTGACTCAAACTCGGCACTTTCCTCAAGCTGGCGCTGGAGAAGCCAAGCTATAAATGCTACGACAAGAAGGGTGAAGAATACGACTCGTGAACTGAATACCTCAACGGCTGCCTGTGCAGCACCTGTGCCAAGTATGCTGTGAGCCAAGGACTCAACTGGTGCATAGAGATAACCGCCTGGTGCAAGAAGCATGCCCATAAGGAGGATAATCATAGGACCGAAGCCCCATGACATCTGTGAGATACAGATATTGCGTCCACGATTGTTGACTTCCGAACTTTCAGAGATGTATGTCCACGAAGCAGGAACACCCACGCCTACTGAAATACCCGTAATGAGGAATCCTGCAAGGAGCATAGGGAAGTTGACAGAGAACATCACGAGCAACACACCTGTCATGTAAACAAGGAGGTTGTAGGTGAAGATGAACTTACGTCCAAACTTGTCGGCAAGGAATCCGCCCACGATAGCACCTATGGCAGCACCAAGGGCATTTGCGCTAAGTGCGTTAATCCATCCGAGGTGCATCTCCGAGAGGTCAAGGTAGTTCTTCCACAGAGTGATGCCGCTACCTCCTGCCACGATGGCTCCTGCATCGAGATAATTATTGAGAGATACAGCAAGGGTACTCTTCAAAGAAGAGCCCCCCTTCCCCCCAAGGGGGCGTCCCTCCGGGTTCTGTGTGGCTGAATTGTTATCAATATCAATAGACATATTAAATTTATTCTTAGGATTATGTTTGTTCCATCCCCCAAAGGGGCGTATGCTCCGTAAGGGGGATGGAGTGCTTTTTTATCTCTTGGATGTTACCTCTGCTACGTACTTCTCAATCTCGCCAATGAACTCCTGACCTACAGGTACGTTGTTGCGGACGCAGAACTCGTCATATACTGCCTGCCATGGCATTGCCTTCTGCTCCTCGATGAGGGCAAGAACCTTGTAGCCTTCGCCTGCAAGTTCGAGCTTGGAAATCATGTCGCGTGGCTCAAGGAGGGCACGGAGCATACACTTCTGTGCGGCACGTGAACCGATGACGTATGCACCAATACGGTTGATTGAACCGTCGAAGAAGTCAAGTCCGTAGTGAACACGGTCGAGAGCACCTGCACGTACAATCTCGAAGAAGAGCTCCTGAGTTGGGTCGTCCATGATTGTTACGTGGTCAGAATCCCAACGTACAGGACGAGAGACGTGAAGCATGAGTTCCTTGATGTATGGGAGTACGGCACTCACCTTGTCAGCTGGTGACTCTGTTGGGTGATAGTGACCTGTGTCGATAGTAAGAATCTTGTCATTCTGAGCAGCGTATGCTGTGTAGAAGTCGTGTGAACCTACTGTGAATGACTCAAGACCGATACCGAACACCTTACCTTCGATACAGTCCTTCATCATTGGCTGTGGCTTCTCAAAAATCTCATCGAGTGACTTCTTGAGTGTGTTGCGATAGAGAGCATGGTTGACGCTTACGTCCTTGCAACCGTCATGCACCCAGAGGTTCATGATACATGGGTCATTCTGTGCCTCACCCATGGCGTTTGCAATATCACGGCAACGCTTAGTGTGCTCCACCCAGAACTTACGGATGCTCTCGTCTGGATTGGAGAGTGAGAGGCTTCCTGACTTAGGATGAGAGAAAGATGATGAGTTGAAGTCAAGCTTTGTGTTGTTCTCCTTTGCCCAGTCAATCCATGACTGGAAATATTCTACAGTCACCTCGTCACGGTCAACAACCTTGCCCTTGAAGTCTCCATAAATCTCGTGGAGGTTGAGGCGGTGGTTACCAGGAATGAGTGACTTTGCCTTGAGAATGTCAAGACGAAGCTCGTCTATGTTGCGTGCAGCTCCAGGGAAGTCACCTGTTGACTGGATACCTCCAGACATGGCACCTGCCTGTACCTCGAATCCCTTCACGTCATCTGCCTGCCAGCAATGGAGGGAGAGGTGGAAGTCCTGAAGTTGTTTGAGTACTGTTTCTGTGTCAATTCCGATTTCTGCATAACGAGCCTTAGCTACCTCGTATGCCTTAGAAATTAATTCTGAGTTCATGATTTGGTTTAGTTGAATATTTTGATTGTTATTTATTATTTCTTAAAAACAAAAGTAACATCATTCATAGTCAGTACTGAGTCAATACTTAGTCGGTACTTAGTCAGTACTTTGACGCAACTTTAAATCTTTATTCTCCGACAGCAAATCTTCTTGGTTCTACAAGATTTTTTTTTACCACGAATTACACGAATTTTCACGAAATTGTAAACTCGCGGCTGTTCCCATTACACGAAGAATTGCTTGCGCAATTACGAATAACACGAATCTTTTTAGCCCGTCAATCACCCGGATGGCATTCGTGTTATTCGCAGACAACACGAGTTGTCTTAGTGTAATAGCACAAATAAACGGATTTGAAAGTTCGTGTAAATTCGTGTAATTCGTGGTTGGAAAAAATCATCGAGTACACGAATTCTTGCAGAAAATTCTTCTTCTGCCATTCTCCGACATTTTATCGAACGGTTACCGAAGGGTTAACGAAGGATTGTCGAAGGGTGAGCGTGAGAATATTATTCCTTTCTTTTACCTTGTTACACGAAGATATTTCTGATAAGCATCATCCCATGCAGAAGAATCCTGTGGTGTGTATGTCTTTGTCTCGATAGAGTTAGCTATGATGCGACGCATATCGAACATGTCGCTGACAAGACCTGTGGCTTTTGCCTGCACCATGATGTTGCCTATTGCTGTTCCTTCTACTGGTCCTGTAACGACTGTAAGACCTGTTGAGTTGGCTGCCATCTGCATGAGGTAGGCATTGAGCGAACCACCGCCAATGACGTGAAGCTTCTCTATTGGGAAAGGAGCCATGTCGTTGAGGTAGCCAAGTACCTGACGATAGCGCATGGCGAGTGACTCGAAGATACAACGTGCCATTTCCTTGTAGTTCTGTGGCACGTGCTGACCCGTGCGCTCGCAATAAGACTTGATTGCCTCAACCATGCTTGTTGGGTTGGCAAACTCAGGAGCATCTGGATAGATGAAGCTCTGGAAGGCAGGTGCCTCCATGCTGTCTCTGTTTATCTGGTTCACGTCCTTAGGCGCATCTGTCCATTCCTTGCGACATCGCTCAAGGAGCCACATACCGCAGATGTTCTTGAGGAAACGTGTCGTTCCTTCGATACCGCCTTCGTTCGTGAAGTTATAGTCAAAACTCTTCTTGCTAATGATAGCATCCTTTGTCTCTATACCAAGGAGCGACCATGTTCCGCATGAGAGATAAGCGAAACGCTCGTTCTCGGCAGGTACGGCTGCTACGGCTGAACCTGTGTCGTGACCAGCAACGGCAATGACAGGTATTGCGCCAAGACCCGTCATCTTCTGCACCTCTGGAGTGAGTGTGCCTACGTTGTCACCAGGGTTGACGTAACGTCCGAACTGGTTCTCACGAAGACCGAGTACGTCTATGAGTTCGAGGTCAATCTTCTTTGTGCGAGGATTGAGCATCTGACTTGTACTCAGTATGGTGTATTCGCATACTGCCTCACCCGTGAGCATGTACATGAGTGCATCAGGGACGAAGAGAATCTTGTCTGCTGCCTCAAGAGCAGAATCACGGTTCTTGCGAAGCGTAGAGAGCTGGAAGAGCGAGTTGAACTGCATGAACTGAATACCCGTCTTATCATACACCATATCCTTAGGGATAAGTCGGAAGTAGTCCTCCATTGCGTTGTCCGTATGTGGGTCGCGATAGCAGTAAGGATTGCGGAGTATGCCTCCGTCCTTGCCTATGAACACGAAATCCACACCCCAGGTGTCGATACCGATAGAGGCAATTTCTATTCCCTCGTCAGCCACCACTTTGAGACCACGGATAATCTCATTATAGAGCGCAAAGATGTCCCAGAAGAAATGTCCTCCGGTCTGAATTATATTATTTGGAAAACGAGTTAATTCCCGTTGGTTTAGTTTTCCGTCAACGATTGAGCCCAGTATCGTGCGACCGCTTGTAGCTCCAAGGTCAACGGCAAAAAAGTTAGTAATAGCCATATTCTTACTGGAGTTAAGGTTTAGTTTAGTTGTTATTTTTGCCAAAGGTAGAGTTTATTTTTCGTTTTGACAAACTTTTTATATTTATCAAGAATAAAAGCACTAAAAAAGCTAAGTTTGTGTTTTATTTTTGCTATATTTGCACAATCACAAAACAATATATACCATTTTACCGTATGAAATATATCAGTTGGAATGTTAACGGGCTTCGTGCATGTGTTGGTAAAGACTTTAAAGAGTCATTTAAAAGCTTGGATGCCGACGCATTCTGTCTTCAGGAGACAAAAATGCAGGAAGGACAACTCGACATGGAATTTGAAGGGTACAAATCATATTGGAACTACGCAGAAAAAAAAGGGTATTCAGGAACGGCTATATTCACACGCAAGGAACCATTGAGCGTTACCTATGGACTCGGCATTGAGGAGCACGACAACGAAGGACGTGTCATCACTCTTGAATTTGAAGACCATTATCTCATCACTGTATATACTCCTAATTCGCAGGACGGACTTAAACGTCTCGATTATCGCATGACATGGGAGGACGCTTTTCGCGAATACCTCATGCGTCTTGATGCCAAGAAGCCAGTAGTTGTATGCGGTGACATGAATGTGGCACATAAGGAGATAGACCTAAAGAATCCTAAGTCAAACCGAATGAACGCAGGATTCACGGACGAGGAACGAGAAAAGATGACCACACTACTTGAAAGTGGTTTCACCGATACGTTCCGTTACTTCTTCCCAGACCTTGAGGGTGCTTACTCATGGTGGAGCTACCGCTTTCAGGCAAGAGCTAAGAACGCAGGGTGGCGCATCGACTACTTCCTTGTGTCCAACAGGCTTGTGGAGCGACTTGAAAGCGCAAGTATCCATTCCGAGATAATGGGAAGTGACCATTGTCCAGTGGAAGTTGTGATTAAGGACTAAGAACTAAGAACACACATTCTAAAGATTGTAATAACAGGGTAAACAAGACGGGTTTGACTCGCTTTAAAGCGTCAATGAAGAAATTTACATACTTACTTATCTTATCAATCCTACCTTTCTGCATCTGTCTGGGTGACGAGACTCCCGTCATCCCACCTACTGTGGCAAAGGAAGCCGTGCCTCCAAAGGACACGCTGAAGGCTGAGATTGATACATCAATATACATCTTGCAGGACAACCTGCTACTTGGACAGAAGATTGACCGTATTCTCAATGGCAAGCTCAATATAAACGCAAAGAAACTGTCAGTCTGCATATTCGACATATCCACCAACACTTACATCACTCGCCATAATGATGAGGAGCTCATGGCACCAGCCTCATGTATGAAGCTGCTTACAGCCGTGACAGCCATCGACCGCCTCGGACAGAACTATGCTTTTTGTGACTCCCTCTTCATCAAGGGTGAAGTAGATGCCAACGGCACTCTGCATGGCGACATGATTCTCAAGATGGATGACGATCCACTCTTCTGGGATTTCCGCCAATGGGCAAAGGCTGTTCAGCAACGAGGCATCCGACGTGTGGAAGGAAGTATCATCATGAACCTTGCACGAAGGGACATCCTCAAGCCACATCCTACGGACAAGCCTTGGGACATACAGTATCACAAGCTCCCTCTCATGCTCAAGGGTGAGAAATATATCAAGAGTATCTTCAAGAGTACGCTTGCTTCACGAGGCATAAGGATAAAGGAAGAACCATTCATTCCTAATGACCCTAACCTCAACGAGTACTGGACATCCGTAAGGGAGAATAACAAGGGCAACGACTTTGACCTTGACGGTATGCTTCGCAAGATGGCGCTCGAAAATGCATCTAATGGAGCTGAGTGTATTGCCGCCACATCCAATCCGATACTCTCTGTCATCAATCCTATGCTCATCTATAGCAGCAACATGAAGGCGGAGAGCGTATTCTATCATCTTGACAACATTTATTCAGGTATGTGGCAACGTCATAGTCAGTATGGCAAGAGCCCACATGAGGTAGAGCGTTTCCTGAAGGAAAAGATGGGAATAGACACCAAGTCACAAGGATTTGTGATAAATGATGGAAGCGGACTTTCGCCTATGAACCGTCTCAATGCCAACTTCATTGTCCGTCTTCTCCTTTGGTCATACAACAATCGTCCTCTTCGTGACATCCTCATACAAGAAGCCCTTGCCGTTCCTGGCATCCCAGGACGTAAAGGTTCTCTCAAGAACCGTATGGCAACTGGCTTTGCACGTGGACGCATCTATTGCAAGACAGGTACTCTCGTATCTACTGGCAGTTCTTCCCTTGCAGGTTTTGCACAAGGACGTAACGGACATTGGTACGCTTTTGCCATCATGCACCGAGACACCCCTGTATGGAATGCTCGTGACTTCCAAGACCGTATATGCAGGGAGATCGTGAGATAAAAGGAAGAAGACCCTCTCCCCATCCCTCTTTGACCTCCGTCGAGCAGGACACTACTCTCCCCTCATTTCGGGACAGAGAGACATTCAGTCTCTCTTCTACGCCCTCATTCGCCTCTATGGGGAGGGTGACTAATGCAAGAAATACTAATTCAATAACAATAATAAACGGTTGCGCCATATTTGGTACAACCGTTTTTATTATACAAAACATTACGCTTACCTTTGACATGCCAAAGGCTTGATTCACTCAAACGAAACGTAAAGAATACAAATTAGAAGCTGAACCTAATACCTGCCATAAATACTCCTTTATAGCCATATCCCCATTCTTGGAAGAAACAGCATCTTCTTGAGCCAACTTCAATTCCGAACGGAACCACTTGGTAAGCGAACTTAGTTGCACTGGTTGAATAGTCTTCTGAAGATGTTGACTCCACGGTTCTTTCACCATACCACCAATACTCTGGGAATTTCTCTATTATTTCTTTATCGACTTCACTGTACAAAGTCTTTTCCAGTGTTTTCTCATGATTGATATGAGCAATACCCAATGATGCAGAAAAATACATTCTCACAAAGCGTTTGTTCAACCATACATACTCTGCTGTAGGCATTACGTACCATAATTTGGATTCTATGTTGTATTGATTCTCCCAATCATGATTGAGAAGTGCCTTCTTGTAAGATGAAAGCTCGATATCGTCAGAAAAAGATATACCACCGCAAACACCTAACTTTAGCTTTTCATTGACATTGTAGGAATAACTTAAGCCATAACCTATATTTTTTATTTGAAAGCCACAATATTCATTAAGTTCTCTATCTTCAGGGGCTAATTGACAGAAATCATCGAATTCTTTCTCAAAATCGTGAGTGTAGGCATTTCCGAGATTGATATACGCACTAACCTGATGGTGGCGTAAAGATTGTGCATGTGAATTTATGCACACGAAGCCAGCTAAAAGAGTTATAAGTATTCTTTTCATATTTGTTTTTATTGGTTTAGTCTAAGATTTTTAGCATTTCTGCTGGAGTAACAACAATTCGAGTATGCGGAAAATGTTTTGCGTTTCCGGTGATAAGGTATGCATCGTCTTTGCTTAACGCGATTTCGTAGAAAACACGGTCGCTTTCATCTGGCATATATTCGTCAAAATGCACACGTTCCGCATCAAGTCCTTTGTTACGTATGCAATCTATCAATGCATTACGTACATCGGACCCGAATCGAAATTTTGGACGTGAAAGGACCTCTTTGTATTCTTCAATGATTTCATCGTTGTACAATGGCGTTAACCTGCCATCTCGAACCGCATTTATTACCTTAATGACTGTTGAATGCTCGGATTTTGCCATCAATACGGAGACAAGTACGTTAGTGTCAATAACTACATGAATCATATTTCTGTATTTCCCGTTCTTGATTTCCGCTCTGCTCTATAAGCAGCTATTTCGGCATTTATTTCTTCAAGTGTCATTTCGGACTCCTTGTTACGGCGACGTTCTATCATGTTTTCCTTCAGAAGTTCGCCAAGACGGTCGTCTGATGAATCACATGACTTAACACCTATGGTAAATGGAATACAACGAGCTTCCATAACTGCACGCATGAATACGTTCATTGCTGTATTCACGCTCATTCCGAATTGTTCGCAAAGGCTTGTGAATTGCGCCTTAACATTTGCGTCGGTACGAACTGTCAAAGTTGCTTGTGCCATATTTTAGTTGTTTATTGTTCATGTTATGTATCCAAGATGATGTCATCTTGAATGCAAAGATAGTTTTTTTATCGTAAATTTAGTTGACTAAATTGAAAAATTCTTTGTTAAATCATTTTTATGTTTAATTTTGCGTTGTCTGACGGGAGAAATCGTTGGACAAAAAGGCGTTTTTGCTTTATCCTAAACATAAAGTCTGGTAAATTATATAAGGAGGGATGAGTGTAAATGACGCCCACATGTTGTATTTACGCGTACAGCCCATGCTGTACTCTGTTCATACTTCAGCGTGGGTGTATTTGTTTCTTGTCATTTCCTTAAGGTTTTACCAGAGCCCATGTTTGATGAACAGAACAAGTCCTCACGCTTTTCTTGTATCTGTTTGTTAACGCCAAATTGGAGGTCTTGGAGGCTATTGGTTTATAAAACAAAAATGAGAAATTTATACTGCACTCCGTTTGTGTTTAACGCAACAAGCTATGAGGAGTATCGAGATGGAAGATGCATTGGAAAGGGTAATGTGTCAATGAAAATAATCTCTAAGACTAAAGATGTTGATGGAAATTGGCCATATAAGTTTGCTTTTTTCCATTTGGAAGGAGATTTGCCAATGTCTATAAAAAGAAATTTCGGTATACCAGTTTTTGGTATAGCTAAAGGTGATATACTTGAAGACAGAATTCAATATGGACGTATACCTGACAATTTTAATTTTAATGATCCTATAGATTCTGTTGTATGCAATATATTTTCAAATAAGACATGCATTCGTTTTGCGATGATGAGTCCATTGAGGATTGTTGAATTTTATGGTAGCTTTGAATTGATTGGGGAATAAAATATTCTGTGTTTATAATACCTTGATGTATTTCTGAGTAACAAAGAAGTGGATAACTCGATGTGAGTTACCCACTTCTTTGTATTTACTCTCCCCATCCTTCGGAGTTAAAAGTTAAAAACTAAAAGTTAAAACTCTTCAACGAACGGAGTAACTACTCCCCTCCGTTTAGGGAGGGGCCGGGGGAGGGTCTGTCTGTCCTTACTTCTTTATTCTGAATACCTGGAATGTGCGTGCAGGAACGCTGATGCTGTTGGTAGGTGCTGTAACCTTCACGTTTGTAGTTACAGGCACAATCTTCTTTGGAGCGTCAAGGGTGTTCTCGGCATCGAGGTTGTCAGAGTGGAATGAAGTGAGGGTAGCAGTATATTCACCCTTCTTCAAGCCCTTGAAGTTGAATGTGACATCCTGTGCCTTATCGCCTACGTTGATAACCTTGACGATGTACTCAGATGTGTTCTTGTCCCATACGGCTGAAGCGAAGAGACCGTCCTGATCGTCATTGCCAGCAACTGGCTTGCCGTTCATAGTGAGCTTAATCATGTTAGTACCCTTGTTGAGAGAGTAGAGCTGCTGAACGTAGTATGAACAAGAGTTAAAGCTGCGAAGGTTATCGTACCAGATAGCATCTGGACGCCACTGCCATCCCTCTACGTGTGCGAAGAGTGGTGCGTATGTAGCCATCTCAACAACATCGGCATTACGCTCAAGACCTGTCATGAAGGCTGCCTCCATGAGGGCAGCGTTGAAGTGATTCCACTTCTTGCCTTTTCCGTGACAAGCGTATTCACCTGCGAATACCTTTGGAGCCTTCTTGCTACGGTCGTAGTTATCATAACGGTTTGCACCTCCAAGGCGCTTGCCACTCTTGTCCTTAGCCTTGCCGAGGAACCACTCCTCATTGCGGTAGAAGTGCTCGTCGTAAAGGTCTGCACCAAGCTCCTTCATACGTGGCTGAAGTATGTCGAACTCATAACCCTCAGAGTTAGGACCAGTAGTACCGATAAGCTTAATCTCTGGATGAACCTTGCGTACGGCATCAACGAATATCTTGAGACGCTTTGTGAATGCAGGGTTGTCCTTGTAATCCCACTGCTCATTACCAATTGCGAGGTACTTGAGGTTGAATGGTGCTGGGTGACCCATGTCGGCACGGAGCTTTGCCCACTTGTTCTTTGCAGGGTCGCCATTAGCGAACTCGATGAGGTCGATGCAGTCATCAATATATGGCTGGAGCTGGTCGAGTGGTACGTGTACCTCGTCTTCATGCTCTATACCGTTCTGATACTGACAGCTCATACCTACGTTGAGTACAGGAAGTGGCTCTGCACCAATCTCCTCTGAGAGCTGGAAATACTCGTAGAAACCAAGTCCGTATGACTGATAGTAATCTGGGAAGTAACGGTGTGTGAATGTGTAGTGCCAACGGTTCTCATTGAGAGGACGGTTCTCTACTGGTCCTACTGAGTTCTTCCACTGGTAGCGTGTTGCAAGGTCTGTACCCTCAACGATACATCCTCCAGGGAAACGGAATACTCCTGGCTTCAACTGCTCAAGAGCTTCTGCAAGGTCCTTACGCATACCATTCTCATGTCCCTTGTATGTGTCAACAGGGAAGAGTGACACGTGCTCAAGGTCAGTTGTTACCTTGCTGTCACCCCATACACGGAGATGTGCCTTTGCAAATGTCTTCTTTGACTTGATTGTGACTGTATATTTCTTCCATTCCTTGCCTTCGATGTCGATGCCTGCATTACCGAGCTTCTGGTCATCTGACATTGTTGCGTTATCAACAAGGTCAATCCATATCTTGCTCTTGCCACCCTGTGGACAGCGTGCCCATACTGAGAAGCGGTATTCTGCATTAGCCTTAACACCGATTCCGAAGAATCCGTGGTTCTCAATCATTGTGTGCTTGTCGTTGTGGCCTGAAGGAGCGAGGCGCACATAGTGTGGATTCTTGTTGAAAGGTCCGTCATCCTTGAGTGATACCTTACCTGATATTGTCCATCCTGCATAGTTGTTAGGGAACTCGAATGAGCGGTTTATGAGCAGCTCGCCATAAAGACCACCATCGGCTGCATAGTTGATATCCTCAAAGAAGATACCATACATGGTTGAAGGAATCGCACCGCCAATCTTTGACGCATTGATGTCAAATGTATGGTTCTGTGCCGACATGCCAGTTACGACTGCCATTGCAGCAAGTAATGAACCGATTTTCTTCATAATTTTATTATTAGTAGGTTTAGTTAATAATATTATTGATTTGTTATTTGTTGGGCAAAGATAAAACAAAAAATTGATAAATGTTGTAACTTTGCGCACTTAATTGACAAACAATAGAACAATGTAGGAGAAATTTAAGTAAATCAAGGAACATGAACCATTATTATAAGGAAATTATAGGGGCAACAGCCTTCTCCACCACCCGTCACGGAGGTGTGTCCGTTGGTGCTTACGCAAGTTTCAACGCCAACCACTATTGTGGTGACGACCCGAAGTGTGTTGAGACAAACCGCTCGTTACTATGTAGTGAACTTGGTATTGACAACGCTCATCTCATCGTGCCTCACCAGACTCACGATATACGCACACTCGTTATCGACAATGACTTCTTCTCTCTTTCGTTATCCGCAAGGACAGAACGTCTCGAAGGCATAGATGCCGTGTGCACTAACCTTCCAGACACTTGTGTGTGCGTTTCGACTGCTGATTGCATCCCAATCCTTATCTATGATGATGTACACAAAGCCGTATCTGCCGTTCATGCTGGTTGGCGAGGAACGGTAAAGCGCATAGTGGAGGACAATCTACGTGTAATGCACAAGGCTTACGGCACCAATCCGTCCGATTGCCATGCAGTCATAGGTCCAGGTATCTCACTCGATGCCTTTGAGGTGGGTGACGAGGTTTATGATGCGTTTTACAACGAAGGGTTCGACATGCCCCTTATTGCCAAACGCTATCCTGTTAGTTCCGGTGTGGAAACAAAATGGCACATCGACCTTCCACTCTGCAACAAGCTTCAGTTACAGGGTGCAGGATTGCGTGAAGACAGTATTACACTCTCAGGCATCTGTACCTACACGCAATGCAACGACTTCTTCTCTGCTCGCCGGCTTGGTATAAACAGTGGCAGAATCTTGAATGGAATAAAGTTGTAAAGGATACTTGTGACGATGTTCAGATAAAATATAATAAAAGGGTGCATCAAGAGTCGTAGGAGACTGATGATGCACCCTTTGTCTGGTCGTTTGTTCTTCTTTGTTTTATTTCTTGTTTCTTGCGTCCAGATATTCTACTTCGTCCTTGTGGTATGTTATTGTCGGAAGTTTGATTATGCTGCAAGCAGAGAAGTATCCGAGAGTGTTGTTTGTGTAGTCCCGTAGTGGATTTGAGTAAGTCTCTAATCCGATGGCACGTGACCAATAGTAGTCGTAGATTTTGCGGTCAACCTTGCGTACTTCTATGTCGATAAGGTCGCCCTCCTCAAGGATGTCCTCTTTGTGATCCTCCATGTCTGAGTCAATGAAACAGCCAATGTCTATTTCCGTTTTACCGTACTGACCTCTGTTGTCTGTTATCATCCATTTGTATGGTTCTCCGTTTCTGGTGACGAGCGTGTAGTAATAGTTTTCCTTGGTGCCTTCGTCTTTCACGTCAACACGTACTCCATAGACATCTTCTGACATCATTACAATCTTGTATAAATAGTTGTCGCTGACAGTGAATTCTTCCTGCATTTCTGATGTCGATTCTGTCACATAACCGTTGATATCTACATGTATTGTGTATTTCACTCCGGGGATGCCTCTGGCTTCCTTGGATGAATATATACCTGCGCTGTCGTGATGGAGAACGAAGCTTGTACCGTCTTCACCAGTGATTGTGACTGATGCGTTTGAGACGTCCTTGTTCCAAAGGGTGTCTG
The DNA here is from genome assembly GCA_946626925.1 of uncultured Prevotellaceae bacterium. GTDB lineage: Bacteria > Bacteroidota > Bacteroidia > Bacteroidales > Bacteroidaceae > Minthosoma. Next base: position 19,216 of record CAMOVB010000008.1, read on the forward strand.
TGACATCGAGTGTCTGTGACAGTTTCGCTACCGCTCCATCTGCGGTTATGTTTGCTTCTACCACATATAGTGGGTCTATGGTGTTGTAGTCGAAATCAAGTTCCTTTTCGCATGATGTGAGCAGTACCATGCCTACAGCTATGATTGTGTATGTTATCTTTTTCATTGTTTGCTTATTTGGCCCCCTCCTGAGGAGCTTGTCCATAACGGCAACTTCCTTCTCCTCCCTTAGGGGAGGTCGGGAGGGGGCCGTTGGGTTGTTGTTTTAATACTTCACGCTGAATGAGACGAAAGGTATCAATCCGAAGAGCGCAGTTTGTTTTGCACTGATGTTTGTGGCTTTACTCTTGTCCTCCGTGAATGTTATGACGTATGGGTTCTCCCTGTTGTATATGTTATATATGCCGAACGTCCATTGCTGTTCATTCTTCTTTGTTCGCTTTGTGTGTACTGCACTAATGTCGAGATGATGGCAGGCTGGTGCACGATAGCCATTGCGCTCTGCATAGTAAACGGTTGTTGTTCCGTCAATCTTATACTTGGCACTTGGTGCTGTGAGAGCCTGACCTGACGTATATATGAATGATGCTGACAAGTCCCAATTCTTGTTAAGCTTCTTCATTGCCACTGCGTTGATGTCGTGACGGCGGTCGTTGTTGGCTGTGTACCAGTTGCCGTTGTTTATTCCGTCAATCTTGTTCTTGCTCCATGAGAGTGTGTAAGAAATCCATCCTGTGAGCGTTCCGTTGTTCTTATGCATACAGAATTCCAGTCCGTAAGCACGTCCCTTGCCGCCGAGGATGATGTTCTCTATCTCAATGTCGGAAGCGTAGTTCTTTCCATCCTTGAAGTCGTAGATGTCACGTACCCATTTGTAGTAGCCTTCAATGCTGAAGTCGTAGTTCTCATTTTCTGTCATTCCGAAGTAGCCGAGGCTCACTTGGTCTGCTTTCTCTGGCTTGACGAAGGATGTACTCACCGTGTATCTGTCCATTGGCATGGACATGCTTGAGTTGCGTATGGCGTGTATGTTCTGTGTGGTACGGCTGTAGCCAGCTTTGATGTTATGGCACCTATTGATGTTAACCTTCATGCTTGCACGTGGCTCAAGATTGTCGTATATGCCAAAGTGGTCGTAGCGTATTCCTGCGGAAACCTCAAGTGCACGGCATATTTTCCAGTCGTCATTTATCCATGTGTTGATATCCCATTTGGAGCGATTGTTCTTTTCATGCAGAGCCATACAGTCCCATTCTGCTGAGAGAACATCCTGATATGCTGCTTGCACTCCTGCTGACACGGCATGATTTGGGTTTGGTCGCCAGTCGATATCTTCGCGCAGGATTCCTTGTCGTATGTGGGCATCAAACACATAGTTCTTGTCTGACACGAAGTAGCCCATGTTGCTTCCGTAAAAACTATATGCAAGCGTTGTGTTGAATCGCAGGTTGTTATTGGCAAGGTGCTTCCATCCTCCAGTGAGGGTGGTGTTACCCCAATGCATTTCCATCAGGTCGTCAACAGCCATGTTGTCCCTGCCATAATAGAATGATACGAATAATTTGTTCTTGGGAGATGCGTTGATGTCGGCACGATAGTTGATGTCGTAGAAGTTCAACGTGTTGTCCTTGTACTGTGGTGAAGCCTTGAGGAAAAAGTCCATATATGACCTGCGTGCTGTGAGCAAGAAACTCGCTTTGTCTTCGGCAATAGGACCTTCAATGAATACCTTGCTTGCCAATAATCCTACGCTTACTCCTCCGTGCCAATCATACATGTCACCAGCTTTGGTCGTGATGTCGAGTACGGATGATGTTGCTCCTCCGAATTTTGCAGGTATCTGTCCCTTGTAGAGTGCAGCAGTCTGTAGTGCTTCGTCGTTGAAAGCTGAAAAAAGTCCTACGAGGTGTCCCGTGTTGTACATTGGCGTGTTGTCAACAAGTACAAGGTTTTGGGCAGATGTACCTCCTCTCACCTGAAAACCACATGAGCCTTCGCCGTCAGACTTGACTCCCGGAAGCATCTGTAGCGACTTGATTATATCTTTTTCGCCGAAGAGTACAGGAACCTGTGTCATCTTCTTAATGTCAATCTTTTCTACCCCTATCTGTACTTCATTGAGTCTCTGACTCGCTGAGTGCGATGCCGTCACGACCACTTCGTTCAGGTCGTCTGTCTTTGCTGTACTGTCGTTTTCTTCTTCTGCATAGGCTGTCGTTCCCATGCCAATGCAGGCTGATAATATAAATAGTTTTGTCTTCATCGTTAATCTAAAAGCCCGTTTGGCTTTCTTTAATATATCTAATCATTTCTTTGTTACGGGTGCAAAGGTACGGCAAACATCCCAAACGTTTTTGCAGATAATTGATAAAGATGACGTGCGTCAAAGAATTTTACGCTTACTGTCAAATATTTTTACATTTATATAAGGAATGGCTCCTGAAACCCTGCTTGGTATCAGAAGCCATTCGTCCTTCTTTGCTTATTGTCTTGAATAATTCTTGTCCTTAGTTCTTCCAGAGGTTCCTCAAGAACCTGTCGTAAAGGAGGTGACGCCATGTGACGAGGTCGTGAGCACCACCACCGCCTACGTAGAACTCGTGCTTGACACCCATCTTCTCAAGTTCCTCATGGAGACGCGTGTGACGTGCCAAGAATCCTGTCTCGTATGTGCCGCCACCAATGAAGAGGTAGTCAATCTTGTTGTTGAAGTCCTTGTCGCGCAGAACTGGTGTCTCGTCTATATCTATGGCTGCACTCAGGAGTCCTACCGTTCCGAAGACATCAAGGTTACGGAGACCAACATACTGTGACATTCGTCCTCCCATTGAGAGACCGCAGAGGGCACGTGAGTGGCGGTCACGCTTGACATTGTAGTGTGATTCAACGAATGGAATGACACACTGGATAAGTTCTTTCTCGATGAGAGAAAAGGCGAGTTCAGTATGCTTAGGATGTGAACGTGTTACCATCTGGTCGTTAGGGAAACATACAATCATCTCCTTTGCAAGTCCTTCGTGTATCATGTTGTCGAGAATCCAGTTGGCACGTCCGTGCATTACCCATGTCTCGGTGAGGTCGCCAGAGCCGCCCATGAGGTAGAGAACTGGGTACTTCTTCTTTGGGTTGTAGTTGGCAGGGAGGTAAATCATCATGTCACGGAGTCCGCCAGTTACGGATGAGTTGTAGTAGTGAGTCGTTATCGTTCCGTGTGGCACCTCTGGCTTAGGGTCGTACCATGCAGGCTTGTCGCCATGAACAAAAAGCATACTGAATGCAGGCATGGCAGCATGACCTGTGAATGTGTTGTTTGGGTCAACGTTGCCTACACCGTCAATGGTGACATAGTAGAAGTAAATCTCTGGCTTCAGCGGACCGAGCTTGAGAGTCCAGATACCGTCATCACCCTTGGTAAAATCTACCTGTTTGCGTGCCTCATCGCCTACGAACATGGAGCCGTGGAGTTTTACCTCGTGAGCATCAGGAGCCTTGACACGGAATGTGACCGTGTGGTCGTCGTGCACCTCTGGCGAGATGACCTGACAACTGAAAGGCGTGATGTTCTCAGTATTGCGCTGAGGGTCGTACTGGATGTTTACGTGTGACTGCTGTGCGAACAGCGTTGTTGCGCCCATAAGCATGAGGACAAGTGATAAGAGTTGCTTTTTCATAAAAGTAATGTAAAGTTTTGTTATGATAGTTTTCCGTTTGGTTGTTTTAGTTGTTGCAAAAGTAGTCATTATAATTGGAATTAGAAGTCTGAAATGCGAAAATTTATATATCTTTGCAGAGAAGAATCTTTTTCGGAACAACTAACTAAACAAAAGATAAATATTATGAATCTGAATCTAACTAAATGCTTTGTGGCATCTGTGGCTGTTCTGTGCGGAATGACCTCTGCCATTGCCCAAAGTAACCTTCTACATTACAACCGTCCAGCTCAGTACTTTGAGGAGGCTCTTCCTATAGGAAACGGTAATCTCGGTGCCATGATATATGGTGGAGTGGATGAAGACAAGCTTTCGCTTAATGACATCACTCTGTGGACGGGCGAACCTGACACCAAGGTGTATGCACCTGAGGCGTACAAGACCATTCCGCTTATTCGTGAGGCTCTTGATAAGGGTGACTACCGTCGTGCCGATGAGCTTCAGCGCAAGGTACAGGGACACTACAGCGAGAGTTATCAGCCTCTGGGATGTCTCAGGATTGCTTCTTCACAAAAGGAAACAGCTAAGGACTATTTGCGTACTCTCGACATCTCTAATGCTCACGCCAAGGTAGAGTATAAGTCGGATAAGGGTTCTGTGACACGTGATTACTTTGCCTCTGCTCCTGACTCCGTCATCGTTCTTCGCTTGAAGGCAGAGGGTGATGAACGCATCAATCGTGTGTTTTCATATAATTGTCAGTTGCCACACGTGATTGCTGTGCATGGTCACGAGATGTCAATTGATGGTTATGCTGCCTATCATAACCTTCCCGGTTATACAGACTTTGCAGAGAAACATCTTTACGACTCAAACCGAGGCATACATTTCCGCACTATCATTCGTATCATAAACAAGGATGGCGAAGTGAATACTGATGACAATACAGGTACGCTTTCTCTCGCGAACTGTACCGAGGCTCTCGTCATCATATCAAACGTGACAAGCTTCAATGGCAACGACAAGGACCCAGTACGTGAGGGTAGGGACTACAAGAAGCTGGTGCGTGACCGTATAGATGCTGCCAAGACAAAGACATACGACGAACTCGTAAAGCGTCATGAGGATGACTACAAGCCTCTGTTCTCACGTTTCAATATTGACTTCGGAACGACGGATGAGGCTATCGCCAAGATGCCTACAGACGAACAGCTGTTCAAGTTCACTACTGAGAATCAGAAGAACCCAGACCTCGAGGAGCTATATGTGCAGTACGGACGTTATCTCCTCATATCATCATCACGTACCGAGGGTGTTCCTGCCAATCTTCAGGGACTCTGGAACGAGAGTATCCTTCCTCCTTGGTCTTGCAACTACACTTCAAATATCAATCTTGAGGAAAACTACTGGCCAGCTCTTATCTGCAATCTTCCTGAGATGAATCGTGCCCTTGTGGGCTTTATCAAGAAGTTGCCTGTTACAGGTGAACAGACTGCCAAGGCTTACTATGGCGTACAGCAAGGCTGGTGTCTTGCACACAATACCGACATCTGGGGAATGACTTGCCCTGTGGGTGAACATGGTGGCGATCCTAACTGGGCAAACTGGAACATGGGTGGCGCATGGGTGAGCACTCACCTCTGGGAGCAGTATCTCTTCACGCTTGACAAGGAATATCTCCGTGAGGTCTATCCTGTACTCAAGGGTGCTGCCGACTTCTGTCTTGGCTGGATGATAGAGAAGGACGGACACCTTCTTACTTCTCCTGCCACATCGCCTGAGAATATCTACGTTACTGGTTCTGGCTATCATGGACGTTCACTCTATGGTGGATTTGCAGACATAGCCATGATTAAGGAATGTCTCCTTGATACACGTGATGCTGCCATCGTGCTTGGCGAGGACAAGCGATATATTGCCCAGCTCAATTCTGCTATCAACTCGCTTCTCCCTTATCGCATAGGTAAGAAGGGCAACCTTCAGGAGTGGTACAACGACTGGGAGGACGAAGACCCACGTCATCGTCATCAGTCACATCTCTTCGGACTCTTCCCAGGACATCATATCTCCGTCAAGGAGACACCTGAACTTGCCAAGGCTTGCAAGCGCACGCTTGAGATAAAGGGTGACAAGACTACTGGTTGGAGCACAGGATGGAGAGTAAATCTTCAGGCACGTCTCCACGAGGGTGAGGCAGCGTATAAGATGTACCGCACACTTCTCTCGTTCGTGCATCCGGATAAGTACAAAGGTGCAGACAAGCGTAAGGGTGCTGGAACATATCCAAACCTCTTTGACTCACACAATCCGTTCCAGATTGACGGCAACTTCGGCGGTACTGCAGGCGTTACCGAGATGCTTGTTCAGTCAAGTGTTGATACCAAGGGTGTGACTACCATCGAGCTTCTTCCTGCTCTCCCAGAGGCATGGAAGGCACAAGGCGGCATCAGCGGTGTCCTTGTGCGTGGTGGCTACGAAGTATCTCTATCTTGGAAGAATGGCAAGGTAACTGACTATAAGGTCACTCCTCGCAATCGCAAGATGGGCAAGGTGAAGGTACTGAAACCATAAAGATGACCTTCCCCCGACCCCGTTCCTCCGTCGAGCAGGGCACTGCTCTTCCCTCATTTCGGGACAGAGAGACATTCAGTCTCTCTTCTGCGCCCTTATTCGCCTTTCAGGACGGGGAGTAGTTACCAAGGGAGCCAATCTCATCCCGCGAGTCGTTTTTGGCATGCGAGCCGTCTTTGGATCGCGTCTTGGTTGCGTATTCCGCCTCTCTTCTGGCGTGTCGTCTTTGGCTCGCGTCTGTCATCAATCTCACGAGCCGTCTTTGGCTCGCACCATTTTATTAGAAATAACAATCCCCCTCTGTCCTTATGGACGCCCCGTTACTTCTCTGAGGTCAGTGAGACCGCTTCGCTAAGTTTGGGGATGGGGGCTAACTCACACACTATATGAATTCAAAACTATTATGGGGCTTGATGTTGGTAGCCCTCGGCGGCGTGTTACTTCTTAACGCCCTTCACATAACCAACATAAATCTTTTGTTCAAGGGATGGTGGACACTATTCATCATCGTGCCATGTGCCAACAAACTTCTCAACAGTCCCAAGGATTGGGTATGGCCATTCATCGGACTAACGGTAGGTGTACTGTTGTTGATTGATCAGCAAGGATGGCTGCGTGGTTACTTCTCTGCGAATGTGTGCATCGCCATTGCTGTCCTCCTTGCAGGTATCGTCCTACTTATCAACTCTGGATTCCTCAAGGGAGGAGGCAAGAAGAGAAAATAAATACATAGAAAAACAGAAGAGACAGGTGAACGTTCATCTGTCTCTTCTGTTTTTCTAATTCCACATTCCTCATTTTTGTGCAATTTCCTTCAATCTCTCGTCATTGACAACCATGTTAGGAATAAAAAATACGAGTTATCTCTTCTCTGTTTATAGGGTTATCTTTAACTATACAGGTAAAAAAGTTTCATTATACGTGATAAAAAGTTTCTTTCTGCGTGATAAAAAATTGTTCGTTGTGCCTTGAACGAACGTTCAGAGCCTTTGAACGTTCGTTCAAAGGCTCTGAATATTTGCTCAAAGTCCTTGAACGAATATTCAAAGCACTGTGAACAATTTACTTTCACGATAAAAATAACTTTTTATCGCGGTAACGCAAAGTTTTCTCTGCGATAACTCAAACTTTTAGATATGGACTAACGATATCTGTTTAATCTTTATAAGATTCTATAACGTCACTTATTCTTGTTCCCAATTTTTCTTCTATTCGGTGGAAGTTACGGTGTGCAACAGTACGTGAATAGTTGAATATGCGTGCGATGTCTGCCTGTTTCAACCCAAGCTTCACAAGATAGATGATGATTAGTTCCTTATTCTTTATAGCAGGGAAGTATGACAGAATATGCTTTCGGAATTGTGGGTGAAGCTTATCTACGGCAAAGAATACGCTTTCCCATTGGTCTTCTGTTAATGTTTCCTTTGGGTCATACTCTATGGCATTGATACTATCCATTACCGTTGATATGTCTTTTGCACATTCTGCTCTCAGCATTTTGTCTGCGTTGACAATCTCTGTTAGCTTGTTGTGCTCCTCTGTAATTCTTATTTTGTCAGATTCAAGTTTCTGCACATATGTCCTATATTTGTTTTTCTTTTTGCTTTGGATATAAAGCATTAAAAAGAGGATTGTCAAAGTACTGGATATGATGGCTATTCCGTATGCAGTATATTTGTTATTTTCTGCAAGTTTTTCTTTTAGTGAATTTCTAATCATATCCAATTCTTGTGCCTTGAATTGGTTTTGTGCATAGCTTGTCTCTTCTGCTAAATCTTGTACTTTTGCAGAGTCTTCGTATATGTAGTGAATGTTTGCATATTCATATGCCTTGTTCATATCCCCTTTTTCTGCGTAAGATACAGATAGGCTTCTTGCATATAAAGATTTGGTATAGTCATCTTTTTCATTATTCCATGCGATTTGAATGTAGTATATGCTGGAATCAGTATTGTTCTCTATCATGGAATAATAAATTGCAATTCTAGCAAGAATGTATGAAGGAATGGAATCCTTTCCTATTGATAAAATTTGGTCTAATGATAGCCTTGCTAGTTTTTGATTGCCTGTATGTGTGAAGAACTGTAGTTGGTCTCCTAAGCAGATTATTTTGTCTTTGGTGGAATTGATGTGTGCCATTTTCATTGCACATAGATTGTTATAGATGTAGGCACTGTCCTTTTTGCCGATGGCGTAATAAGAGTTTGCCACGTCTTGATATGACCTTGCATCATCTATTTTCAATTGTTGTCTTATTTCCAATGCATGCACTATTTGTGTTAACGATATTGGCAGGTTGTTCGCTTTCTCATTCATCCAACTTAATTGTGAATAGGCATTTGCAAGAAGCATGGAATCCGTGTGGCTGATTATGTTGTCTTCTCCTATGTTTACTGCCTCGTTGTAGTATGAAATAGCAAGTGGATAGTTATGCATGTCCCTATATGTACTTCCCATATAATAATTGACTTCCATTTTGTCGCCGACAGTACCTTCTTTATCGAAGTAATCATATAGGTCTTTAATAATACTGTCTGAAGAGTGGAGTATGTAGCATTTATCCTCGCCTTTATATTTTAGCAAGGATAGTTTCATTTTATGGTATTCGTCGTTACCGTTGTAATTGTTGATTATGGATGTAACGGAATCTAATCCCTTTTGTGGATTCAATTCCAATAAGATATTAAGGTTGGAATAGTCCTCTTTCTTTGTTTTAGAACAAGATGTGCATATCAAAATGCAAATGAATATAAATATTTGAGATGTCTTATATGTCATGTTTTTTGTTTTTGAGGCTTAATAAATACGTTGCAAAGTTAGTGATTTTTATTTTAAGTGTATTCTATTGTGTGAATAAAGTTTTATGCCGTTTTGTGTTGTATCTGATGATGCTATTTATAACTAAAAGATATACAATAGAATAGTGGGGGGGGCTTCCGCCGTAACAAAAGTGCTAACAATTGCCGTTAACAACTTGTTACAAAGTGCTAACGCATTGTAACAGAAATATTTTTTCAATATGATTTATTTTACATACCTTTGCAGTGCAAAAACAAAAAAAGTTTCGACCTGTACGGTTGTAGTTTTGCACAAAGGTGCATATTAAAAAAACAGTCAAGAAACAGAACAAAAACAAGAAAAAACATGTTTTTTTTGATTTTATTTGGTTTTTACCATGTTTTTTTAACTGGCCGCACTGCGGCAAAAAACAACATACAGTTTCAACCGTACAGGTCGAAAAGTTTTGCGCTTTTGTCGCACTCTTTGTGGAAGTATAATTAAAAATATTGAAGAATGAAGATAAAGATATTGTTATATTTATTTATATTATTTTTTGTGTCTTGTTCAACGATGAAAGAACGTCAACGTATTGTTTCAACAACGCAAAAAATGACTCTTAATGACAGCCTTGTTATGGAAATGCATGCAATTTTTACATTAGACCAAGGAATTAGAGATACTGCGGTATGGGACTCTAAATCAAAAGTCGTTCAATCTATAGATTCTGTATGTTTTGTAAGAACTATAGACTTTATAAAAAAATATGGTTGGCCAACACGTGAGTTGAAAGGTAAATATGCAGATTATGAACCTGTTTCTTTTGCTTTTGTCCCTGTGATGTTACACCATCCTAATCGTATGATAGAACCAGAAATACATGAATTGCTTGTAAAACAAGTAAGGGATGGAAAATTGAAAGCAGAAACCGTCATTTTATTTTTTGACAAATATTGGGTTTTCTGTAAAGGCAAGTCTCTTTACAATACAGGATTCAAAGTGCTTACCAGAGCAAAAGGTGTTCTTAAACGTGATAAAGAATTATCCGATAGTTTGATGAGAGAATTAGGTTTGGATGTTTTACCTGATAGTGTTTTTGTGGAATAATGATTTTGCTACTGACAACGGAAGCTTGAGATTATTCTCATATTGAATTGGTTAATTGGCTTGAATATTATAAGGCAGATTATTGTGTGTTGGCAGGGGAATCATTTATAGTTGGTCGTTCTTCTTTGTCAATAAGTGATAATGTAATAGAAATAAACGGAAGGGAAATTACTGATGACGTTAATGTTGTATATTATCGTAGATGGGCATATCCTTCAAATATACAACTAGTTTCTATTAATGATTTGTTGTGTCGATAAGAATTGAAAGTTATTTGTTATTTTGTATTCTATAAAAAATATTAAATATTATAATGTGCAAATGAAAAAGCAATTTAGTTTATTTCTCTTGTTATGTGTAGTAATTTTATTCTTTGCATCATGTAGTAAAGATGAAGAAATAGTCAATGACTATCTTGATGAAACAGTATGGATTGTAGATTATCACGGTGAACGGTCTCTTAATGATAAGAAAGTTTGTGGTAAGGTCATGTATTTTCAACATGGTAAGGGAGGTATCTATTATTATGATGAGAATGATAAAGCTTTTATGCCATTGACATATTTGAGAGTTATCGTATAATCAATGAAAATGAAGCACAAGTGAAGTTGTGTAATTCATCGGAGGTAGTAAAGGTTCGTTATGAAGGTACAAGACTTAATTATAGAGATTGTTATTACGATCGTGCAATAAAGTCAAAAGGTCATTATTTTGATTAGTATCTTATATATTAGATCATACAAAAAAGAGGATGTGTATTTTGCATATCCTCTTTTGTTTGAACTATTTTAAAATGTTTACATTTTGTTTTCTTCAACTTGTCGCAATGTGATAATAAAGGTTTGCTTTGTGGTATAATTTTGTGTAACTTTGCATCTCTAAATCATAAAATATTAACAATAATGAAAAAGTTATTTTCTTTTTTTGTACTTGCATTGTCGTTATGTCTTTGTTCATGCGACGAAGATGATGTAGCAATAAACGAATATCATGCAGATATCTTTGAAGCCTTGCATGGTGAAACAAATGAATATTATTTTATTGAATCAACGTATCAAGATGCATTTAGTTACGCAGGATTAGTTGACGGACATGGAATTAATTCCATGAAATCTGCATCACGAGATAAGGTTTTACAAGCATGTGTGGCAGCCGAAGAAACCATCAAAGATGCAAATTATGAATTTAAGGGTTATTATGTTTTTGAAGTCAAAGAAAATGGTCAGCGCATATATTTTAAGACGTTCGGAACTAAATACAAACCAGATGGACGAAATTAAAATTTTCATTTAGCCATTCTGTTATTGCGTATTCTATCCTCTTGACTATACCGTATGGACGCCCCGTTACTTCCTTGCGGTCAGTGAGACCGCTTCGCTAAGTTGGGGTATGGGGACTAAAAAAAGGCTGACATCCGTGTGGATGTCAGCCTTAGTTTTTATTCTTTGTTCAAGAATGTGCTTGATTATTCAGCAACTTCCTCTGCTGGTGCAGCAGCTGGAGCCTCTACTGGTGCTTCAGCAACAGCTTCGCCACCTTCGCTTACTACTGCTACTGGGATAGTAACAGCAACCTCGCGGTGGAAACGTGCTACAGCCTCGTAGTTACCGAGGGCCTTTGCAGCCTTCATAGAAACGAGCTTTGGATCAACCTCGATGCCCTTCTCTGCGAGTGCAGCAACAACTTCCTTAGGACCAACTGAACCGTAGATGTTCTTGCCTTCTGAAACCTTAGCTGTGATAGTGAGAGATACACCCTCGAACTTAGCAGCCTGAGCCTCAGCGTCTGCCTTGAGCTTAGCAATCTTGTGAGCGCGCTGCTTGAGCTCCTCAGCAAGTGCCTTGAGTGCCTTCTCTGTAGCGAGAACAGCAAAGCCCTGTGGAAGAAGATAGTTGCGACCATAACCGTCCTTTACTGTGAGGACTTCGTCCTTATAGCCTAAGCCAATGACGTCTTTCTTAAGAATGATTTTCATATATCTTACCTCCTTTTAATTATTTCAACAAGTCTGTTACGAATGGAAGGAGTGCAAGGTGACGAGCACGCTTCACTGCCTGTGCTACACGACGCTGATACTTGAGTGAAGTACCTGTGATACGGCGTGGGAGAATCTTACCCTGCTCGTTGAGGAACTTCTTAAGGAACTCTGGATCCTTGTAGTCGATGTACTTGATGCCGCTCTTCTTGAAACGACAATACTTCTTCTTCTTAACGTCAACTGTTGGTGGAGTTAAGTATCTGATTTCTGATGCCTGTGCTACTGCCATAATTAAGCCTCCTTTTTGTTGTTACGACGCTTCTCTGCATAAGCAGCAGCGTACTTTTCGTTCTTAACTGTGAGGTAGCGGAGTACGCGCTCGTCGCGACGCATCTGCAACTCAAACTTAGCAATCACTGTTGGTTCTGCCTTGAACTCGATCATCTGGTAGAAACCAGAAGTCTTCTTGTCAATAGCGTAAGCCAACTTCTTAAGGCCCCAGCTCTCCTCATTGATAATCTCAGCACCTGCCTCGACGAGGAGATTCTTGAACTTTTCAGCCGCTTCCTTCATCTGAACATCAGACAAAACGGGAGTTAAAATGAAAACGGTTTCGTATTGATTCAT
>CAMOVB010000009.1:0-31836 GCA_946626925.1 uncultured Prevotellaceae bacterium
TGAAACTGGTAAGGCACAGTATTATGACAAAAATGGAAAAATTACGAATGCTCCAACAGAGGAAGATAAGAAGGATCTTGGTTCTGCAATTCCTAAGTTTACATACGGTATTACTGTAAATCTTAAGTGGAAGGATTTTGACTTTACAGTATTCGGTACAGGTGCTGCAGGTAATAAGATTTACAACCTTATGGTTTCTGCTGACCGTGCACAGCTTAATGGTCTTAATGTGTATTGGAAGGATTCTTGGCGTCAGGCTGGTGACAATGCAAAGTATCCAGATATGAAGACTGTTGCAACAGACTGGACATTCTACAGTTCAAGTGCGGCTGTATTCAATGGCTCTTTCTTCAAGTTCAAGCAGATTCAACTTGGATATACTGTTCCACGCCAGTACACTCGTAAGGCATTTATTAGTGATTTGCGCTTCTCCGTTTCACTTGATGACTTCTTTACTATTACAAGTTATCCTGGTGCAGACCCAGAAACATCAAGCCTCAATGGCGGTGTTTCTCGTGGATTTGATAATGGTAATTATCCAATGTCTAAGAAAGTTGTATTTGGTGTAAATCTTTCATTCTAACCTGATAAAATGAATAAAAATATGAAAAAATATATTTTCCCAGTTCTTGCAGTTGCTGGATGTATGGCATTCACTTCTTGTGAGGATGAGTTGGATATTCCAAAAAAGGCAGTTGTTAATGCGTCAAATTTTTATAAGTCTGACGCTGACTGCGAAAAGACCCTTGTAAATGTGTATGAGAATTTCATGATAAATACACTTGGTCGTACTTCTGTTACAAATGGTCCTGGTATATATACGCCTGCAAAGGTCCTGGCTAATCATGCAGGTGATGATGTGAATTATGGTGGCGGAAACTATGGTGACCACGAGTTTGGCGGCTCTATTGATGAGTTTCGCTTTACCCACACACCTGAGGCGATAGAGTACCACTATCGTGGACTTTATCTTTCAGTTAAAGCATGTAATGTACTTATCGATAATTTTGCAACAGCCACTTCTGAGTACCAAAAGCAGGCAGTAGCAGAGGCACGTGTGCTTCGTGCATACGATTATTTCCTCCTTGCCTGTTATTGGGGACAGCCTCCTTTTATTGATCATGTAGTGGCTGGTGATTACATACCAACTAATTCTGAGATGACTCAGCAACAGTATTTCTTATGGGTTGCTTCAGAATGTGAAGCTGCACTTAACGACCTCTCAGAGCGTAAGAGTACTGCAGATAAGGATGGCGCAGTTCGTGTAACTAAGGGATTTGCTAATGCGCTTGCTGGTAAAGCATATATGTTTGCTAAGGATTACACAAAGGCTGCAACAGCTTTCAAGAAAGTAATTGACTCGGACAAGTATGCTCTTGTTCCTGGAGAACAGTATGCAGACCTCTTCCATGCAGAGGGTGATTGTAATTCAGAGAAGGTGTTTGAAATCAATATGGATTATAATGCTAATGCAAATGACTGGTCATCTGGTAAGGGCGGCCTTGGATATATGCACCATTCAACTTGGATGGAAGCAAACTGTTTCAACTGGCGTGCTGGTAACTTTGTCGTTAATCCTGCTGGTAAGTATTGTGGTATTGACGGATGGGGCTCAATTGGTGTTCCACAGTGGTTTGGCGATGAGTTCTTTGCTAATGAAGGACATTCACATCGTTTTGATGCAACACTTATGCACATTGATGATGCTGTTTATCACACATCAGGTGTTAAGGGAATGGATTATGTGGATGCTGCTCTCAACTCAAAGACTGCAGAAGAATTGAAGGCAAGTAAGGACGTTGGTATCAAGGATATCACACAGGGTCTTTATGGTCAGACATTCTGGTTGCCATTCAAGAATATTGTTCGTGCGAGTGACTGTTACTCAGGCGAAAATACTCACGGCTCAAATTTACGTCTTAACAACATTATTGTAATGCGTTATGCTGAGGTTCTTCTTGACTATGCAGAGTGTTGTCTCCAGAATGGTAATACTGGTGATGCTAAGACTTACATCAACATGATTCAGACTCGTGCAGGTGCTCCTGTTAGTGCTACTGTTGATATGGAGGTACTCAAGAAAGAGAAGTCTTACGAACTCTGGTTTGAGGGTTGCCGATTCCAGGATGTTCTTCGTTGGCAGGATGCTAATGCAATCGCACGTCTTGAAAAGGCAGGAACAAAGGTGCCACATCTCTTCGATAAGTTGTTCCGTGCTCCTCGCTATACTGATGGCGTAGATGCTGATGGCAAAGCATATAAGGCTGATGTTGATATAACATGGGAACATGGTACTGAGGAAAACAGCCGTTTCTATACTGTTCACACTCATGAAGCAATGGATGCTGGCTTTGAGGTCGGTTTCAAGAAGGGTAAGCATGAACTCTTCCCATATCCAGCAACAATCATCGGTGCAAATCCTGCACTCAAGCAGAATCCGGGATGGTAATGTATAGAATGTAACGAATTGTGATAGCTTGGGATGATTGTTGGTCATCCGTTTTATCAAAGAAATAAGATTTTAGTCTCTAATGGTTGACTAATATATCATCCCAAGTTATGTTGTTTCATTACATGACGAGATCAGTTTTGTTGTTTCTTCGTACGTTTTAGTACGAAGATTCAACAAAACAATAATACCCTATTTAATAACCGTTTTCACACCCTATTGCTTGAAGTTTGTGGCTACCAATTTATACTCTATCTGTTTTTTTATCATTTTATAAAGCATAAATTGTGTCTCTACAGTTTTCAAGAGGGCGGAAACAAAAAATGAAATAATTATGAAAAGAACCTTATTGTTTTTGTATGTAATTTGTGCATTCATATTTTGTGTAAATGCGCAGGAAAAGCCATTAAAGTATTTTGATAAAACTATCCATTCAATATTGGAAATCACAAAACAGAATTCTCCACGAAAAAAGTTGGTAAAGACTATAACGCTAAAATACAATAGTGTTGAAAACCTGCTTGAAAATAATTGTTATTTTTGAGTCGATACCTCACGTGGGTGTCGGCTCTTTTTGTGTATTAGCAAAGATGTGTATCGTAAACACTATATTTATGGGGCGTAAATATAGTATTTACGTTGTGTAAGTATCATGTTTTCTTTGCCAATCGAAAGGAAATGTGTAATTTTGCACACCTACTTATAACGACAAAACGAGGATGTATTTAAACCAACACATCCTCGTTTTTTTTACGATATAAATAGTTTATCCTTTGTATTTCAAGTATGCTTTGCTAAGTTTCTCGTCGTATTTGTTCTCGGCTACAAGTATCAAACCTGACAACCTGAGACCTGACAACCTGATAACCTAATAGTCTCTCATCTGGAGCTTGCGCAAGTTGGACTATATCCGTCTTTTCCCCTCTTGAGTACACTTGGCGCATATACCCTTTACTATATATTCGGTATCTTGTGCAACGAAACCTTCGGGCATATCTACGACAGGGATGAGATAGTCTTCGAAGCAATAGGTCTGTCCACAGCGGAGACAGGTGAAATGAATATGATTGAGATGCTGGCCATTCTCGCATCTGCATACGCAATACTTATGTATGCCTGTGCCGTCATCTATGACATGAAGGAGCATGTGCTCTGCAAACAAGCGAAGGGTACGAAAAATAGAGGAACGGTCAAGGTCTGGTAACTGTTCCTCCATATCGCTGAGCGAGAATGTCTCGCTCTGTTTCTGTACCTGCTTCCATACGAGTTCACGTACAGCCGTAGGCTTTATTCCATGTTCTGTAAGATGAGTCATATATAAGCCCCACCCTGACCCTCCCAAGAGGGAGGGAAGCTGGATGTGTATTTATTTGTGATTTGATATCTACGATTAGATCATGTCCCGAAGGCATACATGATAAATTTGACATTTGAAATCATGGACACGTCCAGTGTCGCTATGAATCCATCGTCTGCTCCTCAGCCTCATCCTTGCTATGATGATGTTTGTGGTGATGATTATGTAGATGCTTCATGTTTTCCTTATGCTCCTCATGCGTCTCCTTGGCAGTCTTCATGTCCATCACGCCTGTGAAGAGGACGATGCGGCTGTAGATGAGGAGAGGCATACGTATTGCCCAGCTGAGGACTACCCACCATGTGTATGAGCCAAGCTCCATGTAACCCATACCCTTGAAGTTGTGCAGAATCAACTCAATGCTGAGCACAACTACGTAGAGGATGTAACGAAGAGCATAGAGGCGGTAGGCGGTCCTTATCTTACGGAATGCCTTTGAACGTATTTTCTGATAGAGGAATGTTCCTGCAAAGAAAGAAGTGAATGCCGACATGAGAGCAATGACGATTTCGGTGTAATGGCGCACGTTATTGCTGAGGTCTGGCGCAAACATAAGAAGGTACAGGATGGATGCATCCAGTACATAGACGGCAAAATCCGCAATAAAGAACTTGCCGAATATTTTATGCTTGTATTCTTTTTCGAGCAGGAGTACAAAGATAAGGAAGAAAAGGTAACAGATGACCTTTGCCATCTTATACAGGTATGTATAGTAGATGACAATGGTTGTTGCCAGTCCTTGGTCAAAATGAGCGATGCTCTGTATATTGTAAAGTAACGGTTGCTTTGCAGCAAGGAGAACTGTCTCTATGAGCATTGCTATCACCGTAATCTGAAACTTAGTTCTTGTTTTCATTGGGTTATTAGAATTTTGGAGCTTCTTGGTATTATCCTTGGATAATTCTTAGAAGTACTCGTGATTTTTAGTACACAGTTGTTTGTTTAAGTTCGCTGTGCAAATGTACAAAAAAAACAGAACTATGTAGTAAGGAACATGTTTTTTTATGCGATAAAAGTAAACAAAAATGATATTTTAATACAAAACTGTCTTAAAATTGTACTGTTTTTGATATTTTTTTTACATTATCATACGTTTTTTAACTAAAAATTATAAATTTGCAAGCGGAATTAACCGGTTAGTTGGCATTGCCGACAGAAATAAACCCATAAGTGATTATAAATCTATGGCTCAAACCAAAGACGAAGAACAATTCATCACTGCCTGCACCACACTTGATGTCTTCAGTCCAATCAAGAGTAAATCGGTGTGTGATGCACATGGACAGATTCAGACAGCCAAGACCATCAGTGGCTACGGACTTGGACGCTTATTAAAAAACACATTGAACGCTTTCGGTGTACTCATCAAGGAGGACACTATTGATATGTGCGTTCCAAAGAAGAGAAGTAATGAAGTTGAACATTATCCATTCTTTTTCTATGTTGACAATATCAAGAACGCAATGAAGGACTCTGCCGAGAGCCTTCACTTCTATTTGTGTGCTTGTCTCGAAGAAGGTTGGACGGTGCTCCGACAGACGCGCTTTGACGTCAGTCCTCTCGCACTTCTCCCTTACCACTATGAATATACGCCAGAGAATGAACCTATGCTCAAGTATCATATTGGTCTCAAACTTATGATTCCTGAGTTCAGCACTACTGAGTATGCTTCCAAGGAAGCTACTATCGATTACCTCACAAAGGTCGATAGCCTCAAGCTGAAGTGCAAGTTCTCTAATGTGCCTTATGATAGTCAGTGGTCGGACGGTCAGTACAGGCAGGAGACAGTATGTCTCGCCGAGTTTGAACAGATTAGCGTGCCAATCATTGATGACTACGGATTCGTATTTGACTGTTTCCTTGATGGAACAAAGATTACAAGCGAGGAGTTGCCTGAGGAATTGACAGGTACGACATACAATGTTTGCCAAGAGACTCTTGTGACACCTCTTGCAACAGACAAACCACTCTATTGCGTGCTCTATACAGGCAAGCGCAATACCGTGATGGTGCTCCGTTGGGTTCCTACCCAACATTCAGAGATACATGAAAAGCCAATACTCAAGCTTTACACTCTTGGCTCTATCACACCGGAGCAGAACGAGTCGCTCTATGCAACTATGATGGAGACGGGCAACAACATCTTGTTTGCCAAGATGCAGAATGGGGCTATCAATATCATAGGAAATATGGGTGGATATTATGACAGTGAGTTGCGCAACTTCGTGTTGCCAGAAGATTTGTTTAACCTTGCAAAGTAACACAGGACTATGGGATTGAAGAACTTTTACATGAAGACTTTCCATCAGGACACCTATGGAAAAATCGAGGAGACATACCAGAATGCTTGCCGTTACTATGCCGCAGGACTTAACCTCTTTCTTCAGCAGAAGAATATGAAGAATGATCCAAACGACTATGATATGAAGACCATCGTATCAGAGCACGAGGAGGACATCAAGATATACCATACTTACACTCAGCGCAACACCGCATTTCCAGATGCTGTGTGGCTCTATGGCAAGAAACATCCGCTGAACATTGAAACGGCACAGTTTGTCAACGACAATGAGGAACTCTTTGACCTCACACAACGTTTCTATAAGGCGACAAAGGATACCACTCCTGGTCAGTACCGTGCTTTCGGTCTCACAGAAGACGACCGCAACAGCGTGGATGCCGATCTCAGTGAGCGCAAGGCTCTTCTCATTGACTACTTGAATGTCATACACGAGGAGCATGAGAGCCCTGTGGAAGAGAGTAAGGTGGAGGCTTACACCATTGACGTCAACGAAAACAAGAAATCATATCTTGCAAACGAACTTAATCCTGACGAGAATGTGTTTGTCATAGATGATGAGACATGGGGCGACTATGTCGGACATGTCACCAACTGTATGAGCAAGCATCTCAATATTAAGGATGATATTCATCTCATACACTCTAATAAGGCACTTATCACTCGATGCTACAGTGAGACAGGATTTGAGGGTGGAATTACTATCAAGACAATATATGAGTTGAAGAAGGACTCGCCACTGAAGCAGTACATCAACGTATGCAATACTGCACGTCGCTTTGCTGAGGTTGAGTATCGCGATGCTTACCAGTATTTCGTCAATCAGGGAATACTTAAGCCTTTCACGCCAGACCTCTCACTTATTGACTGCCTCTATATCGTCTCTCATGTCGAGATGCTCAAGAAGCGACAGGCAGAAAAATAAAGGATAATGAGGAATTAGGAGTGAGGAATTACTAATTCCTCATTATTCATTCATTTTGTTGGTTGTATATAAGGTGTGCCGTACGTGTCCCCTCATTTCTTTTAGAAAAATAAGGACTACCTAAGGCGCACTTGAGAGACTGGTAACTAAGGGACAGGTAATGGGCATGGATTACTTCGAGAAATAATTGTCTTTGAAAGTTTTTGATTGCTGTCAAGAATTAACCTCTTTCTATGTGTTATCGCTTGTGGTTTTGGAAGTTTGGCATATCTTTGCACTCGTATTTTCAAGTCTATGTCCTTTTTGTCTTGAAAACACAGATTGAGACATAACCTAAAACGTAACTATTACATATGATAAATCAATACTCAAATATCTTGAAAAATTGTGCTTTAGCAGCTGAAATAGTTGCTGGAATATTTGCATGTTTTGCAGAAATATGTAACAATACAATACAATACAATACAATACAATACAATACAATACAATACAATACAATGTATTATCTATAATAACTCATAAAGCGAAATCTTGATAGAGACATCTTATGATGGCTGTTTCAAGATTTCGTGTAAAGTATGCAATAAACAGTTGTCATGAGAAAACAATTAAATTAATTAACTAGAAAAACTAAAGATGATTAGAAAGTTTTTTATGTCAATTCTTTTATTGGCAACTGTCGCCTCATGTACAACTGATGACGATTTATTAAACATTGCTAATGACGATAACGCTGGTCGTGGTGTTAAAATCCATTTTGGAGTTAAGTCATTAAGAAGTGGTTCTGAAACACGTGCTATATTTGGTACTCCAAAAGATGGCAAAAGGGCTGACTTTGCTTTCTTTGATGGTGATGAGTTTGGTATTTATTGTGTGGATACTAAAAGATGTTCATCATTAAGCGTATGTGGTGGATTTTTTGCCAGAGAAAAAGTTACCGAAGAAGATGACTACTTGGATTTTGAGAGCTCTGTGCCTGATGACTTTATTGAGGACGGTTATAAATATATAGTTTATTATCCATATAGTAGTGTGTCAAGAGACGAACTCTATACTTACTTATCGTATGGCTGCCAATCATTTGGTCAGGTAGAAGAAAACAGCAATTATTATTTTTCTAATCCTTTTGAATTTAAGGACGGGAAACAGAACTCCGATATAACTTTGAACTCTATTAGTGCTGCTATACAATTGGATTTGTCTGATATATGGGGAACTGTAAAGTCCATTGCTTTGGTTAATGTGGATGCTCAGGGTAAATTTTATGCTAATATTCCTTGTATGTTCACGTCTAATGGTGTCGTCCCTGATCTTGATAGGGCACATAAGGTTAGTCGAATATCATTGTCAATAAATAAGTATTATTATTATAGTGATGAAAAAAAATTTGTCATTACTTCTTATCCAACGACAACTGGTAACTTTGTGTTGATGCTAACTATGGCGGAAGGAAATGTTGAGGAAGGAAGAAATATTCTGTATTCTGACATTATTCCTTCAAAAACACTTAAAGCAGGTAAATGGACGGTCGTTAAATGTAATAATTGGACTTTTACACCTCCAGAGTTTCAGTATGACTATTTGGATATAAACACGGGCGAATATCACAAGAACCCATAATTAATTATTATTGGTTTGTCGTTTTGCGTTTTTTATTAATGCTATAATGATAATCATTATTTGATTGTGAAGTATGTCTTGCATACGCATACTTCTTAATATCTTCTCTGGTGCATTTTTTTTTGCACCAGAGAACTAAGTGAAAAAAGTTTATTTGTAAAACATAAAATTTATGAAACATAACGAAGCCTACAACAGTCCTTGTGTGACTGTAACATATTCAAGATTGAGAACCTCAATCCTTGCAGGTAGTGATGGCATTGGTGGCAAGAATACAGGTGAGGACTTCACTTTTGGAAGTCGTGTAAGAAAAATAGATGTGCAAACTACTAATATTGATTGATATGAAACCAAGTAAATACTTTGTTGTGTTTTCTTGTTTGCTTGTTTCATGCTCAGGAATTGATGACATAACAGACAACGTCTCTGACAGCGAGATACGGAATGCTGTTGTTCGCATTGAACCATTCTTGTTTGATGGAAGCGAGACAAGAACAGACTTGACATACAAGGATAATGTAATAAAATTTAGCTGGGACGATGACGAGACAATAGGTGTATTCCCTATTGCTCCTTACTCTGGTTCGCAGGCGTATAAGCACTTGGAACGAAGTGGGGATGATGGTCATGTCGCTACATTTGACGGTGGTGGTTGGAAGATACGCCCAAATGCAACATACTCTGCCTATTATCCATATAATGGCAAACTAACCAATGAGACGACTTTTGACAAGATACCTGTCAGTTTGAAGAGACAGGTGCAGGATGGTTATAATAACCTCGCTCATATCGGCAGGAATTATGACTATATGTGTGCAACGGCTACGGCTCCAAGCAAAGGTGATATTGAATTTAACTTCAAGCATATCACTTCAGTCGTTCAACTTGAAGTTACATTGCCTGAAGCAGGTGTAATATCCAAAGTGATTATTTTTGACAAACAACACGAGCCAGTGTTTGTGGATAGTGCTATGTTGAATGTAAATACACGTGAAGTCACACCAGTACATAAGTCTTCAATGGTAGAACTTGGCGTAAAAAATGGCACTGAGCTAAAAGCAAATGAAAAAGTTCTGTTCTATGTTGCCATGTTACCAATGACAAAACGTCTTGTAGATATTACTATAGAAATGCAGGATGGCAAGTGCTATGAGGCTACATATAAACCAAAGAACGTGAAGGGTGGATATGCATACCGTTGGAGTATATCACCAGAATCTGCTGGTGAGCATGTTGGTGTTGACCTCGGTCTTTCTGTTAGGTGGGCGACAATGAATGTTGGAGCAAAAAATCCTTCGGGGAATGGAAATTATTATGCATGGGGCGAAACTGTACCACAGTCAAGTAAAGCCTATGATTGGTCATCATATAAGTGGTGTAATGGAACTGATATTACTTTGACCAAGTACTGCTTATATTCGTCATCTGGAACAGTAGATAATAAGACAACTCTTGAAACTGAAGACGATGCTGCCACCCAAAATTGGGGCAGTGCGTGGCGTATGCCAACTATCACGGAGATAAAAGAACTTTTTAACAATTGCTACTGGGTTTGGACGAGTAGCTATAATGGTAATGAAGGTTACTTTGTCTACAAGGCAAAGTCATTGTCGGATATGGGGCAAGTGATTAGTCGTGGTAAAACGGCATTAGGCAGTTACTCTTTATCTGATGCTCATATTTTCCTTCCTGCCGCAGGCTTTGGCGACGCAGGTTCGTCCGTTAATGTTCGCGATCAAGGCATTTATTGGTCGTCTTGTTCTGACAATTATATTGATGGCAACGAAGTGTATGTAGTGACAATTGATTTCAATTGTTACCGTCGCAGCAAGGGTTTTAGTGATCGTTGTTGCGGACTAAGTGTGCGTGCTGTCTGCGAGTAAGAAACTTATGGCTTAATTGAAATTGGCTATGCTCAACACTTCGGGTGTGACAATTGATGATGGATAATTGGCCGTTTGGGCGTTTGTTGTAGTGTTTTTAAACCTTGTCGGGTTAACCATGTCTTATTGTCGTGATTGATGGAAAACGGCTCGTCGATGAGGATCCAGGAGACGGACTGTCGTCAACCTTATTTACCTTGTGGCTGAGGCTAATGCCAAGGCTTAATTCTAACACATTAATATCAAAGCTTTATGAAAAAGTTAATTCTTATGGTTATGGTTGCCTTTGCAACCGTAGGTGCTTATGCACAATTCAATTTCAACCCAGAGGACATGGCTAAGCGTCAGGCAGACAACTTGAAGGAGACTTGTGCCCTTTCTCAGGAACAGTACGACAAGGTCCTCAAGCTCTATCTTGACAATGGCAAGAAGATGCAGGCAGAGCGTGACTCTATACAGAAGGCTGGCGGCGACCCTCGTGGCAACATGGAGTCTTTCCGTGCCCGTCAGGAGAAGAACAATGCTGAGCTCAAGAAGATTCTTACAGAGGAGCAGTACGCTAAGTACGAGGAGGCTCAGAAGAAGATGAGAGAGCGTTTCGGCGGCAGAGGCCATCGTCAACGCCAGAGATAGTAATCTCAATATATTATATATGATATGAGGGGTGCCTATTTGGCATACCCTCATTTAATTTATAATATATAAAGAGAAAAATGTATGTCTTGAAAAAGCAACTGAATAACTGAAATAACTGAAACGCTTTTCTGTTTTCTTGCAATCATTCAGAGAGTTATGGGCGAATCTCGTACACGCTTTGTGTGTCTTTCGCTATAGAGCCGTTGCTTGTTATGCGCCAAAATAGCGTCCTGAATGGGAGTTTTCTTTAGATTATAAAGCCAAAAGTCGTTCTGACACCTGTTCCAGACGACTTAAGTTTTTCATTGTTTTTACGAATAATGTCTGTGTTTGTCTCATCTTAGTCAGTACTGAGTCTATACTTAGTCAGTACTTGGGTTATGTTTGGGGGCTCTATTGTGTTGCTATTTTTAAAATTTTCCTCGAAGATACGTTTTGCAAAACAATCCGAGTGAACAAGCGTAGCCGCGACTTTTTCATCTTAAATCTATATAAAATGCGAATCTGGAGAAAAATACCTAAAAATAGTATGCAAATTAGGGTTGAATTGGTAAAATTTATTGAAAAAGGTTGTAATATTATAACCTTTTTCAATAAATTTTATATCTTTGCAACAATAAAAGATATATTTGCTTTGTATGAAATATCTAAATATAAAGAAAGCACTGGCTGCGTGGCAAGATTTGCAGCCGTTGTCGGAAAAAGATAGAGACAGACTTAGCCGACGCTTCACTGTGGACTTCAACTATAACAGCAACCATATTGAAGGAAACACACTTACTTATGGTCAGACGGAAATCCTGTTGCTTTTTGGAAAGGTGATAGGAGAAGCCGACGTGCGTGATGTTCAGGAGATGGCTGCAAGTAATGTAGGATTGAAGATGATGACGGAAGAAGCTGCTGTGAAGGAAGTGCCACTAACGCAGAGCTTTATTCGTACATTGCATAAGACCTTACTCCGTGAAGATTACACCGTATATCGTGAACTCCCAGGAGGTGTACAGACGAGTTATGTAATTCATGCAGGACAGTATAAGACTCGTCCTAATAGTGTCATCACTCGCTATGGTGACAGATTCGAGTATGCTTCGCCAGAAGAAACACCGGGACTTATGACAGATTTGGTTGATTGGTACAATGCTGCCGAGCAGGAAGGAAAACTTTCTCCTATAGAGTTGGCTGCATTATTCCACTACAGATACATCCGCATTCACCCATTTGAGGATGGAAACGGACGTATAGCCCGACTTATGGTGAACTTCATTCTGACTCGTCATAATTATCCAATGATAGTTGTCCGTAGTCGTAAGAAGAGTGAGTATTTGGAGGCTTTGCATCAGACGGATTTGGAGATTGGACCTGTGCCAGCTGATGGCGCACATGCTGATATCAAGGATATCAGACCTTTCTTGAAATACTTTAATGACCTTGTTGCAACTGAGGTCTATAATGACGTCCTGTTTTTAGGTGAAAAGGATGAAAACGTCTGGTGGTATGATGGAGAACGGATAGCATTCCGCACTCCTAACTATACGAAGATTCTTAATGCTATGCGTACAGAGCCTACGCTTACATTGACTGATATGAAAGAAGTGACAGGAATAAGTATTACTGCTACTAAAAAACTCCTTGACCAACTTATTCAAAAGAAATACGTTGAACGTGGCGAAAAAGACGGTAGTTGGAGGGTGTTTGTGACACAGTAACACATTATAGTTTAATAGAAAGTTTACAATTAGAAGAAACTTGTCAGCCAGAATTCGCAGATGTTGCGGGAGAAAGTAAAGAGATAATGTACTACTTATTCTATAAAAACAATGTGCTAAAGATTTAATTATGGATAATTTGCAGCAGCTATTAATGAATATAAATGGCATTCTTGAAAAAGAAAAGGCAGAGAAAGAAAGATGTAAGAAAAAGGAGTATTCGTTCAATATTTTTACATCTCTTAATCAACATTCTAATGAGTTAATACATTCAAGAATGATAGCAGAACTGCTTAATCCAAAAGGAACTCATGGCAAAGGTGCGTATTTCTTGGAACGTTTTATGTCACTTTATAATTTCGAATTTAGTCTTGACGCAAATTCTGTGTCTGTATTCACAGAATTTGATATTGGTCCTGTTTCAAAGAATTATTCGTCAGGTGGCAGAATTGATATATTGATTACAGACGCAAATAATCATGCATTAATTATCGAGAATAAAATATATGCAAAAGACCAGAAGAAACAGTTGCTTAGATATGCTAATTATGCTAAAAGTAAGAAATATGATTTTGATATAGTTTACTTGACTTTAGATTGTCATGAACCACCAGAGTTCTCCACAGGTAAAAATCCTGATTATAACTATGTAATGTTTTCGTATGAGGACGATATACTTCCTTGGTTAGCCCAAAGTATGCAAGCGTGTTCTTCGGAAGGTACGTTGTATAGTTCATTATTTCAATACACACAATGTATAAGAGAATTATTGAATCTTATGAATGAAGAAAATGAAAAGACAATTATAGAGATTGCTACAAATGAAAAGAATATCAACTCTGTCCTTGCTTTGTTTAAAAGTGAACATAGTATAAAAAAAAGAATTATTGAGGATTTTGTTGATACTCTATGTGTAAAAGCAAAAGAAATGGGATTTATGACGAATGTTGATGAACGTTTTGGTGAAGATGCAGAAAAATTCATCTCGTTTAGTATTCCAAAACAATCTAACAAGTGGGCTTTGTTTATTGGATGTAATAAAAAGAATGCAAAAGATGTCTATTATGGTATATACTTACTGAACGATAAAAAAACAACAATAAAAAAAGCAGATCTACCAACTATCCCTCACCTATGGAATGTTTATGAACAAAAGAAAAATTGTCCCTGTGGTTGGAGTTACTTTTGGAGTCACTCTGAAAGGAAATTTTCAGGGAATTGGTATGATTGGTATGACAATGAAACGCAACAAGCAATGGTTGATGGAGACCTTTTACAATTTATTGTTGAAAAAATTTTTATGCCAATAAAAGAAAAGAATGTTTTTAAAATTCTAAACCGATATTAATATAGAATCATTTAAGTCATTTGTTATTGCCATTCCGTTGTCACATGATTGTCATTAAGTATTTTGTGAAGATGCAGCAAATATCATAAAAAGGTTGTAGTGTTACAACCTTTTCAAAGGGATTGCGTATCTGACTTGTTACTTCGAGATTTTTTTGTGGCGGCGACAAATTATTATGTACAAACAGCCCTGTGGTGAGACGTGTGTGCTCGCCACAGGGCTGAATTGTGAGTCTATAAACAGAATGAGGCCGGCTTAGTCCTCGCAACTGAACATTGGGTCCCAGCAAGGAAGGAGGGTAGGCTTCTGCTGTGCTGCCTTGAGAATCTTTTCGCTTGCGTATTTCTTGTTGATGACAAGGCGGAACATGTAGTTGTCAAACCACTCGTCTGTCATGATGATATGTCCCTTATGTCCGTATGATGCACCCCATGAGTTCTCTACTTCCCACTTGGTTGGCTTGCCGTTCTCGTCGAGGTCAACAGCCTTGAGTGTCATGGCGTGAGTCGAACCAGAGTCGAAAGACTTGATGCGCTGTGCCTTGTCCATACCAAACTTGACGCCGAAGATGTCATCGTAGTTGTAGTTGCTGAGGTCTGAGATACCTGTTGTACGGTCGAGGTACTTGCTTACGTCACAAGAGAAGTACATCATTGTTGAGTCCTTGATGCTTGCGATGGCTACTTCCTTGATATCATCCATTGGGAGGTTGAGGTATAGCCAGTTGTGGCCATCGTATGTGTGGCGGTCATACTGAATCTCGTATGTCTTCCAGTACTCACGACTTGGGTCATTCATGAGCATGATGTAGTCATTCTGGAGGTCGAGGTTGATGTACTCCTTGTAGAATGACTGTGGAGTGTAAGTCTTAGGAGTGCTGATGTACTTGCCGTTCTCATCCTTTGGTGCCCATGTGAACTCTGTAACAGGCTCACCGAGACCGAGTACGAGCATCTTGTAAATCTCTGAGAGGAAGGTTTCTTTCTTTGTCTGAAGAACCTTGTCGGATGCCCTTGCGTCTGCGCGGAGAGCGAGTGCGTCCTCACGAAGCTTGCGCTTGAGGAATGTTGTGAACTGTGAAGTATTCTTGGCTGTATAGTTGTCTGGCATCACGCCTGATGGTACTACTCCGTACTTGGCAACGAGGTCGGCAACGCCTGTGAATGTACCACCGTCAGAGAGTGGGTTCTGGAAGAGCCACATGACTGTCTGGTCTTCCATAGGCTTCTTGCGTGTGTCGATGATTGCCTGAAGGAAGAGGTTTGACTTCTCAAGCTGGTCGTAGAAGAACAGGTAGTTCTGTGACAACTCAAGGGAATTGAGCTTCTGCTCGTTAATCATCTTGGCACGAAGCACGTTCATACCTGTGAAGAGCCAGCAACGTCCGCTTGAACTCTGGTCTGTGATACCCTTGGAAGGAACGGAGTTGCTGAAGTATGTATCTTTCTCCTTCTTTGTTTCTGGGTTGAGTGCAAGAGTGGCAACGCTACCATTTGAGAGTGCGTTGTGAATTGCTTTGTTTGCACCAGTGAGAGTATTCTCCTTGGCAAACTTCTGAAGCATGTCGGGTGTGATGTTCTGCGCATAGGCTCCTGTTGCCAATGCTGCGAGGGTTAGTGTGATAATTGATTTCTTCATATATTTGTTAAGTTTTTATGTTTTGGCCCCCCGACCCCCGATGGGGGCGGCCTCCGGTTATGGGGTGATGGAGACCTGAGAATTATAATATTTTGAGTTTTTAAGTTTTTAGGTTCTCACGGAAGATAGGCTCAACACAGAGAGCACAGAGTTGTTCAAAACATTTTTTTTTGCACGAATTATCATGTAATTGACCACGAATAATCATGAATATTTTTTTACAATTTAATTATCACAAATAGATTTCGATGTCGAAATCATAATTAATGATAATTGGCTACGCCTAACTATAGTTTAGTGTTAAATTTCATGACAATTTATGGCAAATTCGTGGTAATTCGTGTTTACAAAAAATAACCCTCTCAGCGTCCTCTGTGTTCTCTGTGTTTTAGCGAACAAAGTAAAATATATTTTTCACTTTTCACTATTCACTTTTCACTCTCAAAATCTTAACTCATAACTCTTAATTCTTAATTTTCTTTATCTTCCATCCTATGGCGGCAACGAAGCAGCTCATGAATGGGCTGAGGTAATTGAAGCAGGAATAAGGAAAGTACGTACTGGTCGGTACTCCGAGGACGGTGGCCTGAGTCATTCCGCAGGTGCTCCATGGGATGAGTACGGATGTTACTGTGGCAGAGTCTTCTGTGGTACGTGAGAGAAGTTCTGGTGCATAGCCTTTCTCCTTGTATAGGTCCTTGTACATGCTTGCCGATACGATGATGGAGATGTACTGGTCGCTGGTTGTCACGTTGAGCAGGAAGCCTGTGGCTGCTGTGGCAGATACAAGCGAACATACTCCCTTGATAAATCGCATGATGACAAGCGTGAGACTATGGAGCATACCGCTTGCGGTCATTACTCCGCCGAAACACATGGCGCAGAGGATGAGCCAGATGGTGTTCATCATTCCTGTCATTCCACCTGTTGATACGAGGTCGTTGAGCGTTGCGTTACCAGTCTCTATTGCTGTTGGTCCGTACCATGTCATCATGACTCCTTTGGCAAGGGGTAGAACAGACATTATGTTGCTTCCTGCCACCTGCATGAGGATGTGAGGCTGGAGGATGATGGCACATATTCCTGCCACGAGTGAAGATACGGAAAGTGTGATGAGCGAAGGAACCTTCTTGGCTATGAGTATTGCCGTGATGACGGGCACTACCAGTGTCCACAAGGATATGTTGAACGTACGTGAAAGACCTTCGGTATATTCTGCAATGTGAGCATCTTCTCCATTATACCAGAATCCGGCAAAGAGGAAGATGATGAGTGTGATGGATATGCTCGGTACGGTGGTGTATGTCATGTAGCGTATATGCTTGAACAAATCCGTTCCAGCTGCCGAGGAAGCGAGTATGGTGGTGTCGGAAAGTGGTGACACCTTGTCGCCGAAGTATGCTCCTGAGATAATTGCGCCTGCAGTCCATGCTGGGGGGATGGATAGAGCGTCGCCAATACCTATGAGTGCAATACCGATGGTTGCTACTGTTGTCCATGAACTACCAGTGACAACGCTCACAAGAGAACAGATGACACAGGAACTCACGAGAAAGAACTGGGGTGACATAATCTGTACTCCGTAATAGATAAGCGTGGGAACGACTCCGCTTATCATCCACGAGCCTGACATCATACCTATGATAATGAGAATGACGATAGACACGGATGCCTGTCCTATCGTGCTCACGATGCTGTCCTCGAACTTCTGCCATGACATATCGTATATCCACATCGAGAGGCAGACACATACGCCTGTTGCCACAAGGAGCGACACTTGGTTTCCTCCGTCGAGGGCATCACTCCCGAAGAGAGCGATGGAGAGCGAAACCATTGCTATCAGTACGAGCAAGGGTAGTAATGATACCCATGCAGATGGTAGTTTTACGTTGCTATCTTCCATAATTGGATGCAAAGTTAGTGTTTTTTTGACATTTTTGACAGAATGTTTTTTTTTATTGTTATCTTTGCACGTATTTAACTAACAAATCGTCTGTTTTGAGGCACAAGCTACAATATTCGCATATACTATTGCGTTATTATTGTTGTGCCATCATGCGGATTAAATGTAATGCCGTGAAAAATGTCGGCAGTTCAATAATCATAGATGGAATCGAACAAAGATAAAAAGATAACTGACGGTATGAATTATGGCGAGAGACTGCTGAAGCGTCTTTGCGACCTATTAGGGGCAATGGCTCTTATCATAATTCTTTCTCCAGTCATTCTGTTTATAGTCATATTGCAGAAAATCCTTAATCCCGGCCCTGCCTTTTACTGTCAGGAACGTATCGGTAGGGGAGGCAAGCCTTTCAAGATATATAAGTTCAGGACAATGGTCGTGGATGCCGAGAAGGATGGTATGCCTCAGCTGGAAGCGGACAATGATGTGCGCCTTACGGATTTCGGACGCAAACTCAGACGTCATCATATGGATGAACTTCCACAGTTGTGGAACGTGCTCAAGGGCGATATGTCGTTCGTAGGTTACCGCCCGGAGCGACAGTTCTTCATCAATCAGATAATGGAGCGTAACGCAGATTACTGTATTTTGTTTCGCTCTCGTCCGGGAGTAACATCGTTGGCAACTATTGAGAATGGCTATACTGATACGATGGAAAAGATGCTTCGTCGTCTTGACATGGATCTTGAGTATTTCCAGACACGCACTTTGTGGATGGACTTGAAGATAATCCTTCGTACAGTGTTTAGTTTATAGAAATAATACGAAATACAATGATAAAGAAAATTGCATTCATAGTATCGTTATTGCTTGTGCCACAGATGATGATGGCTCAGTCGATGAGTGATGATCAGGTCATCAAGTTCGTCAAGCAACAGCAGGAGGCAGGACAGAACCAGCAGCAGATTGTGACCAAGCTTCTTCAGAAGGGTGTCACGACTGAGCAGCTTCGTCGTATCCGTAAGAAATACGAGGCTGAGCAGAACTCCATGGGTGCATCCGACCTTACGGACAGGAACAAGGGTGTCACAACAAGCCGCCGTCGCAAGCAGTATCAGGAACAAGGCGAGAAAGGACAGATGCAGAACAACTATATGGTGAAGAGCGATTTCCGCAAAGACCCACGTTATGGTACAAGGCAGGAACGCCTTGATGCCCTCAACGGCGAGATTGGTTTCATGGATATCGACTCGTTGATATACTATAAGAAATACTTTACCGACGAATCACAGGTGTTCGGCCGTAATATCTTCAACAACCAGAATCTCTCATTCCAGCCAAACATGAGTATTGCTACTCCTGCCAACTACCGACTTGGTGCTGGCGATAACGTGATTATCGAGATATGGGGTGCTTCACAGCAGACCATCATGGGCGAGATTTCACCTGATGGAACGGTAACGGTAGAGGGAGTAGGACCTATCAAGCTTGCAGGAAAGAGCGTGAGCGAGGCAAACAATTTCCTCAGAGGCAAACTCGGACAGTATTATGCTGGTTCAAACATACAGTTGACTGTGGGTGACACTCGTTCTGTTCAGGTACAGGTGGTAGGTGAAGTAAATGTTCCGGGAACATATACTCTCAGCGCACTCTCAACAGCGTTCAACGCCCTTTATGCCGCAGGCGGTATAAGCGATATTGGTACACTTCGTAATATAAAGGTGTTCCGTTCGGGAAGACAGATTGCAACCATCGACGTGTATGACTATCTCCTTAATGGTAACGCAAAGGGCGATGTTCGTCTTCAGGACAACGATGTTATTGTTGTAGGAACATACGATGCACTTGTAGAGATACGAGGTAAGATTAAGCGTCCGATGTTCTATGAGATGAAGTCGTCAGAGAGCGTAAAGAGCCTTCTCGCATACTCAGGCGGATTCACTGGTGATGCTTACAAGAAGAACGTGCGCCTTGTTCGTAAGAATGGTGCTGAATACTCAATCCATACCATTGGTGAGTTTGATTGGGCAAACTTCAAGGTAAACGATGGCGATTCAATCTATGTTGATAGCGTCATTCCACGTTATTCAAACATGGTAGAGATACGTGGTGCCGTGTTCCATGCAGGTAAGTACCAGATGGATGGCAAGATTACATCCGTGCGCGAACTCGTAAAGGCTGCAGAAGGTCTTCGTGAAGATGCCTTCACAAGTCGTGCCGTGATGCATCGTGAAAAGGAAGACATGTCTCTTGAGGTTCTTTCCGTGGATATCAAGGGTATCATGGACGGAACGGTGGCAGATATTCCGCTTCGCAAGAACGACGTACTCTTCATACCAAGCAAACTGGATATGCAGGGTGAACGCACATATAGAATAAATGGAGAGGTCAACTACCCTGGTACATACGTCTATGCAGACAATACCACGGTGGAGGACCTTGTACTTCAGGCAGGAGGATTGACGGATGCCGCTTCTACCGTAAAGGTGGATGTCTATCGTCGTAGCCATAACCCAAATGCCATGAAGGATGATAATGGTAAGGTCGAGACATTCAGTTTCGCACTCAAGGATGGATTCGTCGTTGACGGCAAGCAAGGTTTCATTCTCCAGCCATACGATGAAGTGATTGTTCGTAAGAGTCCAACATATACAGAACAGCGTAATGTGAAGATATCTGGTTCAATCAACTTCGAGGGCGAATACTCGATGACATCCAACAGCTATAAGCTCTCTGACCTTGTCAATGCTGCAGGAGGTCCAAGCTCGCTTGCATACCTCAAGGGCGCACGTCTTGAACGTACAATGACGGAGGAAGAGAAGAAACAGGTGGAGGCAACACTCCGTACTTCGCAGATTGCACTCTATGAGGAGGCTATGCAATCAGAAAATAAGAACTTTGATATTGCACGAGCAGACACGCTCCTCCAGATGAAGCTTGATATCGGTAACGTATATCCAGTAGCCATCGACCTTGAGGCAGCGATGAATGAGCCTGGAGGTGTGGAAGATATCGTCCTTCGTGACGGAGACCATATCATCATACCTCAGTATTCAAATACGGTTAAGGTAAGCGGTGATGTGATGTACCCTAACACGATGAACTATATAAGCGGTAAGTCGCTCAAGCATTACATCAACCGTGCAGGTGGATATGGTGACAACGCACGTAAGAGCCGTGTGTATGCCATCTATATGAATGGCTCTGTAAAGCTTATCAGTGGAAGCAAGGACATCCAGCCGGGCTGTCAGATTGTCGTTCCATCAAAGAAGAACAAGCATAAGATGACAACAGCCGAATACTCAGCAATGGGAACATCTGCTGCATCTATCGCAACAATGCTTATCACGATAGCAAATCTCCTGAAGTAAGGATTTGTCGGAAACACAAAGGACACAGAGACCTCAGAGACATTTATAATGCATAGTTTTTCAAATTCTCATTCATGATTGTAAAGAACTCTGTGCTCTCCGTGTTCTCTGTGTTTACTTAAAATATTAAAAAACGAAATTCATGAAATACGATTATCTTATAGTAGGAACAGGACTCTTCGGAGCTGTATCGGCTTATCTCTTGAGCAAGAAGGGTAAGAAATGCATTCTCATAGATAAGCGTCCTCATATAGGTGGTAATATATATACAGAGGAGATTAAGGGCATCAACGTACATAAGTATGGTGCTCATATCTTCCATACAAGCAATAAGAAGGTGTGGGATTTCGTAAACTCATTTGTTGAGTTCAATCGTTATACCAACTGTCCTGTGGCAAACTACAAGGGTGAGTTGTTCAACCTGCCATTCAACATGAATACCTTCTACCAGATGTGGGGAGTCAAGACTCCTGCTGAGGCTGAGGTAAAGATTGCCGAACAGAAAGCAGAAGCAGTCAAGGCACTTGGTGGACGTGAGCCACAGAACCTTGAGGAGCAGGCACTCACGCTTGTTGGAAAGGACATATTCGAGAAGCTTATCAAGAACTATACGGAGAAGCAATGGGGACGCAAGTGTACGGAACTTCCTGCATTCATCATCAAGCGACTTCCTGTCCGTCTAATCTTTGACAATAACTATTTCAACGATAAGTATCAGGGTATCCCAGAAGGAGGATATACCAAGTTCGTTGAGGCTATGATAGGCGATTGTGAGGTACGTCTCTCTACTGATTACTTTGAGCACAAGGCAGAGCTTGATGCCCTTGCCGACAAGGTGATTTACACAGGCGAGATAGACCGCTACTATGATTACAAGTACGGACATCTCCAGTATCGTACAGTATCATTCGAGACGGAATTGCTCGAAGGTGTAAGCAACTATCAGGGTAATGCCGTAGTCAATTATACCGATTCGGAGACTCCGTTTACACGAATCATAGAGCATAAGCACTTTGAATTTGGTAATCAGCCTGACACCGTCATTTCCAAGGAGTTCAGCAAGGAGTGGCAACCAGGTGACGAACCATACTATCCAGTAAACGATGACCGTAACTCCGAACTTTATGCCAAGTACAAGGCACTTGCCGATGCCGAGAAGAACGTCATCTTCGGTGGTCGTCTTGCCGAGTACAAGTATTACGATATGCACAAGGTCATCGAGAGTGCAATGGATATGATAGAGAAGATATAAGACAGTTAATACACTATTTATATGCAATCTGAAGGAAAAGCAACGATGGAAATAGATATAATGTCTGTTTTCAAAAAAATTATAGCAAATTGGAGAACCTTGGTTAGGTTTGAGATTGTTGGCGTTATTATGGGCTTAGTGGTTGCTTTTGGCAATTATAAGCTATACAGTAGCGTTGCAATATTGGCACCTGAGTTTGGTTCTGGAAGTTCGGGACTGTCGGGTAACTTGTCTGACTTGGCATCCTCTTTTGGGGTTGATTTGAGTGGCTCTAAGTCCGTGGATGCCATCTATCCTGAGTTGTATCCAGACATTTTTGCTTCAACGGACTTTTTGCAGTCTCTATATGATGTTCCTGTCAGATTGGAAGATGATGAAAAGGTAAGAACGTATCGTGAGCATATTGTGAAGGATTTCAAAAACCCGTTTTGGACATATCCTATGACGGCACTTAAGAAACTCTTGAAATCAAAGAAGCAACAGGGTGGGGGGGTAAAAGACCCATTCGTATGTTCGCGTGATGAGTGGGAACTGATAAATAGCTTGCGTTCGTTGTTGCTATGCGATGTCGACAAGAAATCAAATGTCATAACCATTACGGTCATTGACCAAGACCCATTGGTGGCAGCGATAATGGCAGACACGATTAAGAACAGATTGCAGAAATACATTACAGATTATCGTACGAGCAAGGTTCGTGTGGACGTAGAGCATTATAGGGAATTAGTCAAGAAACAATGGAATGAATACCAGAGTGCGGTAGATGCGTATTCTCAATTCTCAGATTCCCATATGAATGCAGTTCTCGCATCCGCAACATCAAAGAAGACTGACCTTGAAAATGATATGCAGTTAAAGTACAATCTATATTCTCAGGTTCTTGGACAGTTGAAGATGAGCGAGGCAAAACTACAGGAGAAGACTCCTGCTTTCACGGTCATTCAGCGACCCGTAACTAACCCAAAGCCTGTAAGTATGCCAAAGATTGTGGTGCTTATACTCTGGTTGGTTGTCTTCGCAATGGCAGATTTTGCATGGGTACTATTTATCAGAGAGCAATACAGCAGATATAAAAGTGGTAAAATGCTTGATGAATAACATATTCCCCCAAATCAGTTTTAGCATATGAATTCTAAACTGAATTGGGGGAATTTTTTTTTGTGATTTGTATTCACCATACATACAGACTTATTATCATTTTTTCTTATTTTTTCGTTGGCAATAAGTCTTTTTGAGCTACAAAATATGGTAGGTATTTCCGTAGTAGGTATATGGCGATTATGCTGCAAAAGACAGTTCCCACAATGTTAATAGTAACAGACAATGGAATGCTCTGGATGGAGAGCCTGTTGGTTATTGTTCTAAACATCTGGAGGAACAGGTAGTGAGTGCCGAGGACGATAATGGAATATCTACCTATGTAGTTTATAACAGGAATATAGCCGATTGCCTTTGATAGGTACAGGATGCCGCATGCGCCTGCTATTCCGCACACGTGCAATGCTACGATGTTGCACTCGTAGCTGTTTGCGTAGAATTCGGATGTTCCCTTGCAGAGTACAAAGGTGATGATGGCTGAGCACAATGCAATGGCAAGGCATACCCATGTCTTCATCTCCTTGAGGAAGCCGAGCTTCAGGCGCAGGATAACTCCGATGGAGACGAAAGGCATACATGTGAGTGACGTGTCAAGATATAATGGGAGATCGTAATTGAATACGGACAGACAATATCCTGTTGCACCGAGAATGAATGAACATACCGTGATTACTATCGTGTTGCCCTTTGACACTTTGTGCAACAGAGAGTAAAGAATGTATGTGGTGTAAAGCGAAATCAGGAACCATATTGGATTGTTCGGAAACTTAGCCAGCGGATTCTCGTTGAATGGGAAGTTCATCGGCGTAAGGTCGTACATTGATTTGTAAACACCTCCGTTCAGTACCATTGCGTTTACACCTTCCATCATGAGTGCGTACAGGCAGGTTATTGCGTAGAAGAACAGGAACGGTATGAGGAGTCTGTTCACTTTCTTTATTGCAAAGTTCATGTAGCCCTGCCTGAAGGAGATGAAAATGCCCGACAGCAGGAAGTACAATGGTATTCTGAAGCTGAAGAAGAAGTTGTTTATCTTCTCATTGCTGTATAACCAGTTGCCCTCGTCGATGTGAAATGTGAGGACAAGAAGAATACACATTCCTTTTGCAAGGTCAATGAAATCAATATGCGGTTTGTTCGTTACGTTTGTAGTCATTGTATTTGTTTCTTGAATAGTAGTTAACCAAAGTTAATGGAAGTAAATGGGAGTTTACTCCTCTTTACTACGAAAAGCGAAGCTAACTTTTAACTTTTATTTTTTAACTTTTAACTCCTGCAAGGCTACGCTGCCCTGTATTTCTTAGATATTGCCTTGAGAAGCGAAGCAACGATTCGTGACATGTAGAACAGGAAGTCGTTGTGTCTTATGTCTGACAGATACATCTTGGTGTATTCCCATGCAAGCGAGACGGCATTCCATACTTGTTTACTTGTTGAAATACGTTTCCTTGATGCCGAATCCTCACGCTTGCGTACATTGTACACACAATCGTCAGGTGCAAGAGGAATATGCTTGATATACTTAGTCAGACGTGTGAGGAACAATGAGTCTTCGCCAAGAGAAAAATTTGTGTTGAACCTGTAATTTCCGATGATACGTCGTGGAATAGCCTTTCCCGTTATCGTTGAAAGGAGTCTTCGCGCCTTGTATTGTGTAAGAGGCTGCTGTCTGCTTTCTTCTTTTGCAATCCTGAATGACTCGGTAATATTTGTGTGTACTTCCTCCTTTGTCTTATCATCGAATATACTGAGCCTTGCAGATGCCAACGAATCCTCCTGTGCCACAGACATCAAGCCTTCAACGTATGTAGGAGAAATAAAGTCATCGTCGTCAAGAAAGATTATGTAGTCTCCTTTTGCTGCATCAATCGCTACGTTGCGTGCATTTGAAACGCCTGGTGTGTCTGTCTGGATAAGGTGCGTATTGCTTCCCTCTGGCGCATGGCTTGCAATGTACTCGTCCAGCTGTGACTTGTATGGCTCGTTGCAGCCGTTGAGTACAATGATTGTCTCAAACTCACTTGCAGGATAAGTCTGCCCGAAGATTGAATCCAGACACTCAAGGATGTACTCCTTAGGCTTGTATGTTGGAATTATAATGGTAGTCTTCATTCTTTCTCAAATAGGAATTTATAGTCAGGAGCAAGCGTCTCTGGCGTGACAACGCACTTGGCATCGTCATTGGTCCTCAGTTCCTCGCACAGGTAGATGAAACCATCTACATCGTTGAAGAACGTGTGGTAGTTGTAGAAACCATTGCAGTAATCCAGTGACTGATGCTCGTAAATCATTGCCCTCTTGTTGTTTGCAACACATTCAAAGCTGATGCCGCTCACTTGTCCGCGGAAAGACTCAGGGTAGGAGAGCAGTATGGCATCCGAGTGTACGAATGTCGCTTTGTAGTCAGCAAAGTCAATGGTCGGTGGCAGATACGTGATGTTGCTGTGCTCAACGATGTCCGCATCGTTTGTGCGCTTCAATATGAGGCGTATCTTCCTTTTCACAAGGTAGTTCTGAGTCCTTTCGTCCTTGAGAATGTTGTTTACGAAGTTCTCGTTAAGCTTTGCCGAAGGATGGAATATCGTGAAATATCCGTCCTCTGTCTTTGCGTCTGAAACCTCAAAAGCCGGAACGCAGCCGTGGGAGACAACGTCGTAAGCGTTTATGCCGTTTGTCCTGAGCATATTGCCCATGTACTGGTTGAATACAAGGAAACGGTTCTTGCGTGCTATTCTCTTGCACAGCCATCTCTTTACCATGCTGTCCTCAACATTGGCAGCACGGTGCAGGAACACGTGCATATTTCTGCTTACAGGCAATAGCCATAGTGAAATCTCGTCACAGAAGCCGACGATAACCTTGTCGTAAGCCTTTACCTTGACTTTGAACCTTATCAAGAGCAAGGTGATGATGAATATTATCCTGTTGATTAGCGGATGACCGTCACGGTATCTTAATGACGTAGGGATGATGTAGTCGTACATCTCCTTTGGGTAAGGAAGATGTTCAAACATATATTTATGTAGAACAAGTCTGACTTCTGCTCCAGTTGCCATGAGTGCATCAATGTGAATCTGATTGAAGTTCACATGGCCAACTTGAAGGTCGTAGTCAACATATAGTATTTTCTTTTTTTCCATTATTTTATGTGAAAAGTTGATATCCATTTACTGTGTAGTCTAAGTCATTTGTGCGTGTTCCTATTTTCTTTGCAGGCACTCCTCCGACTATGGTATAGTCTTCCACATCCTTGGTGACAACAGCTCCTGCACATACTACGGCACCTCTACCGATATGCACCCCTGTAAGGATCGTAGCATTGGCACCAATCCATGCATAATCATCAATAATTATAGGCTTATATATGAAACAGAAGTCACTTGTCTGGTGGTTATGTGTACCTGTGAACATACTTACTCCATGCGAAACAGATACGTTGTTGCCCATAATTATTCGTCCACGGGCATCAATCGTACATCCTCGGTTTATATGGCAATGCTCACCCATGTTTAGAAGGTTGACATTCATGAAGTATGTATCTTTCATGATGAAACTGCCTTTGCCGAGCTTCGCTCCCAAGAGCTGAAGGTAATGTCTTCGTAACCACCAGAAATGTATATGTGGCAATATGCTGTTTACGACAAAATCGAGTATGATAGCTCTGAGTAGGACGTATAAACATGAGTTGACGAAGAGAGTGACTGCAAACTTCTTTGCGAAAAATACGTGAGTCCCTATCGTGCTGTTGCTCTCGCAGGCAATGCGATGATTGTACTTGATGTTCTGGAGAGGATTGGCAGACACGCCATCTTTTTGATACATTTCAATCACGACGTTTACTCGCTTGAAGCGTATTCCATTTTTATACATCTTGTGTATCATGTACCAATCAAGGGCATAGCCAAATTTAGCTTTCTTCTCTGGCTCGTAGAGGAATCTCTTCTGGACACTTGTGCGCACAAAGGAGCTTCCATGCCGATAGACAGGAATATACTCCATCAACGAGGTGTCTTCTGAAGACTGAATCAAGTGCTGTGCACCTTTTCCGTATTCAATGCTGTCACCATATACGACATCGACATCGGACAACTCATTTGAAAACACCTCCTCGATGGATGTTGGCGATACAAAGTAGTCGCCACAGTTGAGTACGTTTATCCAGTCGCCATTACAATGGCTGATACCTTTGTTCAACGCATCATAGATACCATTGTCTGGTTCAGAGCACCAATATGCAATCTTGTCAGAGTATTCCTTTATTATCTCTGCCGTTCCATCCGTACTACCTCCATCAATAACGATAAGTTCCTTTTCTGCCCATGTCTGTGACAGAAAACTCTCAATCGTTTGACGAATCTGTTTTGCATTATTGAAAACTATTGTAATAACACTAATCTTGTCCATGCTTTAGTCTTTTTATTGGTTCTTTCCCCATAGCCTTCGACGTTCTTGATAGGTATCTGCGCCCCATATGTGATTGTCATAACTGCATCTTTGGTAGTTACACATTCCGATTGTCTTCAGGAAGCAATAAAGACATATAAAGATGCCGAATAGAATCCTGTTATTTCTATAATGGAATATGGTGAGAAGTTGATACCAGACAATCCAGTAGCCGAACATCAACAACATACCGAGTCGCTGGCTTACAACCGCAAGTTCATTAAGGAAGAACACGCATGCAAAGTACAGCATTACGGCATTAATGTAGATGTGCTCCTTCTCGCTCTTTTCCTGTAGCTTGTCATAATAACAGAACATCAACGTACCTGTAAGTATGCGCTCCAGCAGGCCGATGGACAGTGTCTTTGCCTCATCAATCTTACTATATTGCTCAGCCATAATTTCCATTCGGGAATCACTTCCGCCTAACACCAAAGATATCAAAGGGGTCAGAAGACTGATGTGAAGAATGAAGAATGCCAATCCTGCAAGGAAAACGCCAAGGAACACCCATTTGTTAATCTTGACGTTGAGGATGAAGTATAATGGGAGGAACAGGATACTCGTCAGATGGAATGTTACTGCCAGCAAACAAAGCATAAAGTAATGTACAGGTTTCCTCTCCTCAAGATATGGTATGGCGTTTAGGAAAATGAGTATTGCTATGGAATTACGCATCAGGTTGATAAGTATCTCATATCCACCAAAGGCAAGGAACAGCATCAGGAAGAAAGGAGTGTTAAGTTCCTTCTTCATTATGAAGCGGAACAACAGCAATGCACATATTGACGTTTGAGTGAACTGGAAGAACACATAATTGTCATATATTGATTTTATGAACAGATTCATCAGTACATACCCTGGCTCATAGAAATGGTCATTACCGCCCTTGAATGGATTGATTTGGAAATCATACCAACTGATATCCTTGAATATCTGATAATATACCTGCCAGTCATCCCATATATAACCTCTAAAGCCGAAGAACAGAAGAACGTAGATGAAACAGAAAAGTGTTATCATCTTCTTTTTCTTATCCTCGACTTGTTGATAGAATATAGCTAATAATCCTAATCCTATGAGGTTTAGTGCGTATGGAAGAAAGTAAAACATACTTTTTTGTATTGTTAATTTATTTGTTCCAGATGCCTTCTGCTTTTTGCCTTATCAGTAAACGACATTGATAAAGATGTATGAGTGCCATAAGTAAATAAGCGACAGACATGGATAGCGATATACCAACGATGCCATAGTGGTCTTGTATGATGGTAATACTAATGATGTATAATACCGTAAATGTAATAGATGTAATAATCTGTATCCTTATCTTGTTCAGTCCGTTTATGAGGAATGTAACACAATTGTTGAGGTTGAAAAAACAAAGATAGGCAAATACAGACGCAGACACAGACAATGGTATTGCTATCCTGTCTTTAACCCAGATGTCATAGAACCATCCGCTGAGTGCGAGCATTACTACACCGCCAAGGACTGATAGTCCCCAGATGTAGAGGGAACGCTTAAAGTTCTTCCTAATCCATTCGTAATCGTTCTTTATTGATGCGTCTGTATAAGCATTCCATAAAGGAGAAATCACAATTGTGTATGCAATAACAAGTACGTTGAAGTATTTGTATGCAACATTGTAAACTGTGGCACTCTCAGGGCCGCAGTAGTGGGAAATAAAGATGTTTGCGGAGCTAAAGATTACCAGACAACTTGTGATTTGTATTGCAAAGAAACCAAGTCCTTTCAGTATGATTTGCTTTGCAGATAGCAGGTCTATAGTCTTAACGGAAGGCTTTAGCTGCGGATATTTGTACAGCAAAGGAATTGCAGAAAGCACATACATCAATACGGGCATTGACGTAAACACTGTTACGACATATATGATATTTCCCTTTGTAGTTTTGGTCAGAATGTATATTGCAATGAGCGAACAGACACTACTGAGTAGGTTTATTAAGTCATTGACGGCATACTTCTGCATGGCGACATATACCATTCCGATGTTTTTGGTTACGAATTGCAACAAGGAAAAGATGGCAACGATAGTGACTGTGCATCTTAATGTGTCTTCTGTAACGAGTTTTGTGTTTAGTATTGACGTTAAATCACAAAGATAAATGAGAGGGATAATTGCGACGCAAATAAGTAATCCAATTGCGGTAAGGAGGAAAATGGCAGTACTGAAGTATGACTGAGCTGCTCTCATGTTTCCCTTTGAGAAAGCCTCAGCCATATAGTTTCTCATTCCGTTTCCCAAGCCGATGTCCATAAAGGCAAACCAATAGATAATGGACGAGAGTGTCATCCATATTCCGTATCTCTCATTGTCCATATAGTCAATGGTGATAGGAACTATCAATAAAGAGCATAGAAGTGTGCATACCTTCATGATGCCTGAAGCAAAAGTGTTCTTTATGACATTGAGCGTACGCGTATCTGCTTTTATGTTTCTGAGGGAAAATTCCATTAAGTTGATTCTGTTTCTTTGTCTATTTCCGGCTGTTGGTGGAAGTCAATATTTATTGATGTGATGTACAGTCAAATAAATTTGTACTCGAATATTTTCACGAAAAACTTGAGACATACCATGAATGTGTTGGTATAAAGACCATTTTCTCGGCATCCTCTTACGTCTTCTTTTATTAACGTAATTTTGCTTGAAATATTTTTTGTACTCGTTCCTCCTGCTCGCATTGTGACGAAATCCATCGGAATGTATTTACTTCGTATGCCTTTTTGGTGGAAAAGGCGTACCATCATTTCGTAGTCTGCCCCAATCTTGTAGTCGGTCTTGTATAGCCCTGCGTTTAGTAATATTTCTCTTTTTATATAAAAAGAAGGATGTGCAGGCATAAAACCGAAACGAAGCTTCCAAGGCTTGAAGTTTTTAGAGGAATAATATCGTGTGCACTTGCTGAGGTTCTCTGCATTGACAAAGTGTACGTCTCCATATACGGCATCGATGTCATCTGCATTGAAGTTCTCTACCATTTTCCCGATTACTTCATTACTCGTGAAGAAATCGTCAGAGTTGAGTGTGCCGACTATGTCACCTGTAGCCCCTTGAAATCCTTTGTTCATGGCATCATAGATGCCTTTATCCGGCTCTGAGATGTATCTTAGTCTTTCACCGAAGTCTGCTTGGAAGGATTTCACAATGTCCAATGTGCCATCCGTCGAAGCTCCATCAATGATGACATATTCAATGTTGGGATAAGTCTGGGCTTTTACGGATTGGATAGTGTCGGCAATGGTACTTGCACTATTATATGTAACGGTTATGATTGAAACCTTTATGTTATCTTTCATTTATAATTTATGTTGTCACATATGCACTCGGATAGCAATCAAGTGCATTATGATAATTGCTTGCAAATGTACAATTATTTTGCGATTTAACAAAGACAATTCTTTCCTTTGTGATGGCTGAATAATAAATTGTTTGTAATTTTGCATTCAGTTGCATATAGCCAACTTCAAATTAATTATGAAAC
The DNA here is from genome assembly GCA_946626925.1 of uncultured Prevotellaceae bacterium. Taxonomy (GTDB): domain Bacteria; phylum Bacteroidota; class Bacteroidia; order Bacteroidales; family Bacteroidaceae; genus Minthosoma. The sequence goes on from CAMOVB010000009.1 coordinate 31,432, forward strand.
ATTCACTTTGCTTCTTTATGATATGTAGTTTCTTCCTTATGTCGTGCGACAAGGAGGAAGTGTTTGAGATGTCTTCGCCAGAAGATTTGAATTTTTATCGCTCGATAAATTATAACTTGGCAAATACGGATGGGGTGTTGATGAAGGACTCCCTAAGGATATTGGACATTGGTAACTCATATACCACGGATGCTACGGCTATGTTACCAATGGTGTTTGAGGCCCTTGGTATTGATGCTAAGGATATATGTTACTATACATTGGTTCGTGCAAGTGGATCGTTCAAGAACTGGAACGATTGTTACCATGATGCGGACAACTGCAACTATTATTATCACAAGATAGTGGGTGGTTTGTCCTCTGCTGTTAAGGAAGGAAAATATAACGCCTATAATGGTGCTGGAT
>CAMOVB010000010.1:0-31031 GCA_946626925.1 uncultured Prevotellaceae bacterium
ACCTTCCCCTTAGGTGTGCCTTATGTGTCTGTTCAGTTGCTAAGGGAAACTAAGGAGAACCTAAGGGAAACGTAAGGTGCACCTAACACGTAAGTCAGAAGAACATAAATAACCTTTTCAACTGTACAAGCCGCATTTTTAAATAACCCGTCGCCGAGTGTGACTAAATTACCAATCTGCGCAATCTTTAATCCAATCTTACCATTGTTTTTCTTGGTTACGTGCGCATAACATTCCACGAGAACAGAAAATGTAAAGATTTCCTCCCTACGGTCAGAGAGAACAGTTGGCTCAAAGATTGGTAAGATTACCTTCGGTGAGAATAGTTGGCAATTTAGCCTTTGCAAGAAGGCGGTTTCTAAAAAAAATCTACTCCGTGGGGGATTAAAAAACAACAAGTTCGTTTTAGCCTTTTATAGAAACCTTTCCAACCGTACAGGTCAAAATCTTTTGGATGCAAAGGTTAAGTTGTGCAGTATTGTGCAGTTGAAGTGTAGAAATCCCTTGGTTGTATGTTCAAATCACCATATCTTTGCAACGTGATTCAGAGGTGATACCAACACGAACTTCTCACGAAGGGTTTACGAAGGGTTGCCGAAGAATCAGGGGTAGAAAAGTGTGCCCTGATGGAAGCGGGAACGATTGAAATACAAAAACAGGCTGTAAAATATACTTGAAAACGTTTAAATCTAATTTTTAGAAGTGGCCTTAAAAGAAGTATTAGTATTTTTTACTAACTTTGCACCCAAATGTACAAAAATTAAATATAATCAACTTTCGCAAGAACAATCGTTGCGAAACTTCAGAAAATAAGATGGAACAGAAGAATTTCAAAAGAACAACCGTTACTTCGGCTCTTCCATACGCCAACGGACCAGTTCACATCGGTCACCTTGCAGGTGTCTATGTGCCAGCTGATATCTATGTCCGTTACCTCCGTCTCAAAGGCAGAGACGTTCTCTTTGTAGGTGGCTCTGACGAGCATGGCGTACCTGTAACTATTCGTGCCAAGAAGGAAGGTTGTACAGTTCAGGATGTTGTTGACCGTTACCACGGTATTATCAAGAAGTCATTCGAGGACTTCGGTATTTCATTTGACGTTTATAGTCGTACTACTTCAGATATTCACCACAAGTTTGCTTCAGACTTCTTCAAGAAACTCTATGATGATGGCAAGTTCATCGAGCAGACTTCAGAGCAGTTCTATGATGAGGAGACAAAGCAGTTCCTTACTGACCGTAACATCAAGGGTGAGTGCCCTCGTTGTCACGCAGAAGGTGCTTATGGCGACCAATGTGAAAAGTGTGGAGCTACACTTTCACCAGATGAGCTTATCAATCCTGTGAACGCTATCAACGGCAATCCACTCGTAAAGAAGGCTACAAAGCATTGGTATCTTCCTCTCAACGACTATCAGCAATGGCTTGAAAAGTGGATTCTCGAAGACCATACAGAGTGGCGTAGCAACGTATATGGCCAATGTAAATCATGGCTCGACAGCGGCCTTAAACCACGTGCCGTAACCCGTGACCTCGACTGGGGTATTCCAGTACCTGTAGAGGGAGCAGACGGCAAGGTACTTTATGTATGGTTCGATGCGCCAATCGGATATATTTCAAACACAAAGGAGATCTGTGATGCAAATCCAGAGAAATACGGAAACTGGGAAAAGTGGTGGAAAGATGAGGACACACGTCTGATTCATTTCATCGGAAAGGATAACATCGTATTCCATTGTATCGTTTTCCCAGCTATGCTTAAAGCCCATGGAGATTACATCCTTCCAGACAATGTTCCTTCAAATGAGTTCTTGAATCTTGAAGGCAACAAGATTTCAACATCAAAGAACTATGCTGTTTGGCTCAACGAGTATCTTGAGGAACTTCCTAACCGTCAGGATGAGCTTCGATATGTTCTTACAGCCAACGCTCCTGAGACAAAGGACAACGACTTCACCTGGGCAGACTTCCAGGCACGTTGTAACAACGAGCTTGTGGCTGTCTATGGTAACTTCGTCAACCGCGCCCTTCAGCTAACTCAGAAGTATTACGATGGTATCGTACCTGAGTGTGGCGAGCTTACAGACACAGACAAGGCAACACTTGAGGAGTTCGTAAGCATCAAGGATAAGGTAGAGACACTCCTCGAAGGCTTCAAGTTCCGTGAGGCTCAGAAGGAGGCTATGAACCTCGCACGTATCGGTAACAAGTATATTGCTGACGAGGAACCTTGGAAGGTTATCAAGACTGACCCAGAGCGTGTGAAGACTGTAATCTACATCTCACTTCAGCTCACAGCCAACCTCGCTATTGCATTCGAGCCATTCCTCCCATTCTCATCTGCCAAGCTTCGCAAGATGATTAACATGCCAGACGTGAATTGGGAAGACCTCGGCAATACAAACATCCTTCCTGCAGGAAAGCAGCTTGGCAAACCTGAGTTGCTCTTCTCTAAGATTGAGGATGATGTTATCAAGTTCCAGATGGACAAGCTTGAGGCTACTATCAAGGCTAATGCTGAAGCAAACGCAGAGGCTAAGCCTGTCAAGGAGACAGTTTCATTTGATGACTTCACTAAGCTTGACATCCGTGTGGCTACTGTCCTCGAGTGTGAGCGTGTACCAAAGATGAAGAAGCTCCTCAAGTTCAAGCTTGACGACGGTACTCCTAAGGGACGCACAATCGTGAGCGGTATCAGCCAATGGTATGAGCCAGAGCAGCTTGTAGGAAAGCAGGTTCTCTTCATCGCCAACCTCGCTCCACGTGAGTTCAAGAATGGTCTCGTGAGTGAGGGTATGATTCTCTCTGCCGAGAACTGGGACGGCTCTATAGCTGTAACAACTGTAGAGAAGCAGGTTAAGGGCGGAAGCCAGGTATGCTAACTTGCATTATCTCATAATGCAAGAGTTAAAAGTTAAAAATTAAAAGTTATAAATTGGAGATTGCTCTGAGAGCATAACAATAAAACCGTCATGACCCGGACGGCCTCCCTCCCCGTCGATGGGGAGGGTTGGGGAGAGGGTCTGATTATATGGCATTAAAAGCAGGTATTGTAGGCCTTCCTAACGTAGGAAAATCTACACTCTTCAACTGCCTTTCAAGTGCTAAGGCACAGGCAGCAAACTTTCCATTCTGTACAATCGACGCTCAGCTCGGTCAGGTAAGTGTTCCTGATGAGCGACTCACCAAGCTTGCCGAGATTGTTCATCCAGGACGTATCGTTCCTGCCGTATGCGACATCGTCGATATCGCAGGTCTCGTTAAGGGTGCAAGCAAGGGCGAAGGTCTCGGAAACCAGTTCCTTGGCAACATTCGTGAGTGTGACGCCATCATACACGTTCTCCGTTGTTTCGATAATGGCAACATCGTACACGTTGACGGTTCAGTTGACCCAGTTCGCGACAAGGAGATTATTGACACAGAGCTTCAGCTCAAGGACCTTGAGACTGTGGAGGCACGTATCAAGAAGGTCGAGAAGATTGCACAGGTCGGTCACGACAAGGATGCAAAGGTAGAGTATGCAGTACTTCTCAAGTACAAGGATGCACTCCTTGCAGGCAAGAGCGCACGTACCGTTGAACTTGAGAACGAGGACGAGGTGAACGCTTCAAAGAAGATGTTCCTCCTCACAACCAAGCCAGTACTCTACGTCTGCAACGTGGATGACAAGAGTGCAAAGGACGGAAACGAGTATGTTGAGCGTGTTCGCGAAGCTATCAAGGACGAGGATGCAGAACTTATGATTATCTCTGCCCAGACAGAGGCTGACATCGCCGAACTTGAGAGCTACGAAGAGAAGCAGATGTTCCTTGAGGACATGGGACTTGAGGAGAGTGGATGCAACCGACTCATCAAGGCTATCTATTCACTTCTCAACCTCCAGACATTCATCACAGCAGGTGAGATGGAGGTTAAGGCATGGACTTACCGCAAGGGCTGGAAGGCACCACAATGTGCGGGTGTCATCCATACCGACTTTGAGAAGGGATTCATACGTGCTCAGGTCATCAAGTACGAAGACTACATCAAGTACGGTAGCGAGGCTGCAGTACGCGAAGCCGGCAAGCTCGCTGTAGAAGGTAAAGAGTATGTCGTACAGGATGGTGACATCATGCACTTCCTGTTTAACGTGTAAGGAATAATGGACCCTCTCCCCGACCCTCCCCCTCTATGGGGAGGGAGACCATACGGCGGAGAGGGTAGTCACTTAATAATAATAGCTCTGAGAGCATAACTATTAAACCGTAATGACCCGGACGGCTCACCCTCCCCATAGAGGGGGAGGGTTGGGGGAGAGGGTCTGTTGTTATGTTAGCATATATTGATTGGCAACCATCCCTTGAGATGTTTCACATAGGTGGTTTTGCTGTAAGGTGGTATTCATTTTGCTGGGTCTTAGGACTGGTATTCGGATATTTGATTGTCCAGCGTATCTACAAGCAGCAGAAACTGGAAGAAGAGAAGTTTGATCCTCTATTTTTCTATTGTTTTATAGGTATCATAGCAGGTGCCCGCTTAGGTCATTGTCTGTTCTATGAGCCTGCATATTACCTTAGTGGCATCAAACCTTTCATCGAGATGATTGTGCCTGTCCGCTTTGCTCCTGACAGCTGGGACTTCCAGTATCGCGGCTACGAGGGACTTGCAAGCCATGGAGGAACAATAGGTGTTATCCTTGCCATGATATTATATGCAAGGAACGTGGGCATGAAGATGTTCCATGTTATAGACAATGTGGCAATAGCCGTACCTGTTACAGCCTGCTTCATTCGTCTTGGCAACCTCATGAACTCTGAGATTATCGGTAACGTGACAGATGTGCCTTGGGCATTCATCTTCCATAGTCATGAGGCACTTGTGGAGGGTATGCCCGTTCCACGTCATCCTGCCCAGCTGTATGAGGCAATTGCCTACGCTATAATCTTCTTTGCCCAGTTCTATATATATAAGACAAAGAGCACAAGTGGCATAGAGCGTTTCAAGCCGGGCAACGGCTTCTACTTCGGTTTCTGCATCACGACAATCTTTGTGTTCCGTTTCTTCGTTGAGTTTATCAAGAAGGAACAAGTGGACTTTGAGCAAGGCATGCTTCTCGATATGGGACAGTTACTCAGTATTCCTTTCTGCGTGCTCGGTACTTGGCTCATGTGGCAGGCAGGAAGAAGAGAAAAACAAAATTCATAATTTTGGTACCTATGAAAAAAATAATATACGCTATTGCCACTATGGCATTAGTATGTTGCAAGAACGGACAGCAGACGACAACTGAGGATTCATCAGCACTTGTTGATGCTCCTGCCTTTTGTGAGGATAGTGCCTACGCATACGTTGCCGAACAATGTAAGTTCGGTCCTCGTACCATGAACTCAGAGGCACACGACAAGTGTGGCGACTATATAGCATCCAAGTTCGAGAGTTTCGGGGCAAAAATATACAACCAGTATGCCGACTCCAAACTGTATGACGGTACACCTATCAAGATGCGTAATATCGTGGCAAGCGTAAATCCTGATGCTGACGTACACATCATCATCTCAGGACATTGGGATAGTCGTCCTTGGGCAGATAATGATGACGACAAGGCAAATTACCACACTCCTATTGATGGAGCAAATGATGGTGCAAGTAGTATTGGAGTGATGCTTGAAATGGCAAGAGTACTTTGTGCTGATCTTAAGGAAAATGGCGACTCAGCTATGCTTCGCAAGAATGGATTTGCCATCGACTTCATCTGTTGGGATGCAGAAGACTGTGGCTTGCCTCATTTCGAGGACTCGTATGATGGTGAGTCAAGCGCAAGCACATGGTGTCTTGGTAGCCAATATTGGGCAGGCAAACGTCATGTTGATGATTATACAGCTCGTTTCGGAATAAACCTTGACATGGTGGGTGGTAGCAATACCATGTTCCTCAAGGAAAGCTACAGTCTCCACTATGCCCCAACATACGTGGATAAGATATGGAATATCGGTCGCAAACTGGGTTATGACAACTATTTCTCAAATGAGTCAATGGGTGCAATAACAGATGACCATGTACAGGTAAACCTTAGCGGCATTCCATGTGTGGATGTCATCGGAGCAGATGTCGAGATGGATGGTTTCCCACGTACTTGGCACACCATAAACGACAATATTCAGAATATCAACAAGCAGACACTCAAGGCTGTAGGTCAGACTATGCTTACTGTATTGTGGAATGAAAGAAATTAATAAAATTAAGGATATGACTATCGAAGAAATACAGGAAGAGATAATTGATGAGTTCTCTGGTTTTGATGACTGGATGGACAAGTATCAGTTGCTTATAGACCTTGGAGGTGAGCAAGAACCACTTCCTGAGCAATATAAGACAGAGAGCAATCTCATCGACGGATGTCAGAGTCGCGTATGGCTTCAGGCAGACCTCACAGAGGAGGGGCTCGTACATTTTCAGGCAGAGAGCGATGCCCTTATCGTCAAGGGTATTGTGGCACTTCTCATCCGTGTGCTTTCTGACCACACGCCAGACGAGATTCTGAGTGCCGACCTTCATTTCATAGAGGAGATAGGTCTCAAGGAACACCTCTCACCAACACGTTCAAACGGACTTGTTGCCATGCTCAAGCAGATGAAACTCTATGCTATGGCTTTCAAGGCTAAACAGGGGTAAATGACAGTTTGTTTCTTTGAAAATTAAAAGTAAAATAACATTTCATGATAAAATCAAAAATATCATGAACAATAGTGCTTTTAGTCGTTAAGAATGAATAAAGCCACGATGCGGATATTCTGCATCGTGGCTTTGTTTATTTGTTATTACGGAACATGTGTCCGTAATGACTTGTCGGATTATTTCTTAGCCTTGTAGTTTGGTGTTACGTAAACAAGCTGGATACCCTTAGATGTCTTTACAAGCTCCATAACTGTACCGTCATCATCAACTGAGTAAGTGATATTACCGCTTGTAGAAGCGATACGGTGGTAGATTACGTTGAAAACTACGATTGAATTTTCGTATGCCTTAGCATCTGACATAGGGATGTCAACAATAAGACGTCCAATCTTACTGCGGTCCTGTACGTTCTCTGTGTCCATGCTGAGGAAAATCTCCATTCCGTGGCAGTTTCCTTTAAGGCTGTTTGTTGCCTGGTCGTAAACGTAACCTCTTACGCTGATTTCTCGTGCTACTTGTTGTTGTGTTCCGCTGAGGTCAACTCCATCGAACTTGAAGGCATTGGCATTTACAAACATTGCCATTGCCATAATAAAGAATAAAGCCTTTTTCATTGTTAATGCTTTTTTATTAGTTATTTATGATATTTGAAGTCTCATACTTGAAGGTTAATGGTGCAAATATATGAAACACTTTTGAACAGAACAAACAATTTTGGGAAAAATTTGTTGTTTACCGAATTTAGAAGTAACTTTGCAGAAATTTAAGTACTAACAGGCTCTATGAGAATATTTCAGAACGTAGGTGATTTGGGTGACCTCAAGCAGGCACTTGCTGAGGCCTTTGAAATAAAGGCTGACAGATACAAGTATCAGGAACTGGGCAAGAACAAGACTGCGATGCTCATTTTCTTCAATAATTCTTTGCGTACACGTCTTTCTACTCAGAAGGCTGCGATGAATCTTGGTATGAACGTCATCGTGCTTGACGTCAATGCTGGTGCATGGAAGCTTGAGACTGAGCGTGGAGTGATTATGGAAGGTGACAAGAGCGAGCATCTTCTTGAGGCTATTCCTGTTATGGGTTCTTATTGTGACATCATCGGAGTACGCTCATTCGCTAAGTTCGAGTCACGTGAGGATGACTACGAGGAGAAGATTCTCAATCAGTTCATCAAGTATTCTGGAAAGCCTGTATTCTTCATGGAGTCGGCTACAGTCCACCCTCTTCAGGCTTTTGCCGACCTCATCACGATTGAGGAGTACAAGAACTGTACACACGTTGCGCCAAATCCTCTCTTTGGAGGCAATCCAGTAGAACGTGTTCCTAACAAGCGTCCTAAGGTGGTACTCTCTTGGGCACCACATCCAAAGGCTCTTCCACAGGCTGTGCCTAACTCTTTTGCGGAGTGGATGAATGCTGCTGACGTTGACTTCGTCATCACTCACCCAGAGGGCTACGAACTCGACCCTAAGTTTGCGGGTGACGCCAAGGTTGAGTATGACCAGATGAAGGCATTCGAGGGTGCAGACTTTATCTACGCAAAGAACTGGTCTTGTCCAGGTGTTACTCGTCCACAGGACTACGGAAAGGTGCTTGGCGACTACCACGACTATGCTGCATGGACAGTCGGTGAGCGTCAGATGGCTGTAACCAACAACGCATTCTTCATGCATTGTCTCCCAGTACGCCGTAACATGATTGTGACAGACGACGTGATTGAGGCTCCAACAAGTCTTGTTATCCCAGAGGCTGCAAACCGAGAGATATCTGCAACTGTAGTGCTCAAGAGAATGCTCGAAACTCTCTAAGCGTTCCGCTTAGAGACTAAGTGAAAAGTTAAAAGTGAAAAGTGAAAAATATATTTTACACTGTTCGCTGAAGCTTTCACTTAGGTTGACAAGTTTATAATTTGATAATAATTAAAATCGTATAAAGAAAGTGAAATGGGAAGGTGATATATATTTTTCACTTTTCGCTTTTCACTTTTCACTCAAAATCATGGACTACAATTTTAGAGAAATTGAACAGAAATGGCAGAAGGCTTGGGTAGAAAACAAGACATACCAAGTCTCTGAAGATAATAGCAAGCCAAAGTATTATGTGCTCAACATGTTCCCTTACCCATCAGGTGCGGGTCTTCATGTTGGTCACCCACTCGGATATATTGCGAGCGATATCTACGCTCGTTTCAAGCGTCTTCAAGGCTTCAATGTCCTCAACCCAATGGGTTATGACGCTTACGGACTTCCTGCTGAGCAGTATGCAATCCAGACAGGACAGCACCCAGAGGTAACTACATTTGCCAATATCGACCGCTATCGTGAGCAGTTGGATAAGATTGGTTTCTGCTTCGACTGGAGTCGTGAGGTTCGTACTTGTGCTCCAGGTTACTACAAGTGGACACAATGGGCATTCCAGAAGATGTACAACTCATTCTTCTGCAACAAGGAGCAGAAGGCTCTTCCTATAGAGAAACTCATCAAGCACTTTGAGACAGAAGGAAACCCTGGTCTTGACGTAGCTCAGAGCGAAAACCTGACATTCACAGCTGAAGAATGGAACTCATGGGACGAGAAGAAGAAGTCTGACGTACTCATGAACTACCGTATCGCTTTCCTTGGTGAGACAATGGTTAACTGGTGTCCAAAGCTCGGTACAGTACTTGCCAACGACGAGGTTGTTGACGGAGTAAGTGTACGTGGCGGATTCCCAGTAGAGCAGAAGAAGATGCGCCAGTGGTGCTTGCGTGTAAGCGCATACTCACAGCGTCTTCTCGATGGTCTTGACACTATCCAGTGGAGTGACTCTATCAAGGAGACACAGAAGAACTGGATTGGACGTAGTGAGGGTACAGAGGTAGAGTTCAAGATTGCTGGTACAGACGAGTACTTCACAATCTTTACTACTCGTGCAGATACTATGTTCGGAGTAACATTCATGGTTCTTGCTCCTGAGAGTGACCTCGTACAGAAGGTGACTACAGCCGAGCAGAAGAAGGCAGTTGAGGAGTACATCACATACGTCAAGGGACGTACAGAGCGTGAGCGCATGATTGACCACAAGGTTACAGGTGTGTTCTCTGGTTCATACGCAATCAACCCATTCACAGGAGAAAAGAATCCTATCTGGATTTCAGAATATGTACTTGCTGGCTACGGTACAGGAGCAATCATGGCTGTGCCAGCTCACGACTCACGTGACTATGCCTTTGCCAAGCACTTCAACCTCCCTATCATCCCACTCATCGAGGGTGCTGACGTAAGCGAGGAAAGTTATGATGCAAAGGAGGGTATCGTAAGCAACTCACCAGCTCCAGGCAAGACTGCCGTAGAGTATGATGGCGAGTCACTCAATCTTAACGGATTGACAGTTAAGGAGGCTATTGCAGCAACAAAGACATTCGTTAAGAAGCACAATATTGGACGTGTGAAGGTGAACTACCGTCTTCGTGATGCTATCTTCTCACGCCAGCGTTACTGGGGCGAGCCATTCCCTGTATATTACAAGAACGGCATTCCTTGCATGATTCCTGAGGAGTGTCTCCCTATCCAGCTCCCACAGGTAGAGAAGTTCCTCCCTACTGAGACAGGCGAGCCACCACTTGGCAACGCTACTGAGTGGGCATGGGACGAGGCAAACAAGAAGATTGTGTCTAACAGCCTTATCGACAACAAGACTGTCTTCCCTATCGAGCTTTACACTATGCCAGGTTTCGCAGGTTCTTCAGCATACTACCTCCGCTACATGGACCCACACAACGACAAGGCACTTCTCTCACCAGAGGCTGCCAAGTACTGGCAGAATGTTGACCTCTATGTGGGCGGTTCAGAGCACGCAACAGGTCACCTCATCTACTCTCGTTTCTGGAACAAGTTCCTCTTCGATATGGGTGTTTCTGTAAAGGATGAGCCATTCCAGAAGCTTATCAATCAGGGTATGATTCAGGGACGAAGCAACTTCGTCTATCGTATCAAGGATACAAATACATTCGTATCACTCGACAAGAAGGATGCTTACGACACTACTCCTATCCACGTTGATGTGAATATCGTTAGTGCTGACGTTCTCGATGTAGAGGCATTCAAGGCATGGCGTCCTGAATACAACAACGCAGAGTTCATCCTCAACGACGAGGGTAAGTATATCTGCGGATGGGCAGTTGAGAAGATGTCAAAGTCTATGTTCAATGTCGTAAACCCAGATATGATTGTTGAGAAGTTCGGTGCTGACACACTCCGTCTCTACGAGATGTTCCTCGGTCCAGTTGAGCAGTCAAAGCCTTGGGACACTAACGGTATTGACGGTTGCCACCGCTTCCTCAAGAAGCTCTGGAACTTCTTCTTCAAGGATGACCAGCTTGTTGCAACTGATGGTGATGCAACAGCAGAAGAACGTAAGGCTCTCCACACTCTCATCAAGAAGGTTACAGGAGACATTGAGCAGTTCTCCTACAACACAAGTGTTGCTGCATTCATGGTTTGTCTCAATGAACTTACTAAGATTAAGAGCACATCACGTGAGGTTAAGGAAGCACTTGCTGTTCTTATCGCTCCATTCTGTCCACATATCGCAGAAGAGCTTTACCACGTTCTTGGACATGAAGGTACAGTATGTGATGCCCCATGGCCAGTTTTCAACGAGAACTACCTCAAGGAAGACAGCGTGAAGATGATGGTTGCCTTCAACGGTAAGGCACGCTTCCCACTTGAGTTCCCAGCAGGAACAGACAACGCCACTTGTGAGAAGGCAGCACTTGAGAATCCTCAGTCTGCTAAATGGATGGAGGGCTTCACGGTTGCAAAGGTCATCGTTGTTCCTAACAAGATGATTAACATCGTGCTCAAGAAGTAAGATTACTTAAAAAGGAGTTATTGGTTAACTCAACTTTAGCATGTAGTTAAAAAAGGAGTTATATAGGAAGTTAAAGAGACGTTTGATTGTTTGCAGATTAGTTCGTGAAATTATTCAGTGATGGACATTCGTCTTTTTAACTCCACTTTAACTTCATTTTAATTCCTTTTTAACTCCCTGCATAAAGTTGAATTTGTTAACTTCTTCAACTCCATCTGAAATAATATTTTATGGCAGATTCTGCAAGAATTTCTGTTATTGACAAAGTGCGTAGATTCTTGTCAAACAAGAACAATCTAAATGCACTTAAACTTGAACTCAAGGATTATTTCTTCATCACCCTTGGAGTTTCAATTTATGCCTTAGGCGTAAATATTTTCATGCTCCCTTATGGACTTACTACGGGTGGCGTAATTGGTATTGCAACCATCATCTTCTATGTAACAGAATGGAATGTAAATACAACCTACTTCATCATCAACGTATGTTTGCTCATAGTGGCGGTAAAGACTCTTGGTCTAAAGTTCTGTCTGAAGACCATCTATGGCGTGCTTAGCATGACCTACATTCTTGGTCTGTTTCAAGGCTTGATAGCTGATGTTGATGCAAGCGGACACCTTGTTTTCCCACGTCTTCTTGGTGATGAAACATTTATGGCATGTGTGCTTGGAGGTATTACCGACGGTATAGGCTTATACCTCTGTTTTGCAAACAATGGTTCTACTGGCGGTACCGATATTATTGCTGCCATCGTGAACAAATACAAACAGATGTCATTGGGCACAGTCATACTTGCCTGCGATATCATCATCATCTCATCATGCTATCCTGTGTTTCATGACTGGTTCCGTGTAATATTCGGTTTCGTACTTCTTTTCATCTGTAGCTTCACTCTCGACTTCTGTCTCAACAAGACTAACCAGTCGGTACAGTTCCTTATCTTCTCACGCAATCCGCAGAAGATAGCAGATGCCATAGTAAAGACAGGACGAGGTGTGACTATGCTTGATGGTGAGGGTTGGTACACCCATTCAGAACGTAAGGTGCTTTTGAGTATCGTGCGTAAGAATGAGCAGATGTATATCCAGCGTCTTATCAAATCTATCGACCCATTTGCCTTCGTTTCCCTTAGTAATGCCAACAGCGTTTGGGGCGAGGGATTTGACCAGATGAAAGTCAAGGCTGAGAAACAGCAGAAAGGCAAGCGCACACTTGTGTTTGCGACTAACAGTACACACAAGCTCAATGAGGCACGTGCCATTCTTGGCGAGAAATATGACGTGCGTTCTCTTGCCGATATAGGTTGCCGTATAGACATTCCTCGCATAACTGGCAGTATTCAGGAAAATGCACTCCTCAAAGCACGCTTCATCAAGCGTTACTATGGCTTTGACTGTATAGCAGATGACACAGCACTCGAATGTGACGCTCTCAATGGTCTCCCAGGTATCTACTCTACAACCTACACATCCATCAACGATGAAGAGGTATTGAGCGATCCTAAGTTCAAGCTCCATTCTGAGCAATATAACGAGGAACTATCCAACGAGATGCTCAACATCCTTCATACGGCTTCGACTAACAAGGACAAGCCAATCCAGCATGATGACGTAAAGGGTAACGTGGAGAAAGTTCTCGACAGGCTTCAAGGTAAGGAACGTACAGCACATCTCCGTACGGCTGTCGCACTTGTTACGGGTGAATATATAGACCCTATGAAGAACGAGACTCACATCTTTGACGGCATCCTTGAGGGAACAATAGCTGAACAGCCATCAAGCGAGCCTAAGTTCTTCTACGACTCCATCTTCATTCCTAAGGGTTACGAACAGACTTACGATGAACTTGGCGTTGACATCAAGAACCAGATTAGCCAGCGTGCCATCGCTCTCGGCAAGCTCAAAGATTTCTTTGAGAAGAAGGCATAGGACAAACTTAACGGACATTTAACGCCTTTTTAACGCTGATTAAACAACGTTAAATAGGCGTTAAATCGTTTTTATTTAAGCATAGCTCAACAGGTGATATAAATATCGTGCTTACGGTCTATGTGTATGTCCAGCATTTGAATGATATCATGATATACGTCCACATGAATAAAAACAGGATATGCAATTTGGCATATCCTGTTTTTATTATAAAGATTTACTTATGCAATATGAAATGTGCATAAATGTCTTTCACAGGTTATCACTTTATTTGTAGTTAATCTTCTCAAAAGTAATAGTCGTGAAATTAATCGCACCGGAGATAGAGAATACAGCTTCTGTATTTGATGACATTTTCTTGTATGGGAACCATGCTGTGCCATGACAATCTTTTCCTGCTGTTACATCTGCATATGCAGTAACCCAAATTGTGTCGCTTGCTGTCTCTGGCAAGTCTGGAATGTCCTGAAGATTAAGCGTGCCAGACTGTCCGAGTGGGAAACTGCCTGTTGCACCTACCCTCTGTGGCTCAGAATATTTGCCAACTTTATAGAAACAATTCAATTTACATACAGTACCAGAATTGTTATTAAGTGTCATCACGTTTATCTGAGTGTCGAAGTACTGATTCTCACTCTCTCTTACGGTTTGGAAAGATGTTTTTGTGGAAAAAGCAGTACCTGTTATCTTATAGACAGATGTATTCTCTGAATTCTTGCTATATCTTACCCAGACATCACCACTTGAATCCTTTCCTGCTGAGACATTAGAATATGCAGTAACCCATATCTCCCTGTCGTCATTCAAGTTTAAGTCTCGGAGATTAAGTGTTCCTGTTTTTCCCAAAGTTATAGAGCCTGTTGAACCTGCACGCTTACATTCACCATCTCTACCGATTTTCCAATAGCACTCTAATTTGCAGGCTACTCCTGCCTGGTTGTTGAGTTCCAAATAACCGACAGGTTTGTCTAAGTATTCAGCCATAGTTAATTAAATTATAATTGTGTTTTACTGGTTAATACTATCTATTGAATCGTTTCACAAAGGGTAGTATTTTCCATAATTCATCCCTACTCATTTACTATTGGGCTTTTCGGGAACCGCCCACCAACGTTGATGCCACAAATGTAAATGAGTAAGTTCTAACAAGGTTTGTCAATATCCTAAATGACGAGATTATAACCTAAATGACTGGTTTATTTCTTCTCTCTCGGATTTATGCAGAATGATATATCATCAAATACATGTTTATATGCCCTACCTATTGGAATAGTGCATCTGATATTCTTTAGGCTGATACAATTGTTTATGATACCAGTAATATAGTCACTATTGACAATGTAGGAATCGTGTATTCGTAGAAATTGCTTATATCCTCCAGAATGTAAAATATTGAGAATGGTATTGAGGCTTCCGTAAGCACATTTCGGTTCTTCATTATCAAATACAAAGTTACACCAGTGTTTTTCTACGCTTATATACACAATATGGTTTATATGTACTCGAACATGCTGTTTGCCTGATACTATGAATTCCATAAGTGTGCCATGGCGTTTCCGTTCATAATAGTCATCTGGTAGATGGTTATAAACATCGCATTTGATTGTTGTCCCATCGGATAGTTTTACAACCTTAACAACAGGGGTGTTTATCATATCTTCTGGCACAAACACTTCAATGATTGAAGGAGGTTTTGTTGTCATGTCTAATAGGGATTTTTGTTTGTGGTTATAAGCAGGTATAGTAAGAAGTTGTATGTCTCTTCTATGTCTGATACCTGCAACAATGTATTTTAACAATGCAAAAGTAATGATTTATTCTTTAATTACCAATGTTTTTGCGCAAACATTTGAATAAAATACAAAGAACTTTATCCTAAACTTGCGTGCCAATTTGTTTTTATTTTCACTTATCTCTTTAAGTCCTTTATTGTTTCAGTATTTTGGAGTATCTTTGCAAACGTGATTAACTATCGTGTGAAAATGATGATATAACCATAATATAACGCATCATGAATTTTGATTGGAAAAGTGAATATACTAAAATAAATACAGGTTTTAGTACCAAGGATGCACGCCCTGTCATAGCCATAACGGGCAACTATGACAAGGAGACGTGTATGCTGGCAGAGGGATATTACCAATCAGTGCTAAAGGCTGGTGGCATCCCTATGATTATTCCGCCATTCTATGAGACAGACCGTCTCGGCGAGTTGTTGGACAGGGTGGATGGTATCATCTTCTCAGGAGGCGGCGACCCTAATCCACTCCTCTTCGGTGAGGAGCCTGTCAAGGAGTTGCATGGCATCACTCCAGAGAGGGACATGCAGGAGCTGCTTCTCGTGAAGCTTGCATACGACCGCCAGATTCCTATGCTCGGAATATGCAAGGGCATACAGATGATAAATGCTGCCCTTGGTGGCACGCTTTTCCAGGATATTCATTCGCAGGTGAAGGATGAGAACGGCAATAGCGTAAGGCTCATAAAGCATTCGCAAGACCAAGACAGACGCTATCCGTCGCACACGGTACATATTGACGAGGACAGCATTCTCGGCAAGATATACGGAACGACGCTTTGTGTCAATTCCTTCCATCACCAAGCCTGTAAGGAGCCTGCGCCTTGCCTCAGAGTAGTCGCAACGGCTGCCGACGGCATAATAGAGGCTATAGAGAGCAACGAACATAAGAGCATCCTTGGCGTGCAATGGCATCCGGAGCCATACGTGCTGAGAAACGATATGGAGATGTTGCCTATCTTTGAGTGGCTCATAGGCGAGGCTTCTGAATTTAAGACAGCCAAGAACCTTCACAAGAAGATTGTGACTCTCGACTCCCATTGTGACACTCCTATGTTCTTCCACGAGAATATAGACTTCGGGTCTCGTGACCCTCGCATCCTCGTTGACCTCCACAAGATGACAGAGGGACGTCTTGACGCGACAATCATGGTGGCTTACCTCCAGCAGCAGAATCGTGACGAGGAGAGTCTTCTCAACGCAACTGCAAAGGCAAACCAGATTCTCAACCAGATAGAGGATATGGTTGCCAAGAACTGTACTGCCGTGGATATTGCACGTACTCCGGAAGACATCGTGCGTCTCAAGGCGCAGGGCAAGAAGGCGATAATGATGGGTATTGAGAACGGCTATGCCATAGGCAAGGACATCAAGAACGTGGAAGCTTTCCGCAACAGGGGCGTGGTGTATATGACCCTTTGCCATAATGGAGACAACGATATCTGTGATTCTGCGAGACACATTGTCAACTCATGCCAGCCACTTGACAGCAGTATCGACCCAACGGGTGTGAGAGGCGAGCATGGTGGAGTGTCAGACTTTGGCGCAAAGGTGATAGCAGAGATGAACCGTGTGGGTATGATGGTTGACCTTAGTCATGCGAGTGAGGAAAGCTTCTATGATGCTCTTGAGATAAGCAAGCTCCCTATTGTATGCAGTCATTCTTCGGCAAAGGTGCTCTGCAATCATCCACGTAACCTTACGGACGACCAGATGAAGGCACTTGCCAAGGCAGGAGGTGTGGCACAGGTCACTTTCTATCATGGATTCCTGAGGGAAAATGGCCAAGCCACTATACTTGATGCTGTTGAACATCTTAATCACATGGTCAACATCATGGGTATAGAGCATGTGGGTATAGGTACTGACTATGATGGCGATGGTGGAGTTCCAGGACTTGCAAGTGCAAGTGAACTTATCAATTTCACACGCCGACTTCTTCGTGAGAGATATACCGAGGAGCAGATAAGACTCATCTGGGGCGGTAACTTCCTTCGTGTCATGAAACAGGTGCAAAATGGGCTGGAAAATGCTAATTAATCCTAAAAGTGCCGACGTGACTTATAAAAAACTTTAAAAAGGAAGCATACTCTTTCATAATGAGAAAAATGTTTGTAATTTTGCGGAATAATTGATATCTTGCACTAAAAATAAAGAATGAAAAATATATATGCTTTTATCGCACCGCTATGTATGAGCGTGCTGTCTTTATCGAGTTGTATCTCTGATGACGAGGTTGTCACTTCGTCTGAATGTGGTATTATATCCTTCTCTGTAGGAGACATCAAGAGTGCCCTGACCGTGAAGAATGCAAGTGGTGAAGATACTGTCGTTTACAGAACAATCGGCGGTAGCGAAATCAAGTTTAACATAGATCAGGTTAAGGGTAGAATCTACGGTGTGGATTCTCTTCCTGTATGGACAGACCTTTCAGCAGTCGTTCCTAAGTTCTCTTCTTATGGCTATGTATATGGCCAGACTAAGTTGAGTGCAAGCAACGATACAGCATACTACTACATCACGAGCGGTAGTGATTCTGTTGACCTCAGAAAACCACTCAGCATCTATGTGGTAGCTACTGACGGCGTGTCAAAGAAGCACTACACAGTCGAGATGTTCAAGAAGACCGTGAACACAGACACCCTTGAGTGGAAGAAGGACAACGTTAATGCTACATTCGGTGCAAACTGCAAGTTTGTCGTAGCTGACGGTAAGGTATATGCTTTCCATAATGACGGTGGAGAGACATCTGTTTCTGAGTCAGTCACAGGTACGGATTGGACGACAAAGAATGCTGGTGCGATAAAGGGCGAGTCTGTAATAATCTTCGGTAACAAGTTCTATGCTCTTGGCAATGACTCCTACATCTACGCTTCAGAAGATGGAGCAAGTTGGACACAGGTGTCATCAGGTGTGGTAGAGAGATTGCTTGGCGCAGACAAGTTCCGCATCTATGCCTTTGACGGTTCAAAAATTATCGGTTCGTCTGACCTCCAGACATGGAATGTGTATGGTGACGAGAATATAGACAGGCTTCCTACATCCAACGTATCTATTCAGAGCTTTACATCAAATACGAACAGAGATATTGAGTATGTGACTATGGTTGGTCTTAGCGCAAGCGACCTCAAGTACTCAGTAAGTTGGTTCAAGGTAAGTGCTCAGGACAGCTTTGTTGATCAGAAGTGGTCATACACAGAGATACTCAAGAAGAACATGTACAAGTTCCCTTACCTCGAAGAGTTGAGTGCTACAGCATACGATGGTGCTATCTTCGCAATAGGTAAGAACGGTGGTGCATACGACTACATCTACCGTTCAGATGACAACGGTATTTCTTGGCATCCATTGACAAGCAAGTATCTTCTTCCGGAGGGTATCAACGATGATAATACCACTACAGCGTCCATTCTCACCGTAGGCAATGAGTTGTGGATTGTCAAGGGCAACAACGTCTGGAAGGGAGTTATTGAGTAGGAATTAGGAATGAGGAATTAGGAATGAGTAGTGAGTAAGGAGTGAAAAGTGAATAGTGAAAAGTGAAAAATCATTTTTACTCTGTTTGCTGATAAACTCTCAACCGCAATAACTAAAAAACCTAAAAACTCATCACCTCATCTCCGCAATAACTAAAAAACTTACAAACCTAAAAACTCAAAAACTCAAAAGTTCATGGGACTAAAGAATCATATCATATCAGCTATCTGCTTTCTTGCCATAAGTACAAGTTCTATGGCACAGGAGTTGGAATACAAGTATGAGATTGGAGGTCTCGTAGGAACAGGGTTCTATCTTGGCGATGCCAACACGGACAAACTGTATAAAAACAATCATCTGGCAGGTGGAGCGATGCTCCGCTATAACATGAACCCACGTATGTCGCTCAAGTTTGACCTCTTTGCGAGCGGAATATCAGGCGACGTTAAGTCTTCTGGCAATTATATACCTGAGCGAAACGGAATTAGTCAGTCGTTCAAGAGTACTGTGTGGGACTTGGGCTGTCAGTACGAGATAAGTTTCTGGGGCTACGGCACAGGCAAGGGATTCAAGGGAACAAAGCGTTTCACCCCTTATATTCAGTTGGGTCTCGGATTTACATACTGCAACGAGCTATGCCTTAACTTCCCTCTTGGAGTGGGCGTTAAGTATAAGATTGCAGACAGAGTGAATGTCGGTCTTGACTGGGCTGTTCACTTTGCCACTTCCGACAAGTTGGATGGCATAAGCGACCCATATTACATCAAGAGCGGTTTCTTGAAGAACAAGGACACTTATTGTAGTACGTTATTGTATCTTACTTACGATATCTGTCCTAAGCTCCGCAAATGTAATAATGACTGATGAGTTTGTAAGTTTTTAAGTTCGTGAGTTTTTAAGTTTTTTAGTTCTCGCGGATTTCGGGTTCGTGAGTTTTTAAGTTTTTAAGTTCTTGAGTTTTTTAGTTCTCGCGGATTTCAATAGAACATTGATAATACTCTGTCCTTACTTTTAATAATAGAAAGAAACTAACAATAATATGTACAAGGAACAAGTAGATATGAATCGAGTGCCACAGCATGTGGCGATAATCATGGACGGCAATGGACGCTGGGCTAAGGCTCGTGGCATGGAACGTACTATGGGACATCAGGCTGGGGCGGAAACCGTTCACGATATTATGGCTGCTGCTGTAAAACTCGGTATTAAGTATCTTACGCTATATACTTTCTCGACAGAGAACTGGAACCGTCCAGAGGCTGAGGTATCAGCTCTTATGGCTCTACTTCTCAAGCATCTTGAGGAGGAGTTGTTTATGAAGCAGAATGTGCGTTTTCGTATTATCGGAGAGGAGGAAAGACTTCCTGAGAACGTGCGTAAGGCTTGTCAGGAACTTGAGGAAAGAACCAAAAACAATTCTGCTTCGTGCATGGTACTTGCTCTTAGCTACTCTTCAAAGTGGGAGATTACAAACGCTGTTAAGAATATAGCCTCAAAGGTGAAGAATGGAGAACTCAATCCAGAGGATATAAGCGAGAAAACTATTGACGAGCATCTCGCTACTTCATTCATGCCTGACCCAGAACTACTTATCCGTACTGGAGGCGAGCAACGTCTCAGTAATTACCTCCTATGGCAGAGTGCTTACTCTGAGTTCTACTTCACTGACGAGTACTGGCCTGATTTCAACGAGGAATCCCTCTGCAAGGCAATCGTGGATTATCAAGGTCGTCAACGTAGGTTTGGCAAGACTGGCGAACAGGTAGAAGCAAAGTAAAACCCTTGTTGCTGAAAACTTTTAAAGAAAAAAGATACTCAAAAATAAATGAAGAATATTAGATTATTCCTGCTTTCACTCGTGATGGCTGGCTGTCAGTTTATGTCAGCCCAGAACAAGCCAAGTGTGGTGTATGGACAACCACAGAAACTTGAGATTGGTGGCATCAAGGTGGAAGGTGTTGACAACTACGAGGATTACATCCTTATCGGTATATCTGGACTTACCGTGGGTGAGCAGATATCTGTTCCTGGTGATGAGATTACACAGGCAATCAAGAGATATTGGAGACACGGATTGTTCTCTTCTGTGCGCATTGAGGCAGATAGCATTGCGGACAACAAGGTGTTCCTCAAGATTGTTCTTGCCATGCGTCCTCGTGTTTCACAGGTTAATATAAATGGTGTTAAGAAGAGTGAACGTGATGACCTCGATGCCAAGATGGGACTTATCAAGGGTAACCAGATAACACCTAATATGGTGGATAAGGCAAAGATTGTCATCAAGCGTTACTTTGACGATAAGGGATTCAAGAATGCTGATGTTGATATTGTTCAGCGTGACGACTCTACTCGTAAGGATGAAATTATCGTGGATGTAAACATCAACAAGAACGAGAAGGTTAAGGTTAGAAAGATTTACATCACAGGTAATGAGCATATTGCACGTAAGAAGTTCGATGGCGGATTCTTTTCAGGTGGTCTTCTCAAGAAGACTAACGAGAAAGGCTTTAAGAGTCTCTTTAAGGCTAAGAAGTTCATTGCCGAGAAGTATGAGGAGGACAAGGCTCGTGTAATTGAGAAGTATAATGAACTTGGTTTCCGCGATGCCATGATTGTTGCAGATAGTGTTGTTGATGCTGGTGACAACCTCGTGGATGTATATATCCATCTTGATGAAGGTCAGAAGTATTATGTACGTAATATCTCTTGGGTAGGTAATACGGTATATCCAACAGAAGGTCTCAACAGAGTTCTACGTATGGAGAAGGGTGATGTATACAACACCAAGCACATCAATTCACGTCTTCAGTCAGACGATGATGCCGTGGGTAACTATTACTACAATCAGGGTTATGTGTTCAGTCGTGTCACTCCTACAGAGATAAATATCGATGGTGACTCTATTGACCTTGAGATACGTATCACAGAAGGTCCACAAGCTTACATCAATAAGATTAAAATATACGGTAACACTCGTGTGTACGAGGAGGTTATACGTCGTGAGCTTACCTTGAAGCCAGGCGACCTCTTCAATATGGATGCTTTCAAGGAATCATATCAGAAACTTGGACAGATGGGCCACTTCGACCCTGAGAATATCGACTTCAAGCCTGTACCAGACCAGACAAACGGAACGGTTGACCTTAATCTTGGTCTTACTCCAAAGGCAAGCGACCAGGTTGAGTTCTCTCTCGGATGGGGACAGACAGGTATTATCGGTAAGATTGGTTTGAAGTTCACAAACTTCTCTATGCGTAACCTTATCGGTAAGGACAGAAACCATCGTGGTATTCTTCCACAGGGTGACGGACAGGAGTTCAGCATCAGTGGTTCTACCAATGGTTCTTACTACCAGTCATATAGCGTCTCATTCTTTGACCCATGGTTTGGACGTAAGAGACCTAACTCTTTGTCTGTTTCTGCATTCTTCTCTCGTCAGACAGATATCAGTAGTCGATACTACAACAGTGGTTACTATAATAATATGATGAGTTCGATGTATGGTTATGGCAGTTACTACAATAACTACGATTATACAAGCTACTACGACCCTGACAAGTACATCCAGTTGTTCGGTCTCTCAGTTGGATGGGGTAAGCGTCTTAACTGGCCAGATAACAACTTCTACTTCCAGACGACTCTCGGTTATACTCGTTACATGTTGAAGGATTGGGATTACTTCCTTATCAAGAATGGTAACTGTAATAATGTAAACCTCACGTTCTCGCTTTCGCGTAACTCCATCGATAACATGATTTATCCACGTAGAGGTTCTACGATAAGCGCATCTGTCACATTCACTCCTCCATACTCTCTCTTCGACGGTATCGACTACGAGAATATGAGTACCAACTCTGCAAGTGCTTCCTATTCTTCAGATATGCAGAAGAAGTACAAGTGGATTGAGTACCACAAGTGGAAGTTCAATTCTAAGTTCTACACTCCACTCTCAGGAGCAAAGAAGTGCTTCGTGCTCATGACCCGTATGGATTTCGGCTTCCTCGGTCACTACAACAAGTACAAGAAGTCACCGTTTGAGACATTCTATGTAGGTGGTGACGGTATGTCAGGATATTCTACAAGCTATTATCAAGAGACTATCGGTCTTCGTGGTTATGACAACGGTGCTCTTACTCCTTACGGCTATGAGGGCTATGCTTATTCACGTATGTCGCTTGAACTTCGCTACCCACTCATGCTTGAGAACTCAACCAATATCTATGCTCTTGCATTTGTGGATGCAGGTAATGCTTGGACAGACATCAAAAAGTTCAACATCTTCGATATGAAGCGTTCTGCTGGTGTAGGTGTGCGAATCTTCCTTCCTATGGTCGGTTTGATGGGTATCGACTGGGCATACGGATTTGATAACGTATATGGTTCAAAGAATTATTCTGGCAGCCAGTTCCACTTCATCCTTGGTCAGGAGTTCTAAGGAATTCATAATTAAGAATTCATAATTAAGAATTAAATAGAAACAATTATGAACTATGAATTGAGAATTATGAATTAAATTAGGGAAATTACTTACACTAATAGATATTTTCCGTCAGACAGTAAAAATAAACTTGTGTACCTTTGCGTCACACTAAAAAATCGAAAGATATGAAAAGATTAGTTTTGACATTAATGGTGCTTGTTGCTTCAGTTGCAGCAAATGCACAGAAGTTTGCACTCGTAGATATGGAGTATATCCTTAAGAACGTACCTGCATACGAGAGAGCTAACGAACAGTTGAATCAAGTCTCAAAGAAGTGGGAAGCAGAGGTGAATGACCTTCTTCTGAAAGTGGAGACACGATATAAGAAGTACCAGTCAGAATCCGTATTCCTCTCTGATGCCCAGAAGGCAAAAGTTGAAGAGGAAATTATGAACCTTGAGAAGAAGGCAAGTGAACTCAAGAAGAAGTACTTCGGTAATGATGGCGAACTCTACAAGAAGCGACAGAGCCTTATGTCTCCTATTAATGATGAGATATATAATGCAGTAAAGGATATCTGTGACCAGAAGGGTTACCAGCTCGTACTCGACCGTGCATCTGGTGGTAGCATTATCTACGCATCACCTAAGATTGACATCAGTGATGAGGTGCTTACTAAGCTTGGTTACAAATACTAAGTAAGTTCATAATTAGTTACAGCCGTCTTAGGCTGTCATATCAAGATAAGAAAATCAATTAAAACCAATAAAAAAGAATTAGACAAATGAAGAAATTTATTTTAGCAGCACTTGTTGCTCTCCCAATGAGTGTATTTGCACAGAAGTTTGCTCACGTAAACTCAGCAACAATCATTCAGGCTATGCCAGAATATACAACTGCTCAGACTGAGATGCAGACTCTTTCTAAGACTTATCAGGACGAGTTCCAGCGTATGCAGGATGAGTTGAAGACTAAATATGAGGACTACCAGAAGAATGGTGCTACTCTTCCTGATGCTGTTAAGCAGCGTCGTGAGACTGAGCTTCAGGACTTGAACCAGCGCATGCAGGAGTATGCAAGAAACTCTGAGGAGGAGCTTCAGAAGGCTCAGCAGGCTAAGATGCAGGCTATCCAGAAGAAGGTTACAGATGCTATCAAGGAAGTAGGTACAGCTGGTGGATATGTTTATATTATGGACGTTACAGCTGGTATCCCATTCATCAACGAGACTCTTTCTACAGATGTTACTTCACAGGTAATGACAAAACTCGGAATAAAGTAAGAAAATAATGAACAGAACCATAGTAACAGTAGCATTGCTTGCGCTAACAACTATGGTATCAGCGCAAGAGGTGGCAGATGCACATGAAGCATCCGCCGCCTCTTCTGCGGTTGAAACCATAACTGTTCGCAAGGCGCATTTTGGCTTCCTCAGCTATGACGAAGCACTCAAGTCCATGCCTGAATACACCATCGTTGAGCAGGCAATGGAAGATCTGAAGAATAAGTATAATCAGGAGATGGCTCGTGCTGAACAGGAGTTCACTAAGAAGTACTCTGAGTACATCGATGGCCAGAGAACGTTCCCAGAGAATATAATGCTCAAGCGTCAGAAGGAGCTTCAGCAACTCATGGATCAGAGCCTCGCTTTTAAGAATGAGGCTAAGGAGACACTTGCCAAGGCTCAGAAGGATGCTATGGAACCTCTCTACAAGCGTTTGAACAGTATCCTCAAGACTGTTGGCACAAGCCGTGGCTACTCTTATATCCTCAATACGGATGGCAATACATATCCATTCATTAACACAGCTTCTGGTGAGGGCGAGGATATAACTGAGATTGTAAAAATGGAACTCAACAAGTTTTAATAATATTTGGTAGTAAAAGGTAGTAAGAAGGAGTTAATAGGGAAAAAAAGACGATACTCTGTTCTTCATTCATGTAGTATATCATTCGTCTCTTTAGTTCTATTTACTCCATTTTACTCATCTTTACTTCTCCTTCAAAATCATATAGAATATGGGACCAATAGGCGTGTTCGACTCAGGTTACGGTGGCTTGACTATTCTTGATGGCATAAGACAGCTCATGCCACAGATGGATTATATCTATTTGGGAGATAATGCCCGAACTCCTTATGGAACCCGTTCTTTTGACATAGTGTATGAGTTCACGCTTCAGGCTGTCAAGAAACTTTTTGACATGGGGTGTCCGCTTGTAATCTTAGGATGCAATACTGCCTCTGCCAAGGCTCTTCGTACCATTCAGCAGACGTATCTACCTACTAATGCTCCCGATCGTCGTGTGCTTGGCGTGATACGTCCTACAGCGGAAGTTGTAGGTCAGTTGTCTAAGACTTCACACATTGGTGTGCTCGCAACCGAAGGAACGATACGTTCTGAATCGTACAAACTGGAGATAGAAAAGCTCTATCCAGGAACAACAATCGTAGGTCAGGCTTGTCCTATGTGGGTTCCATTGGTAGAGAACAATGAGTTTGACAAGCCTGGTGCTGATTACTTTGTCAAGGATAGTATAGACAGGCTTCTTGTCAAAGACCCAGAGATAGACACCATCATCCTTGGTTGTACCCACTATCCTCTGCTTATGGACAAGATAAAGAAGTACTGTCCAGCGCACATTACCATTGTTCCGCAAGGCAAGTATATCGCCAAGAGCCTTGAGGACTACCTTGTGCGTCATCCTGAGATGGAAGAGAGAATATCAAAGGGAGGAACATGCCGATACTTCACTACGGAGTCAAGTACTAAGTTCATTGAGAGTGCAAGTATCTTCCTTCGTGAGGATATAACAGCCGAGAGAATCACGCTATGATGACAATATGGAAGGACATAGTCAATTTCTTCTTTCCACGTTATTGTGTTTCGTGTGGAGAACGCCTTTCCTTGCAGGAAAAGTATCTCTGCTTGACTTGTCTTGCCACTCTTCCCCGCACTAACTCACACATGTTTCGTGAAACTATCCTTGAACAAGTGTTTTGGGGACGAATACCGGTCGTGCGTGCCGTCAGTTTCTTTTTTCACGAAGGCGACAATACCAAGAGTATTATATGGACAATGAAGTATAACTCCCAACCTCAGTTGGGACAGTACATTGCACAGATATATGCACGCGAGATAAAGGACTCCAGCTTCTTCGATGGCATAGATGCCATTGTCCCCGTTCCATTGTCGTGGGTCAAGCACATGAAGAGAGGGTATAATCAGTCACATTATATAGCTAAGGGAATAAGTCATGAGACAGGCATTCCCATAGTTACTAATGCTGTAAGGAAAACACGCAACACTGTTTCGCAGACCAACTTCAATAAGATGATGAGACTTGAGAATGTAGATGATGTCTTCACTCTCGTCCATCCAAAATTGCTGTGTGGCAAGCATATTCTCCTCGTAGATGACGTACTTACAACAGGTGCTACTTTGTGCTCTCTCGCCAAAGCAATCATGCCTGCAGGCAATGTTCGTTTTTCTGTTCTCACCCTTTCTCTTGCAGGACAGTTCAAAGGCGTGCCATACACACGCGATGCAGGAGACAAGGACTATTCCACCTCTCAAAGTATATAATGATGCAATGAACGAAAAGAATTAGGAATGATGACCCTATATGATAACTTGACTCGTGAGCAACTCATTGAGGAACTCGTGAAGACAAAGAAGGAGGCGAAGGCTATGGAGCGTCAGGTACGCTTGACGTTGCTTCGTAGGCAGGTGACGCCTCACTTCCTTTTCAACAGCATAAGTGTGGCGATGAGTCTCGTGTTGCAGCAACCACAAACAGCAGTGACGTTTCTTCATCATCTTGCAAGCATGTATCGTTATCTGTTGAAGTATGGCAATGACTTCCATGTGCCGATAGAGCAGGAGATAGGGATGATGATGCAGTATTATGAACTGATGAGTCTTCGTCACGTTGGAAGTATGCAGCTTACCATATCGTCTGATGTCAAGGCATGCAAGGGTTATCCTCTTCCTCCGCTTGCGTTGCAAGGACTTGTGGAGAATGCCATAAAGCATAATGCACATACACAGGAGCATCCGTTGTATATTACGCTCACTATTGAGGACGGATATCTTTGTGTTAAGAACAATATCGTTCCGCTTGAGTCGGTAGGACAGACTACAAAGATGGGACTTGCATACATGAATGAGACGATGCAACTGCTTTTTGAACGTGATATATGTGTTGATAATGACGGCAATACATTTGTGGTAAAAATACCGCTTATAAGTTAAGAATTAAGAGTTAAGACTTAAGATTTAGCTAATGAGAGAAACAAGTTTTTCTTTTATATAACCTTCCGTGAGAAAAAGTTCTATATTATCGTTCTTAAAAACTTGGCGAACAGAGTAAAATATATTTTTCACTTTTCACTTTTCGTTTTTCACTTCCAATGACAATACTAATATTTGAAGATGAGATATTCAACTATCACCTTATGTGTGATATGTTGCAGAAGATATTGCCAAGTTGCAATATACTTGAACCGATAAGTACTGTGGCGGAAGGACGTAAGTTCTTTGCAGATGGCAAGGTACGTCCTGACATCATCATAGCCGACATTCAGTTGAATGACGGACTCAGTTTCTCTGCACTTGTCGATGCTCCTGCTGATATTCCTATAATATTCACAACGGCATACGATGAGTACGCACTCCGTGCATTTGAGTTCAACAGTTTGAGCTATCTACTTAAACCTGTTGATACTGACAGTCTCCAGAAAGCCATCAATAAAGCTTTGTCACGACTCATTACCGACGAGGAACGCAAAGAACTGCTACGTCTCATGTCGCAACACTCGCAATATCGTGAACGTTTCCTGTTGCATACTTCCACTGGCGAGATGGTTGTTCCGCTCTCGCTGGTGAGATACATCATGACGATGAACAAGAGTTCGTTCATTGTGCTCCACAATGGTACAATGTATAACACGGACCTGAGTCTCACCGATATAGATTCTCAGCTTGACCCTACTCGTTTTATGAGAGTTAATCGTCAGTTCATTATTCCTGCAAGTGAGGTTGTTGGGTTTGAACGTGATACCAATGGTAAGGAGCGTATGATTATCAAGGGTGATGATGTACCAGAAATCATAATCAGTCGTGACAAGAGGAATGCCGTCCACGAGTGGGTGCTGAAGGCGTAGAGGAGACCCACCCTATCCCTCCCTACAGGGAGGGGACTAAGTTACATTGTACTAATAACTAATCAGTTTAACATAATACACACTGTGTTCAACATAAACTAATCTATATGAAGAAAATCATACTATCGCTAATACTTGCTACAGCAGCACAGTATTCTTTCTCTGCCACGCCCGACAGCATCAAGACGCTGGTTACAGACTTTGATTCCGTCGTACAGATTGCAGAAAAAGACTATGCTCCATTCAAATTCAAAGTTACGAAGAACAACAAGAAAGAGTACGAGAATTTTAAGAAGTCGCTTATTAAAGACATCAAGAAACAAAGGAGAACATGGCAGGATGCTGTTTGTGCCTATGTCGGTTGGTTCGGCGACCATCATTTCTTTCCTTATGGGAATGACGATATCAAAGCAAATTTTAAGAAGTATCGTAGAAAGCAGTTAGATTATAATATGCTAATGGACGAATATCATCCCCAATTGATGTCTTGTAAAGTTGATGATGACACATGGCTTATTCGTTTCCCTTCTTGTTCTATTGAAGCTAAATGGATGGAGCAAAGCGTCCGAGAATATATGGAGTCAGGATGTCCTAATCTCATTATCGACATTCGTGGCAATGGTGGCGGACAAGATGACAATTACATGCCCCTTATGCAGTTGTTGTATGACACACCCGACAACAAGAGAGACGGTTCAATTATGCGTTATACCGCAGCATCCATTATGAGATGCGAATGGACAGAGGAAGACCTTATAGATCTCGGATATCCTACAGACATTGCCCATGCACCGGAATACGTCATTAAAATGGAGGATGGAATGTCTTTTCAATTCGACTCTATCTGTTCTCTGCCGAAAAAAGCTGCCATCATTATAGATAACGGTAATTTCAGCTCGGCTGAGCAACTCATTCTGGATGCAAGATCTGCCAGTCGTCGTACAAAAATCTACGGACGAGACAATACTGTGGGATGCATTGACACAGGCAACTGCGCATACTACATTCCAACAAACCGAAGCATTGCTATCCAATACCCTACAACATACTCCACACGTTGGGAAAAGGGTACATGTGTCGATCCAACAGGCATCGCTCCAGATGTGCGCATTGACCTCCCTTATCCAAAACGCCTTACCGACAACATCGATGAGTGGGTGCTGTGGGTGGCAGAGGACATGAAAAAGTAATATTCATAAAACTTACAGTTTTTTTATTCAGCACACTGAGTGGCGTCATTCAGTGTGGTGAATTGTGTTTTCGTAGAAGCGGCTGTCAAACTTGCTAAAAGCTTTGACGAGGTTATGCCAAAGCTTTGGGTATGTCAGTCTAAAGCTTTCGACGAATCATTCCAAAGCTTTAGCAGGAGTGAACGAAAGCTTTGGCAGTATCTGTTCAAAGCTTTGACAGAGTTCCGCCAAAGCTTTCGTTGAATCAATCTAAAGCTTTGGTGAAAGCAAACGAAAGTTTACGTCATAATGCTCTAAAGCAATGGTGGCTCTTTGTTGCTTCTATTCACGAAGTGTTTAGCAGCCGTTAAACAGTCGTTTAACAACTGTTTAATGGCTGTTATTGTTCTCGTTCTGCGTCACATCCAAAAGTGTGGTGTGCGGACGGAAAGACGATTCAGTACGCCATATTGACGTTTCGGTATTATATAATTACCATTATTGCATATAAAAGACTAAGTCGTAATACTTTTGTGCCAAGAAATAACGAACACAAATAATATGATAGAAAGATTTCTTGCAAAAACGGATTTCGACTCATACGAGGATTTCCTCGCAAACTATAAGGTAAACATTCCTGATGACTTCAACTTCGGATATGATGTTGTGGATAGATATGCAGCAGAATATCCTGACAAGGAAGCCATCTTGTGGACTAACGACAAGGGGGAGGAAAGACATATCACATATAGTGCACTGAAGCATCTGAGCGACCAGTGTGCATCATTCCTTATGAGTATAGGTATAGATAAGGGTGACAGGGTTATGCTTATCCTCAAGCGTAGGGTTGAATGGTGGATTACGATGGTTGCACTCCATAAGATTGGTGCTGTGGCTATCCCTGCCACACACATGCTTACTGACAAGGATATCATCTACCGATGCCACATGGCTGGTATATGCTGTATCGTGGCTTGTGGCGACCAGATGGTACTCAAGCACATCCAAAGAGCACGACGATTCTCACCAATGTTGCGCCATTGTATCTCGGTAGGTCCTTCAGTTCCTAACGGATGGTACGACTATAATCGTGGACTGGCTGAGGCTGAGCCTTTCGTTGCTCCTAAGCGCAATAGCGTTACGGACAACTTCCTCCTCTACTTCACGAGTGGAACGACTGGCGAGCCTAAGATGGTGATGCACGACTATTCATATCCTCTTGCACATATCATCACAGCACGCTATTGGCACAACCTGCACGATGGCGACATACATCTTACCCTTGCCGAC
Organism: uncultured Prevotellaceae bacterium; assembly: GCA_946626925.1. Lineage (GTDB taxonomy): Bacteria > Bacteroidota > Bacteroidia > Bacteroidales > Bacteroidaceae > Minthosoma. The sequence goes on from CAMOVB010000010.1 coordinate 30,754, forward strand.
ACAGGTTGGGGTAAGGCTGTATGGGGCAAGTTCTACGGACAGATGATTTGTGGAGCTACGGTCTTCGTATATGACTATGAGGGCAAGTTCGAGGCATCGGAGCTGCTTGATGTATTGCAGAATCATCGTATCACATCATTCTGTGCACCTCCTACCATCTATCGTATGCTTCTGCTCGAAGATGTGACAAAGTATAATCTGTCTTCGCTCAGATGGTGTACAACGGCTGGCGAGGCTCTCTCTCCAAGCGTGTTTGATGAGTGGGAACAGAAGACTGG
>CAMOVB010000011.1:0-29981 GCA_946626925.1 uncultured Prevotellaceae bacterium
CAACATACAGTTTCAACCGTACAGGTCGAAATTATTTTTACAATCCTTGCACCGCTTACTGCGCATCTTCAACGCCTAAAAACAATCGAGTAGGAGTCAATTGTCATTAAAGAGGTCATTACAAATTACTCATTATCTGTAGTTGCTTTTAATCCATCAGACAGGAGTTCTATCTTGTGCTTCTTGTAGAGATCACCGACAGCTTGTTTGAAGGTTTTCTTACTTACTTGGAACACTTCATATATATCTTCGGCTGGCGACTTGTCGTGATAAGGACAGAATCCATCATGTTGCATGATGTACTCGTAAAGCTGGTCGGAGAATGAGCGTACATGACGACGACCATGCTGTTGGAGTACAAGGTCAATCTTTCCATCGGGACGTACATTCTTCACGTAAGCCTGAAGACGGTCGCCTGTGTGGATATTTTGAAATAGTTCGCTTTGGTATATGAGTCCGCTGTATTTGCCTTCAACGATAGCCTTGAAGCCGAGGTCAGTCTTCTGCTGTATTAGTATGTCAACACTATCTCCTACCTTGTATGGAGGAATTTCCTTGCTGAGGAATTTGTCAACCTTTGCACTTGCCACGATACGATAGGTAAGGGCATCTATATATGTATAAACGATGTAGCTCTTGCCCTGTTGCATACGCATCTTCTGTTCGCGGAATGGACAGAAGAGATCCTTCATGAGTCCCCAGTTGAGGAAAGCTCCTGCTTCATTAACCCAATTTACCTCAAGATAGGCGAACTCGCCTACCTGAGTGAGTGGAGTCTCTGTAGTTGCTACGAGACGTTCCTCGCTGTCAAGGTATAGAAATACGTCAAGTATGTCACCGATTTTTGTACCTTCTGGAACATAACGTTTTGGGAGAAGAATCTCACCTATCTCTCCACCGTCGAGATAGACACCAAAGTCCACCTCCTTTATGACTTCAAGCTCATTTCGCTTGCCAAGTTGCAGTTTCATATGTCTTAAGTTTTTAAGTTCTTAAGTTTGTGAGTTTTTTAGTTCTTTATAGAGAGGCTATACTTTCTATAAGGACTATATTATCCAGTTAAGCTTGTTTATATAGTTAAACTGCTTGCGTTTCGCCATCTTCATTTACGATGACGCCATCCTTGATGTGTATTGTACGGTCGGTAATCTCAGATAGGCGCTCATCATGAGTGACAATTGCGAATGTCTGTCCGAACTTGTCACGTAGGTCGAAGAACAGCTTATGCAATTCTTCCTTGTTCTGTGAGTCAAGGCTGCCAGATGGCTCGTCTGCAAGGATTACTTCTGGATTGTTTATGAGGGCACGTGCCACAGCAACGCGTTGTTTCTCTCCTCCCGAAAGTTGTGAAGGCTTATGCTCTGCACGTTCCTTGAGCCCGAGAAAATCAAGTAGCTCAAGTGCACGTGCCTTCAGTTCCTTTGTGTTCTTGCCTGCTATCATGCCTGGAATCATGACATTCTCAAGAGCTGTAAACTCTGGTAAAAGCTGATGGAACTGGAACACGAAGCCGAGGTGTAGGTTACGGAACTTGGCCAGTTCGTTCTGACTTAGGCGCGTTACGTCCGTACCATTGATGATGACGCTACCAGAATCTGCATCGTCAAGCGTACCCATAATCTGCAGAAGTGTGGTCTTACCAGCACCCGAAGGTCCAACGATACTTACCACCTCACCTTTATTTATATGCAAGTCGATACCCTTCAACACTTGAAGGTTGCCAAACGACTTCTTTATGTTTTTAATTTCAATCATAAAGACCCTCCCCTGCCCCCTCCCTTTTAGGGCGGGGAATAGTTACCAAGGGAACTATTATTCGTTAATACTAATTTTATATTCTTTGCACAAACCCTCTACCTTATAAAGTGATATCCTTGTATCACCTTCTCGTATGTGTAACTTCTCCCCGCCCTGAAAGGGAGGGGTTGGGGGAGGGTCCTATCTTACCCACTGTTCTGGGTTGAGTCTTGTCCTCTCCTTACGCATCTGGAACTGGAGAATGTACCTGCCATCAGTATCCTTACCGATTACTCCAAGATTCTCGCGAGTCTTGACACGCTGTCCCTTTGATACAGCTACGGATGAGAGACCAGAGTATATGGTGATGTACGAGCCATGACGGAGCATCACAATGTAACGACCACCATAGAGGAACACAGAACTTACCTCACCATCGAATACGGCACGTGCACAACAGCCTTCCTGTCCCTTGATGTCTATACCCTTGTTCTCAAGTGTCACGTTCTTAAGACCAGGAACGGTGTATAAGCCATAATGACCAACTACGGAGTAAGAACCTGTGATAGGCATAGGCAATCGACCTTGGTTGTTGGCGAAGTTACCGGAGAGTTTGACATCTGCGCTGCTTGACTTCCACTCTTCCATCTTCTTGCGCTCAAGCTTATCTTCTGCCTCTGCTTCCTTGAGGTCGGCATTTGCTTTTTCGAGTGCAGCCTTGGCATCAGCCTTTTCCTTAGCAGTCTTTGCTGACTTCTTGGCAGCCTCTGCTCTCTCCTTGGCAGCCTTTGCCTCTGCAAGTTTGCGAGCCTTCTCCCTTGCGGCCTCTTCAGCCTTGCGGTTACGCTCAGCCTCAGCCTTACGTGCAGCCTCCAACTCTATCTGGATGATACGTTCAATCTCAGCGTTGAGCGACTGCTCTTTTTTCTGATAGTCCTTTATCTGCTTCTGAACTACAGACAGGTTCTTGTTGAGGAAGTTCACCTGTGTTTCACACGATGTCTTCATGATCTCAAGTGAATGCTTACGCTCCTGAAGATTGACGAGGTTATGCTCTACCTTAGTCTTAGCGTTGAGGAGGCTGTTCTGTGTATTTGTTACCTCCATCTGCTTTTCCTTTAATAGTTCGCCTTGTGCCTTCTGAAAAGTAGAATACTCCTTCATGTAACGCATACGACGGACAATCTGCGAGAAGTTGTCGGCGGAAAAGATGAACATCAGCTTCTCCTGTGCCGAACGGTTGCGACGCATATATATCACGGCCTTGGCAAAACGCTTCTTCTTTATCTCCAGTTCCTTCTGGAGACGAACAAGCTCGCCTGAGAGCGAGTCTATGGTGTCATTGAGCACCTTCACCTCTGTGTTGAGGCTGTCGATAGCTACTTTTTGCTTGCCAATCTTGTTGTCGAGGATAAGCACGCTGTCAAGGTTTGACTTGATGTGCTTGTTCAGTTCGGCAGCCTTACGTGCGGCTTCCTTACGCTGCTTCTCGATGGCAGCCTTCTCCTTCTGGAGCTGAGCCTTGCTCTTGACAGCATTCTTGCTTATCGTCTTGGTTGTTGTCTGCTTCTTGGCAGTCTTCTTCTTTGTCTGAGCCGAGAGTGGCATACAGAATATGAGTGCCAAAAGCAGTATGATGTAATTTTTATTCATTATTCAACAGAGCTTTAAAGAGTGCTTCGACCGATACTTTCTGATATTTTGAAGAAACAGCCGTGTGGCCATTCCATCCTGAGTCGTAGTTTATATTGCCAAGTTTCAGCTCAAGTGTTACAGGCTTGCTGAGTGGAATGGTGTAGTTCACCGTTCCGTTGGCACCTGTTTTCTGAACCTGTTCCCAGAAAAGGTCCTGTACCATGTCGAATGTGACTGGCACACCTGTCAAGGTACTTAATCGCTGGTAGCTGTCGGAGATATAACGCTTGTTTACCCTGTCAATTACAAGGACAGAATCTGTCGAAATCTCCATTCTTCCTACCTCCATCACTCCTAATAGGGGGTCAACAAGTGTGATTTGGATTACATCATTCCAACGCATCTTCAACTGTCCGTTAGTAGATAAGTCATTACCATCGTCAGCTACAATTTTTACCCTAACTTTTGAGCTTATTTCTTTATGTGTTGGAGCCTTCTTTACAGGAGTTATAGTCTCCACCTTTGCTCCTGCTACATCTCTGTCATCTTTTGCCATCTTCTTTGACGAACGGCAGGATGCGAGGAGTGCGGCTCCCAATATTACTATTACCAGTCTTTTCATCTTTACAGTTTTCTCTTCTTTATCTTCTTGTCAAGAGCCTTTGGATTGTCACTTCCGCCAAGTTCCTTTGCCTTGAGCCAGTATTTCATCGCGTTGTCCTGTTCTCCACATCGACTGTAGATGTCGCCTGCATGCTCGATAATGGTTGTGTCACCCTCGCTAAGTTTCTCACCCATGATTTCCAGTGCCTTCTCTATCGTTTCCTTGGCACCATTGTAATCCTTCTTGACAAAGAGAATCCATGCGTATGTATCGAGGTATGTCGGATTGTCTTTCTCCAGTTCGTTTGAACGCTTGCTCATTTTCTCTGCTCTGTCAAGGTCTTTCTTTATAAGCGAGAGGTAGTACGAGTAGTTGTTCAACACATAAGCATCATCATATCTGTAGATAAGACATGAGTCATATTCTTGAAATGCCTTTTCAGGATAACCTGTCTGATGATAGAGGTCGCCTAAGAGCGAATGAAGTCTTACCGTAAGGTCGAGGTTGGTTTTGGAGTCGGTATGTACCACGCCTTTCTTGAATGTCTCGATGGCGGCATCATACTTTGACTGCTGATAATACACAAGTCCGAGGTAGAAGTAATACATTGGTTCGCTTGCTCCGTACTCCACGGCTGGCTTACAGAGCGAATAGATGCTTGCAGAGTCATTCTCCTCTACGGCATAGGCAAGCAACTGGTTGCGTGCTATCTCGCTCTCGGGCTCAATCTCCAGCATTTGTTTTAGGACTGGTTTGAGCCTTTCCTTCGACATGTTGGATGAGGCCATGTAGCGAGCACACAACTCATGCATTGTGGCATCTTCCTGTGGCATGGCAAGTATCTTGTCGAATAGGTTCAACATCTTGATGGAGTCGCCACCAGGTTGAAGATTCTCGTACACAAGTCCTCCGACAAGTTGAAGCCTAACCTTGCGGTCGAGCTTTGGGTTAGTCACCATCTTGAGGATGTAATGCTGGCAGAGTGAGTCATTACCTTCCTTCTGATAATAATTGGATAGGGATATAAGCGCATTTACATTGGTAGAGTCCTTTGCCTCCACCATCTTATACTGAGCCAGAGCCTTTGCCTTGCCATCTTCCGTATCTTGGTCAAGATAGAGGTCACCTATGAGCACCTGATACCTAAGGTCGTTAGGATATTCGTCTGCAAGCGCACGCATCTCCTTGAATGCACTCTTCTCGTCCTTCAACCTTACATAGATACGGAACTTCTCCATACTGAGTTGCTCCGACTTACCTTCCTTTATCTCCAGTTTATCGAGAGCTTTGACCATGTTCTCGTAATCCTCGTTCGAAGCATAGAGGTCGATGAGCATCATCAGCACGTCCGATTTGTCTGGGAAAGTGGTTGCCATATCCTCAAGTACTGCCTGCGCCTCAGCTTTCTTGCCTGCGTTGAAGTAGAACTTGACGAGCATGTCCTTGTACCAGTAGTTATCCGGGTACAACTTCACAGCCTCTTCCATCTCACGTAAGGCAACGCTATCATTACGCATATACCTGTTGATAGTGGAGAGGTAGAAACGTGCCGTTCCCGACTGTGGGTTCAGACGCATAGCATAGTCGTACAAGTCGTGTGCTGCAGAGAGGTTTCCCTGTGACATCTGCCTTGATGCCTCCAAAAGTATGTAGTTGCTCTTGTCGTTCTGTGCGCTTACTTTGCCACAGAACATCAACGACAGAAGCATTATTGTCAATAATCTCATCATATAGATATTTTTAGACCCTCTCCCCAGCCCTCCCCCTCTATGGGGAGGGGGCAAAGTTACCATAGAGACTGGGATAATCTATAATTAAAAGTTAACATAGCGTTTACAACAGATTTGAATGTTGCCTGTTGCTTTCCTAATTTTTAACTTTTAATTTTTAACTTTTAACTTATTTCGTTCCCGTGTGCCTAATTTTTAACTTTTAATTTTTAACTTTTAATTTATTTCGTTCCCGTGTGCCCGAATCCACCAGTACCACGTTCCGTCTCGTCAAGCACATCCACCTCTACGATTTCTGGTTGCTCATGCTTAGCTATAACCATCTGTGCTATGCGCTCACCGTCATTTACGACGAAAGGCTCGTTTGAGAGATTGATAAGGATAACGCACACCTCGCCACGATAGTCGGCATCTACCGTTCCCGGAGTATTGAGAACCGTGATACCCTTCTTGATTGCAAGTCCTGAGCGAGGACGTACCTGTGCCTCATATCCAGCAGGAAGAGCCATGTACAATCCTGTTGGGATAAGCTTGCGCTCCAAAGGGTTTAGTGTTACTGGCTCGTCGAGGTTTGCCCTCAAGTCCATTCCTGCACTCTGTGGAGTGGCATACTCAGGAAGTGCATGATGCGACTTGTTGATTATCTGTACTTTCATTTATGTCTTTATTTAGTTTTCTTTTTATTAAAAAAGAATTATCAATTATCAATTATCAATTATCAATTATCAATTATCAATTATCAATTATCAATTAAATAATCGGAATGCTCTCTCCGTTTATTTTGCGGAACAAATCGAGAGCATAAACGTCTGTCATACCCGAAACAAAATCGAGAACCGCCATGATGCGTGTATAAGTGTCAGGACTGTCCACGTCGTACTGCGAGCTTACCCTGTTGAGAAGGAGTTGTGAGTATGCCTTTTCAGGGTGCATGGCAGCATCTGTGAACAACTCTATGAGCGTACGGATAATCTTGTAACCTGCAAGTTCTATATCCACTACGTCCTTGCTGTGGTATATCTTGGCGTATGAAGTCTTGACGCATCGTTCGTAGGCATCGCGGATGGCAGGTGAGGCATGTTCGATGAGTGTCCCCTTGAACGTACCGTTGAGGATGGCTTCCTCATTTTCGACAAACACCTTTACACATTCGTGCTCAAGTGCACCTATGGCACATGAACGCAGATATACAACCTGTTCGTTCACGTCGTTGATGTCTTCTTCGTTGAAGCGTGAGAGGACAGAATCACGTTTCTCTTCTGCAACGAAGCCCATGAGCAGGTTTTTCGTCTCTTCTGTTGTGAGTATCTTCAACTTGTGGGCATCTTCGATGTCCATTATCTCATAACAGATATCGTCGGCAGCCTCCACAAGATAAACCAATGGGTGGCGTACTCCCTCTATCAATCCAAGTTCATCTGCAATCTTCTTGTAGGTCTCTGCCTCATCCTGAAAATATCCAAACTTCTGCTTATTAGCCTTGCTGGCAGGGAATGGATACTTGATGATGGAGGCGAGAGTGGAGTAGGTGAGGACGAATCCGCCTTCGCGACGTCCCTTGAACTTGTGAGCCAAGAGACGGAAAGCGTTTGCATTACCGTCAAAGTGCGTTATGTCTGCCCATTCGTCTCTTGTGAGCATGGCTTTATATTCTACACCAGGACCTTCGCTGAAGAACGTAGCTATGGCACGTTCGCCAGAATGTCCGAAAGGTGGGTTGCCCATGTCGTGGGCAAGGCAAGCTGCCTGAACTATGTCGCCAATCTCACCCAAATGAGTATTGTGCAATTCAGGATGGCGCTCAAGAAGTCTGCGTGCAGAGTCGTCTCCAAGGGAACGTCCCACGCTCGCTACTTCGAGAGAGTGGGTGAGACGGTTATGTACGAATATCCTTCCAGGAAGTGGAAAGACCTGTGTCTTATTCTGGAGTCTTCTGAAAGGAGCTGAAAAAATCAGACGGTCGTAGTCACGCTTAAACTCTGTGCGTTCCTCAGCCCTGTTCTGATGCTTATGCTCTTGACCGAGTCGTTTGTTTGATAGAAGTTGTTCCCAGTTCATAAATGTATATTGACAATTCCCCTTGTGGGGAACGAACTTTTTTGGATGATATAATATCGTGCAAAGATAACTTTTTTCTTTCCAAATACCAAATAATTAGTTTTGTTAGAGTATTGTTTTGGTACTTATTTCGTTTTCATACCGTTTTTTGATGTTCAGAACGGCAATAGCCCTCCGTTTTTTTTACTGTCTAAGTACTGTCTAAGTACTGACTAAGTATTGACTAAGTATTGTCTTACTTGCCTCTTGCTTGCCTCTTAGTAGCCACAGCCTTCACAACTGTTGCTCGAAATGACTACCTATCGGCTACAAGATGAATACTCGCGATAACTTAAAAACTCAAAAACTTACAAACTCAAAAACTTACAAACTTAAAAACTTACAACCGCGATAACTAAAAAACTTAAAAACTAACAAACTCAAAAACTTACTCAATACTCATATCCGCTTCCTCCGAGGAATTCCCTGAGTATAGAGTATTTAGGCAGCAAATTCACGTCTATAGGATGTACCATGGAAACGAACTTCAGTAACCTTTGTGCTTCGAAGTAAGCGGGCTCATCCTTAGTGACATTCTTCAATAGAGGAATAGCCTCGTGACGAAGTAGTCCAAGTTCGTAAGGGAACGAAGTGTTCACGCTTGCGTTGGCATACTTCTGGTAAGGCACAATCCACCTGTGTTCACCAAGTCGAACGCTTGGCCATCGTTCGATGGTTGCCTGTGCCGTAGTACCACGATACTTGTAGTCACGTACCATGCGACGGATGAGACGGTTGTCGGCACTTAGGTAGCAACGCTTGTTCTCGCCAATCTTGAGTGCGGAACCAGATATGTAGATGCGGTAGAGCAGGTCGCTGGCAAGCGAACCCGTCAACTCTGGGTTAAGGCCGTGAATACCTTCGATAAGGAGGATTGAATCCGGATCCATCTTGGTTGGCTTACTTTGCCATTGGCGTGAAGCTGAGGCGAAGTCGTAGCGTGGAAGGGTAACCTCTTCGCCAGCTACGAGACGTGTGAGATGGTCTTCTATGAGCTTGAGGTCGAGAGCATAGAGTGACTCGAAGTCGTATTCGCCATGTTCGTCAAGAGGACAATCCTCAAGGGTGCCGTAGTAGTCGTCAAGCGACATCATCTTTGGCTTTAGTCCTTGCTGTTCAAGCGCGTATGCCATTTTTTTGCAGAATGTTGTCTTTCCACTTGACGAAGGACCTGCGATGAGTACCACCTTTGGCATCTTTATGGCGATATCCTCAGCCACGCTACTTATCATTACTTCCTTAAGTTTCTCAAGTACAGTAATAATATCGGCAACCCTTCCGTTGTCGATAATGCTGTTTATTTCGTCAAGCGAAATGTCTGCCGTGAGCATCCTGTCAGCTGGAACTCCGTTTATCTCAAGGACGCCGACGATTCTGTTTACTAACTCAGAGAGACTGTTTTCGTCGTATTTTTTTTGCAATTCAGCCTTAAAACCGTCTGAAACGATTAATTTTTTATCTACGACTACGAACTTTTCTGACTTTTTATTATTTTTGCAGTTGTTTTGCATAACTTCCTAAAGTTTATCGAAGCACAAATATATACATTTTATTTTATACCTTGATAATTTATTCGGGGAATTAACAAAATTTATATGAACGAATCTCATATTGACGCAATCCACATCATTACGCTCGTCGGCTCTGTTGCACTTCTCATGTATGGTATGAAAGTCATGAGTGAAGGATTACAGAAGATGGCTGGTAGTAAACTCAGAAATGTGCTTGGTACGATGACAACCAATCGTGTGACAGGAGTTCTTACTGGTGCATTCATCACTACGGCTATACAGTCGTCAACGGCCACTACGGTCATGACCGTAAGCTTCGTAAGTTCAGGACTTCTTACCCTTGCACAGGCGATATCAGTCATCATGGGTGCCAATATCGGTACCACCGCCACGGCTTGGATAATGGTATTGGGTGGTAGTAATTTCAATATGCTTGGCGTTGTCTATGCGGCAATCATATTTGCAATCATTCTTATTTATACTAAGAAAAACACGAATCTCGGAGAATTTATTATAGGACTTGCATTCATGCTTCTCGGATTGACTACCTTGAAGAATAATGCTACCGAAATGAACCTTGCTGGCAACGAAGCCATCATGGGATTCTTTACTTCTACATGTCATTGGGGATACGGAAGCTACATACTCTTCCTGCTTATCGGAGGACTTATGACGTGTGCCGTACAGAGCTCTGCAGCCATCATGGCTATCACCATGACTCTCTGCTCTACAGGAGTTATGCCAATAGATATGGGTATTGCACTCGTCATGGGTGAAAACATAGGTACGACAGTCACATCAAATGTTGTTGCCCTATCTGCATCTACTCAGGCACGTCGTGCTGCCATGGCACACCTCGTGTTCAATCTCTTCGGAGTCATCTGGGTACTCTGTATCTTCAAGTATTTCGTAGGAGCAATATGTGACGTATGGCATGTGCCATTCACTCCTGGCGAAGTGTCAGGAAAGATGAGCGCAACATCGCTCAACGCCATACTTGCTACATTCCATACCGCATTCAACGTTTGCAACGTACTTATCCTTATATGGTTTGTGAAGCCACTTGAGAAAATCGTCTGCTTTATTGTTACTCCACGTGCAGGCGGAGATGATGAGGAAGAAGGCAGGCTTCACTTTATCAGCGGAGGTGTCCTCTCTACGGCAGAGCTTTCAATACTTGAGGCAAAGAAGGAAATCAACGTGTTCGTCAATCGTTGCGTCAAGATGTATGCTATGACTCAGGAACTTCTCCACGTGAAGAAAGGCGATGAGTTCAATAAACTCTACAGTCGTATAGAGAAATACGAAAGTATTACGGATAATCTTGAGGTAGAGATATGTGACTATCTCTCCAAGGTGAGTGAAGGTCGCCTCTCCATAGAATCAAAAATTGAGATTCAGCACATGATGCGTGTGTGTGACGAACTTGAGAGCATAGGTGACAGCTGTTTCAACCTCGCCCGCACGATGAGTCGCAAGCGTAAGAACTCAAGTGAGGACTTCACAGAGAAACAGTATGAGCACATACAGAACATGATGCAGCTCACTGAAGAGGCACTAAGCCAGATGGCTGTAGTCATAGAGCATGGAGAGCATCGTTTTGTTGACCTCAACAAGAACTACAATACAGAGCATGAGATAAACAACTATCGTTCTCAACTCAAGAACCAGAACATCATAGATATTAACAACCATCTCTACGATTATCAGATTGGCGTGTTCTATATGGATATCATCTCTGAGTGCGAGAAGCTTGGCGACTATATCATCAACGTCATTGAGGCATCAGGCATAAAGGAAAAGAAAGCCAACGGCTTTAAGGCAAACTGAGATGATTGTTAATCTCAAGTCTATGATTACAAATTTATTCGTCTTGCTCAGTGGATGTGAACGTCTCTTGTTTATGTAAAAAATGAGAAAAAAGCAAAATATTTTTGAAAATATGCTTTGACGTTTGATAATATTTTCATACCTTTGCACCCGCTAAACAAGGAACGGGCTCCTATAGTTCAATGGATAGAACAAATCTCTCCTAAAGATTAGATTCGAGTTCGATTCTCGATGGGAGTACAAGACATATCTAAAGTGTCCCTTCTCATCAACGCTCACACGGGGTTAGTTTAGTTGGTAGAATATCGGTCTCCAAAACCGAGGGTCGGGGGTTCGAGTCCCTCACCCCGTGCTACTCAAAAAAAACGGTAACTTGACATTTCAAGTTACCGTTTTTACTTGTTTTAAAGTTGCTATTTTACCATATCTTTTGGATATCATTCGTTATAAATGGGCGTTTTTTCGTTTTTTTGTACTTTTTCTTTAAAAATGTAAATATATATAAAAAAAAAGACCTACCTTTGTCCGAGAATATATAAATGTTAATTTTTTTAAAGAAATATAATAGCGAGGTCACCATTTTTGTATTGGGGAAATACAATTGTTAAGGCAAGTCCTAAAAATAGTATTTGAGGATTTCAAGCTGTTCTTAGATGTCTTTTACAATGATCACGTACAGCATAATATGATATATGTAAGTGACGAATGAAAAGACACCCAAAGCACAAGGAAAAACGCAGTACTCGTCCGCACCTATGGACTTTAGGATAAGCGACTAAAACGGGATTGAATCGCATAGTATTAAACTTGATAAGTTAATAGTAGCGAATATGAAGAAATCAACTTATACATCTTTTTTCACGCTTCTTGCGTTTTGGATTGTCGCCTCTTTCGCTCAGGCGCAACAGATTACTACGTCTATAGAGAACGGTGCAAAGGTTTATATCCGTTATAAGGGTACAGATGGAAAATATTATTACTTGAATGCAGGAAAAGACTATGGTACGCGTCCAGTTACGGCTGTGCATGGTTTAGAATGTACATTGGAGACATCTACATCTGGTGATGGTTATCAGGTGTATGGAGGTATTACTGCAAATGGTAATAGTCGCAATGCAACATCCAATAAACCTTCAGCTTACTGGCTTACCTACCATAATAATGTTTTTAAGTGGGATAAGACAGGTTCTACCATTGTTACATTTGTAAGTACTAATAATAATGCTAATCCAAATGAATATTATTTTAAGTATGGTCAGGACTGTATTTATTATAATAATTTAGGAGAAATTATAGGCAAAAAGAGAAAGACCGATGGCAATACTAAGTGGGAAATCGTTACCAAACAACAACTCATTGAGGAAATGAAGGCTGCGACTGTAGAGAACCCTGTTGATGCCACATTTTTCATTTCTGACCCAGGATTCACGAGAAATGTTGCTAATGACATAAAGAATCATTGGGAGGTTTATAATGCATCTACATCTGTATTAGTTGGCTCTCTAAATAATATCCCATACAAAAAAATAAATAATAAAGATATTGCACAAATAGATGCGGCTAAAATAAAGGTAGGTAATACAACGATACTTAATCACTACCTTGATCTTACACAAACTAATGCTGATGGTGTAACAGATGACGGAAAATCAGGTTATATGTCATCTTTGGGCATTACAAACGGAGATGGTTCTTTATACAGAGTGCAGCAGAAACTTACAGGTCTGCCTGCAGGTAAATATCGTCTCTCTGTTCAGGGGGCATCAACATATACACATTCAAGGACAGGAGGTACTTGCTATTTGTTCGCAAGTAATAATGATGGTAAGGTGTTGGAATCTGCAGCTATTTATAAAGGCAATGGAAATAATAATTTTGATGTAGCTGACTATAAAACAGCGTATGGCTATTTTACTGGTGCCGAGGGCAGCAAGTATAGTAGTTCCGTTGAAGTAGAAGTTCTTGATGATGGCGTATTGATTATTGGTGTTAAAAATGATGATAAATCAGCAATAGCTAATACTTTTATTGACAACTTTGAACTTTACTATTTGGGCCCTGTTGTTGCTTCTCCTGTTGATTTTAATCCAGAAGCGGTTACGGGTGCGTATTCTTCATGGATTGAAGTTACATCTACTTCAGATGATGTTCTTAATCATCCAGAAAAATATTTATTTACTATTTGGAATGACGCCACAACTTTATTTGGTCTTGTTAATGGTACGGATGGATATCAAGGCTCTGGTTACAAGACTATGGGTTGTGTATCTGGCGTAAAAGAACAGAGCAATATTGCAAAAAATCTGTGGGAGATGTATAAGACTTCCGAGGGTAAGTATGTCTTTATCAACCCTACTGAGCGCGGTAAGATGTTGCAGACGGAAACTGAGGATAAATATTTCCGTTTTAATGATGCGACAGTACCGAATGTTTCGTCAGCATCTGTAACACTCACGTCTGCAGATTATAATAATTGGACATTCCAAACTCCAAAGGGATATTTACGTCGTTGGCGCTCAACTTCGCCTGATGTTGTTGTGGACGACAAAGTTGGTTATCTGAAACTGTATGCTATCCCACGTGAGGAGTATATCATCAAGTCTGCCCTTCAGCAGGTGGAGGATAATGTTGCGGCTTGCAAGAATACGGCTATGGATTTATTAAGCGTTGAAAGGTCATTTGACGCCAGTCTTATGCTTGCTAACCCTGATGCTTCCGAGACAGTAGGATGGACATCAACTAATGTCACGACAACAAAAGATGGGGATAGCTATTTCAACTTCCCAAGCGGCAAAAGTAGTAAATTGCAGCAGACGTTGACTAATATGCCTAAGGGTATTTATACCTTGACGGTTACAGCCATCAACGGAGTCAATACTGCATCATTATTTATTGATGATGCAAAGACAACCATAACAGGTGCTGGTACATATTCTGTAACGAAAGAATTTACAACCGATGGTTGTGAGTTCACTTTTGGTGTGGATGTAACAGGCAGCCCTTCAAGTGCTTTGCAGGTTAATCATTTCTGCCTTGATTATTCTGCACCAATAGATATAAATGTCTATATTCGTAATAATGCTGGTACGGAAAATGCGCCAGATTACCATTATTTCAATTCGAGCAAGACGGATGGTGCATCAGCCGTCCTCTCAAAGCATGGTATGGAGTTTACATTGAAGAATAATGGAACATTGTCTGCTTTGGCTGGTTTTGAAGGATTGCAACCTTTCACTCTTCTGTCAACACAAAAGACATCTGGAAATGCTATTGGACATCTTGCCGTCAATGGTGATAACCTGTTGTGCAATGGTGAAAGTGTTAACTCAATACTCTTCAAGCCAATTGATTTGAACAGCAATCCAAATGCTTTCCACATGTACTCTGTTGATAAGAGTATGTATGTGAGTGGTGACAATACCTTATATAATAAGGTGTCATTTAGCGATTCTCCTTATGGTTTTGAGATTTTAACAAAGGACGAGCTTATTAGTGGATTGTCAATCGCAAATCCTGAAGAGCCTGTAGATGCCACATTCTTCATCGATGACCCAGACTTCAGCAAGGGTAGTACGAAGAAGTCAAGCTGGAAGGTCTCAAATGGAACTACGACTTATGATCTTGACGGTGCTGAAAAAGTATTTGTTGATGCTAATAACAATAAAACTACGATTCAAAACTACGGCGATAACAACAATTTCGTACGTATTGTTGTTTATACTGGTCCAACAGACACATATTATGTTCAGCAAACTCTTACAGGATTGCCTAAGGGTTACTATAGATTGTCTGCTCAAGGCATAGGTCGATTAAGTGCCAGAAACAATGCTGTTGGTGCTGTTAGTATGTATCTTTTTGCTAAGAATGGAGAAGGTACAGAGAAAAGTGAAAAATTTGATGAATACAATTATTTCACGGCATCAAGTGGTGCAAGTGTGATTGAAGATAGTCTTAAAAAATACGACTACGAGAACTATAAGAAGACAATAGAAGTATATGTAGGTGACGATGGCATTTTGACTATCGGAGCTAAGACAGGTAATAAGGTTAATGCTGCTTTTATCGTTGACAACTTCGAGTTGTATTATTTGGGTGATGGTGTTGAATATGAATTCAATTCTTATCCAAAGAACTTTGATGTTACTTTGATGAATAATATGATTGAGGTAACAGAATCTTCGGGTATCCTTGACAATCCACAAGATTATTTATTTACTATCTGGGAGAGTAGTTCAAGTTGTCTTCAACTTGCAAATGGAACTGACAATAATCAGGGTTCTGGATATAAGACCATGTCTTTCGTCTCAAATCCAAACTTGACTGCTAAGCCTGCTTGTTTCTGGGAACTCGATAAGACTGTTGATGGTAAGTATGTATTTGTGAATATTACAGATCGTGAGCACATGATGCAGACGGAGGATGGTACTACCTTCTTCCGCTACGATGATGCTACGGTACTTGATGTTGCAAAGGCATCAGTTACTATTGAACGTGCCGCTAAGAGTAATTGGGTGATTAGTACACCTCAGGGATATTTGCATCGTTTGGATAATAGTTGTGCTGATGTGACTATTGATAACTCTAAGAAGGGTTACCACAAGATTTATGCCATCCCACGTCAATATTATGTAATGGACATACAGAGAGCTAAATACATTGCGTCTAAGTATGCTCCACAGGATGTGTCTTTGCTTCTCTCAAACCCTGATGGTGCGGGTACAAGTAGAAGCGTGACGACAGGCATACCTGCTTGGGATGCGTCTGTTAGCGGTAATTTCTTTGCGGATAACTCGAATAACTATGATGCCATCAACGGAAAGAGCTATTTCGTATATTGGGGTAATGGTACATCTAAGTTGTCTCAGACGCTTTCTAACCTCTTGAAGGGTAAATATATAATTAGTGTTGATGCAGATCCTTTGTACGCTTCAAATGGTAGCTTGTACGTTTTGAACCAAACGACAAATGTTTCAACATCTGTGCCTTTGACTCAGTTAAATGGTAAAACTGTTGAACTTGAGTTTGAAGTAGAAAACGATGGTGATGACATTACTTATGGTATAGACTGTACAGGAGGTAGTCCTATTAAGTTTGACAACTTCAGACTCACATATTATGGTGATGAAAGTACCCTCTATGTTGAGCCATTGATAGCTGGTGAAGAGTACTATATCCGTAAGAATATCGGTACGGATGCACAGCCAGAATATCGTTATCTTGAGTCTGGTGGTACAAAGTATGGTACTGCTGCTGTATTTGCGGATCATGGTATAGATTATACTTTTGTATCTACAGGTACTTCTTCTAATGGATATCCTGTGTACCACTTGGATTCAAAGATCGGAAAGAATCAAGCATCTCAAGCAAATAAAGAAAATCATTATCTTAGTAGCGAGGGGCTCTATAATGATAAACAACCAGGAGATTCAAAATGGTATTTTGTGCCAAGAGGTGTGGATTATCCTTTCCAATACGTAATATATTCTGTTTCGAAAGGACAAAATATTTCTTACAATCCTTCTAATGAATATGATGGATATGGACCTAATTTGAAGTTCACTTCATCAGAAGAGTATTTTGAAATTGTACCAAAGTATCAGCGTATAAGGGAACTTGAAAATGCAACAAAGAATAATCCTGTTGATGCTACATTCTTAATAAAGGATCCAAATTTCAGCCAATATGACAGACGTAAATCTGCTTGGAAAATAGGTCCTGATGCTGACGATGTACTTCCACAGGAAGATGAAGATGTTAAGGTTATAAATGGTTTTAAAATACAAAATCCGGATCCTGGATTTGGAAAAGTTCGAAATAACAATGTTATTGTAGATAATACGGAAACATCAGACGGAGATACTTCATTTGATGTCTATCAAATTATTAAGGATGTTCCTAATGGTCACTATAAGATTATTGCATCTGGTATTACAACCCAGACAAATGGTTTGTGGATGTATGCTTCGGATGGTGAATCTTATCTTGAACAAACATCTTTTAATGATAATTATGGAAGTAATAAGGCTCTTTCCAATGTAATAGATGCTTATAATAACTTCTTCAAGGATGCTACTATTGGTGCATACCGTAAATACGTTGAAGTTGATATTACGAACAACACTCTTGTGATTGGTTTCAGAGGTGAAGAAAGAAATACTAAGGCTTTCTTTGATAATGTGGAGTTGTACTTCTATGGTGAAGTTACTCCTGTATATACTCCTGCGACTACATGGAGTGGTACACCTGCGAGCATGCAAACACCATGGGTTGAGGTGACGGCAACTACAGATGCTGCACTCCAAAATCCAGATGATTATCTCTTTGCTATATGGGGTGGTAAGGTAGAAAATGATAAATTCAATTGTCTTGCTCTTGCACCAGGTACGAATGAGTATCAGGGTAGCAGATTCAAGACTATGTCATACACTACGTTGACAAAAACAGATAGTCCTATAAATGAACTTTCTCAGTTATGGGAGTTCTATAAGGAGTCAGATGGTAAGTATGTCATTGTTAATGCATCTTCTCGTGAACGTATGATGCTGGCAGATGAGGCTTCACCATACTTCCGTTTCGGCGACGAGACAAAACAAAGAATAGAAAAGGCTGTTGTTGAACTCGAAAGATATACAGAGAAGAATAGTAATTATAATAATTGGCAAATAAAGTCAGCGACCATAAATGGTCGTTACCTTGGTCGTTGGAGTAATTCCATTGCTGACGTCAAGATGGTCAAGAAGCAGGAAGCAGGATTTTACAAGATTTATGCCATCAAGCGTACAGATTATTATACTAAGAAGTATAACATCTTATATACAGCCAATATTATGACTCCTACTGATGTGTCATTACTCTTGAAGAATCCAGATGCAATGGGTGAATTGGATACGTTCAAACATTTTGGCTGGAATATTAATACTGAAAATGAAATTTCCGTCTCTGATACAGTTGAACATAAGTTTGCAGCTCTTGATGGAAAGGTATATTTTGAATATCGTAATTCTGAGCAACCTAAGACAAAGATGTCACAGACTATTAAAAATGTGACACGTGGATATTATCTTTTAGGTGTGTCATCTACGTGTGCTGGCTCAAATGCGATCTTGTATGTTGCTTGTAATAATGATACTATTAATGAAGAGTTGTCAGCGGCAGACCCGATAACTCACGTTGTTTATGTACCGATATATGTTGAGAAAGATGGTTCTTCTATTGACGTTGGTATTGATTTGACCAATTATACGCACAAGAAGAATTCAGAGGATGATGATGATACTAATGCATCATATATTGTTAAGTTCGACCATTTTACTCTTCAATATATGGGTGTGAGCGAAGTTCTTGCTTCTGCATTGGCAGATGGAACTTATTTCATACGTACGAATAAGAATTATGGTACTGATATGTCACCAGAGTATATGTATCTTGAGGCTGGTGGTAATAAATGGGGAACTGACCCAATATTGAGTAAACACGGTTTTGCTATGGAACTGACTAAACTTAATGATGGAAAGTATTCTATCAAGAATCCTTTGTATCAGAGTAATGGCGGACATGGCTCTATGTTTGATGGTCTTCATTTTGACCATGCAGTATCTCAGTTTACGTTCCAGAAGGTGAATCCAAATGATGAAGAATCGTATGAGTATTGGATGTATTCTCATAAGGCCAGTACAAATATTTCTGGTTCTGAACAAACTGGATTAAAGGGATATATGATTAAGGATAATGATAATTCATTGTCACTTTTGGATGTTTCTTCTGCCCCAACAGGCGAAGAAAGTGCTATATGGGAAATTGTTACAAAGACTCAACGTATCAAGGAGCTTCAGGATGCTACTTATGAGAATCCTATGGATGCAACATTCTTTATAACAGACCCAAGTTTCGGACGTAATAATACAGGAAAGACTTCATGGCAGTTTAATGGAAATAGTTTACCTATTACGCTCGGAAATAATGATCATAATTCAAATAATAAAGATTATGGTAATTTTAATATCTCAATTGGTTCCGAGAATCCTTCAGGAGATACGAAGAGTAACAAGTATGACTATAATGTTAAAGTTAGGGGTCTTTCAAATACAAAAACAGCATATAATCTGACGCAGAAAGTCAATATTGACAATCTGCCAGCTGGTTTGTATCGTTTGTCTGTTCATGGTTATACGAATGCTGATGGAGGTGCTATTTTGTATGCAGCAAACGAGTATGGTGACCTTGAATTGTGTGAACTCAATAAGGTCAATGGCTATGCTGATGCAAAAGAGACGGATAATAAAATAAAGGAGCATAGATATGCTGCATATTGGTTTACTGGCAATAAAACCATGGCTGAGATAGACAATTTGTCAACAGATGCCTTGAATGCTCATAAGCCTGGCGAGTTTAAGAAAGAAATTGAGTTCAAGATTCTCTCAAACACTATTATAATTGGTGTTCGAGGCGAACTTGAAAGCGGAGAATTTGCTATGATTGATAACTTCGAGTTGTATTATCTTGGTGAGGCTGCGCAGGATCTTTCTAAACTTTCCGAACCTGTAGAGCGTTACATCTATAATGTTGATGCGGGTAAGTATCTTAATGATGAAAATGGCTTGAGCCAGTTAAAGCAGCTTGGTAAGAAATATTATATTGAACCAGTTGCCGGTAAGCCAGATAGATTCTATATCTATACTAAGGATAATAATGACATAAAACGTTATATCAAACCTAATGACAATAATGATATTAGTTATGTCGTACCAAATTCACTAACTGCATATGAGTGGATTATTAAAAAAGCATCAACGTCTGCAGAGCATAATTACATTTATGAAATTTCTGATGTAAATGGTCGAGTGTTTGAAAGTACAGGTGATGCTAAGAATTATGCATATATAGGTTTTGGTGATGATAAAGAACCAAGATGTACTCGCTGGTCTTTCTATGAGGCTGGTCAGTATCAGAAGGACCGTGTGTTCACAACTCTTGCATCTGCAACTCGAACTAATATGTGGCGTGTTCTTCGTGCTGCAAAAGTAAATCATAGAGATTTATCTGGTGAATATGCTGTTGCTGGTCTTGAAGAGGCTATGGATAAGCTTGATGCCGTGTGGACAAGTCCTATGGCTTCAAAGTTGATACTTGAGCAGAAAGCATCGGATATGAAGAATCTTATGATTGCTTCTATGACCACGCGTGGTTCAGAAAAGATGCCGTTGGATGTGAGTTTCTATATCCAGAATGCTGGTCTTGGAGACAAGATTGGTTGGACAAAATATGATGCTTGGTTAACTTGGGCGGGTGTTTCTGTTGGAACGAATACATCTGAGCGTATGGCTTCTATTGCAGAGTTTTTGTATCAAGATAAAAGTCGTAATGTAACTTTGTCGCAAGTTGTCAAGAATGTTCCTGCGGGTAAATATAAACTAGCCGTTGATTTACGTGCAAGAAAGGATGATACTGGTTATAGATTGTTTATGAGTGCTGATGGAGCCGATCCTGTTGAATTGTCTGTTAATAATTATAATAATAGAATTTTAAATACTTTTGTGACAGAACATTATATTGAATTAGATAAGACTCAGGATTTGACAATAGGTATTCAACAGACTTCTGGTTCTATAGCATTTGATAACTTCAAACTTTATTTCTGTGGTAATGTCAGTGGTAAGCTCAAGTTAAATAGTGACTCTACGGAGCTTACAGTATATGGTGATTGGGATAAGTTTGAAGATTTGAGTACGTCTGTTAAAGATGTTATTTCAAAGGCAAAAGAAAAACTTGGTACTATATATGCATACAAGGATAACTTTATTTTGAGTGAAAACTTGAATGTGACTGAAGAAGGATGGCAAGGTAAAGATGGTTCTCGTAACAATATTCTGTTCTATACAGATTATGATGGAGTTTATGATGCTAATGATGGTGATAAGAGTAACTATATCGTAACAGGTTCTTCTAATATTGTTAGAAAGAATCCTGACGGAACTTATTCTTGTAATAATCTTGTTATCACTGATAGGATGACCATGCATGTTCCGTATGAGTTTACGGCAGCAAATGTTAGTTATTCTCGAGACAATAAGATTAGCACAGGTACTTTGTGCTTGCCGTTTGATCTTACTAAGTTGCCAACTGGAATTAATAAGTTCTATAAGCCAGAAAGTATTGATTGGGATGCAAATCCATCTTTTGGCAAATTGATAATATCAGAGTATAAGAGTAATTCTGGTAGTGTTTTACCAGCCAATACTCCGGTTCTGTATGATGGTGTTGCCAATGGTACAATAAGTGTAAATGAGAACAATTCTCTTATACATAAAACATCAGAACTACAGACTCCTAAGCCAGAAAATGATGACCTTACGATGTATGGAACTTATCAGTATAAATATGTTATTGGTAAGACAGGAGTCGCTGTTGATGGCACTAAGAATTCTGATGGATTGAGTGCTGATGTTTGTTATTATGTAAAGACGGATAACAATTCGTTGGTTAGAGGAAACCATTGGTTCAATATTGGTGCATTCAGAGCTTTTGTGTATCGTGGTAAGGGGGAATTGAATAATGTCCGTCCTTCAGTATTGTATGTGGACTTTGATAACGTATTTGATGCGGTAAATGAAATAGCTGTTGATGATGCTGTTGTAGTTGGCTATTATGACGTACAGGGCGTATGTTATGATAAACCGCAGAATGGACTAAATATCGTCCTCTATTCAGATGGTACACGTCGCAAGATATATGTGAAATAAGGAGAATATAGTTTGATATGATGAAGAAATTATATATAGTCCCTGAAGTGGAGAAAATAGAACTCGGAACTCTTGAGTTCATAAGTTCTTCACAAGAAGGGTTGGGAGATGACGATGACTGGGGTGGAGCACGCCAGCGTGATGGATATTATTATGAATACCGTAATTCTTCTCGTAATGGAAATCAACGAGGTAATAAAGGATGGGGTAGTCTCTGGTAATATCTGTATGTTTGGTTTATGTGCTGATGTCATTGGTATATATAATGTATGAATTAGAGAAGTGTAATCGATTGTGATGGCGATTACACTTCTCTATCTGTGTTTATAATTGAGTGTTCAATGAGTTCATTTTCATTCCTTCTCTCTTAACCAATCAGGGGTGTGGCGGAGATATTCGTGACCAAAGCGACAGCGGATACATTCATGTTTTTCGCAATATTGTTTGCATAGATGAATCAGAGCTTGGGTATCAGCAGAATGTTCTGCTACGACTCCTGCATCAGCCCAGTCACGTACAATTCGATTGTCTTCAGCTGGCAATGCCTCGAGTAGGTGGATGGCTCGTTCGCGAAGTGATTCGTCGTTTCGGTATGTACCATAGGCAAAGATCAATGGAGCTACGCAGTTAATCAGCAATGAAGCTCTTGATGCCTTTGATAGGTTGAAGTCACCGCTCTGTGTGTCGAACAATTTGTGAAAATCCTCCTCAGTTTCTGCATTCAACACTTTGGAGAAGGCAAAGGAGTCGTCGTAATATAGATGAGCGAGTTGAAGGATGCGCACGTGTGGAAAGTTTTGTGGACGTAGGCGCAGATATTGCCAGGTACTACGTTCAATGGGAGTAAGTGAGAATTTTGTCTTTAAGTATGCATATTCCTTGCACAAACGATTGTATTCTGCTTCCATGATGTTTGGAATGCCTTTGTTGTCAAGCATTCCTGCCTGACCGAAGAAGAAAGCCTTAATCTGAAACAGGTTGTCTCGATGCTTGCTCAAAGCATTTGTAGGTATGTTGTTTGCCCACATCTCGAAGGCGTCACCATTTTTACCAAAGCCGAAGCTACGAGCAATGGTTACGAATAGGGTGTCTTCCCAACTCTTGTCAAGTCGTTCACGTCGTTCCATAATCTGACATGTTCGCATTTCAAGTCGTTCGACCTGTAGTGCTGTGAGCCAGTTGTGAATCTTTATGTTTGGGAGATTTACAAGTATTTCCTTGCATGGAGGATAGGTGTCGGCATGGATGAGTTGTTCATAGTTGGCAAGGATATAGTTGGGCACTTCTATTTCTATCTGTGGTACGTTTTCTCCGCTTGGATAATTTAGGGGGGCATCCACCTGCGACGCAACATGCAGGATGATGCTGTCATAGGCAGGATTGTAATCATGCCCATGACGATACCAATCGCTTGTGCGAAGGTGTATTTCTACATTCCCTGCCCATAGTAAACCGTCAATTTTAACCTTTGCCCCTATGAAGTCAGGGCCTGCATCATGGTTGAGCATACCTGGATTGAGTACCTCTACTGGTTTGTCATCAGTCGTTTTAAGGTCTTTCAATGGCAGTATTTTATGCTTCCATACATAATGTAAAACTTCTTCCATCATATTTTTATAAATGTCGTCTCTTGTTGGCAAAAATACTATTTTTTCGACTATTACAACAGTTAATTAATAACAAAATGTGGCTTTTATGATGTATTATGTGCAAAAAAGTGTAAAACATGACAATTTTATTATTTCTAAATGTTTATCTTTGCACCATTAAATTTCTTTTTTTCTTAGCGAACCACAAAATTACATAAATAGAAATATGAAAATTGCACTCATTGGATACGGTAAGATGGGTAAGATGATTGAGCAGATTGCCCTCAGTCGTGGACACGAAATAGTAAGCATCATCGATATTGACAACCAGCAGGACTTTGAGTCACCTGCCTTTGCCAGTGCTGATGTTGCAATTGAGTTTACTGCCCCACACGTGGCATACGGCAACTATCTTAAGTGCTGGAAGGCTGGCGTGAAAGTGGTGAGTGGTTCGACAGGATGGCTCAAGGAGCATGGCGATGAGGTGCGCAAGGCTTGTAAGGATGGCGGTAAGACACTCTTCTGGGCAAGTAACTTCTCCATCGGAGTGGCTATTTTCTCAGCTGTAAATAAGTACTTGGCTAACATTATGAATGGCTTTCCACAATACGATGTCAAGATGGAGGAAACTCACCATATTCATAAGCTTGATCATCCATCAGGAACAGGCATTACGCTTGCCGAGCAAATCGTTGAGCGTCTTGACCGTAAGAAGGAATGGACAATGGGTTATCTGCAGAATCCTGATGGCTCTGTGGAAGGTACAGACAATGTAGCCGATGACCTCCTCCCTATCAGCTCTATCCGTCGTGACGAAGTTCCGGGAATCCATACTGTCACTTACGACAGCGAAGCGGATAAGATTACCATTACCCATGACGCTCATTCACGTCAGGGCTTTGCTCTCGGTGCTGTTATTGCTGCCGAGTTTACAGCAAAGAATAGTGGATTGCTTACAATAGATGATATGTTTAAGTTCTAACATCTGACATGAGTAGGTGTGCATAATTATTTTTACAATCCTTGCACCGCCTACTGCGCATCTTCAACGCCTAAAAACAATCGAGTAGGAGTCACTACACTCATTTATTTTATGCGCTGAACCTACATCATTAATCAATACAATCATTATAAAAATAATTTTGCACACCTACTTATATATAAAAATAGGGTATTAATAGTATCTCTAACTATCTGAACAAAAGTATGGCATTTGACTACAACAATTTCAGAAATACGCAAGCCCGTGGCAATAGAGGCGAAGAGCCTGAAAAGCCATGGGTAAGATGGACAAAGTTCACCATCGTCACGGTACTGTATCTTCTCTTCCTTATTTGGGTAGAGTCATGGTTAGGACTTATCGTCCTTCCTTTCATCTTCGACGTTTATATTACTCGGAAGATACGTTGGTCATGGTGGAAAGACTTGGAGAGCGATGTCAGCCGTACCATAATGTCGTGGGTTGATGCCATAGTGTTTGCGCTTGTGGCGGTATATTTCTTCAATCAGTTCTTTTTTCAGAACTATCAGATTCCAAGCTCGTCTTTGGAAAAGAGCCTTATGACTGGCGACTACCTACTCGTCAGCAAGATTAGCTACGGTCCTCGTATTCCTCAGACACCTCTCACTATGCCACTTACTCAGCACACAATGCCTTTGTTCGGATGCAAGAGCTACATCGAGTGGCCACAATGGAAGTACCGCAGAGTCAAGGGGCTTGGTAAGGTTGAACAGGGAGATATCGTCGTGTTCAACTTCCCTGCAGGTGACACGGTGGCAGTGGAAGATCCAACGACGTTCTATAACGCTTGTGTAAGTGCTGCTGTCGAATACTTA
The DNA here is from genome assembly GCA_946626925.1 of uncultured Prevotellaceae bacterium. GTDB lineage: Bacteria > Bacteroidota > Bacteroidia > Bacteroidales > Bacteroidaceae > Minthosoma. The sequence goes on from CAMOVB010000011.1 coordinate 25,309, forward strand.
GACAAGAGCGGACAGGAAATACCGGACTTCCGTAAACTTACCGTACAGGAGCAGCGTAACACTTATGACCTCTTGTATTCGGCTGGAAAGAGCATCATAGAGGCAAATGCATCACTCTATGGCGAGATTAAGGTGCGACCTACAGATCGTCGTGAGAACTATGTGAAGCGATGCGTTGGTCTTCCTGGTCAGAAGTTTGAGATAAAAAACAAGGTCATCTATACCAATGGCAAGGCAATGCCTCAGCCAGAGAACGTGCAGTTCAACTACATCGTGAGTTTCAAGAATGGTATGTATCTTACCGATGACCTATGCAATGAGCTTGGCATAAGTGACGAGGATAGGGCTGCTAGAGCTAAATACGGCTGTATGCCTCTCACAAAGAGGGCTCTTGAAGGATTGAAGGCGTCGGGATTGACGGATAGCATCGTCCCAGTCTTGGATAATAACTTCATGGATGACACTCCGTATAATCACTTGAGATTTGCTGCCGTCTATCCATTGAATCATGACTACGGATGGACTTGCGACAACTATGGCCCGATCATTATCCCTGCAAAGGGCATGACACTCAAGCTTGATGCGGAGAACATAGCCATCTACGAACGTCCAATCCGCACGTACGAGGGTAACGACCTCCGTGTGGATGGTGACAAGATTTACATCAACGGAGAACTTGCCACAAGCTACACATTCAAGATGGATTACTACTGGATGATGGGTGACAACCGTCATAACTCGGCCGACAGTCGTTATTGGGGATTCGTTCCTGAGGATCATATCGTAGGTAAGCCTCTCTTTATCTGGCTCAGTTTAAGCCCAGATGCAAACCCAAGCAGTCGTGTCCGCTGGAATAGAATATTCAAGTGGGTGGCTGACATTAAGTAAGTGAAAAGTGAAGAGTGAAAGTGAAAAATATATTTTACTTTATAGGATTATGAGTTCGTCGGTTTTGGTTTTTTCGCGAAAGATAATTTCTCAAGAATAAACAACGAACAATCATTCGTCCTTTTACTCCTTCCTAATACTTTTTACTCCTATTTACTACTATAGAAATAAATATGATACTTACTACATCATATCTACCTCCAATAAGTTGGTTCGCTCCTATTGCTAAGGGCGAACCAATTTGTATTGAACAATGGGAGAACTTTCACAAGCAAACCATAAGGAACAGATGCACAATCGACTCGCCAAATGGTGCTCTCAACCTCACAATACCTGTGGATAAGGAAAATTTTGGTGCTGGAGGTAAATGTCTGATGAAGGACGTCATGATTTCATATCACCTTGATTGGCAACATCAGCATTGGAGTGCACTCGAGACAACGTACTTCAACAGCCCTTTCTTTGAATACTTACAAGATGATTTTCGCCCTTTCTATGAAAGGAAATGGAAGTATCTAATGGATTTCAACGAGGCACTCATCCTCAAGTGCTGTGAGCTTATGGACATAGATGCAAAGATAAACCGTACGGAAGAGTTCCTGATAAATACGGAAAAGGGCTCGCCTGTCCAGCACTCTGAAGCCCACTTCCCCGACTACTATCAGGTCTTTGCCCATAAGCATGGCTTTGTGCCTAACCTAAGCATTATTGACCTCATATTTAACATGGGACCTGAAAGTGTGCTTTACCTTGAGAAGGTAAAACAATAATGTGACACGGACATAATGTTTGGTGCAAGTCGTGAACACCGTAAAAAATGTCACAATATATTTTGTGGACAAAGCAAATAGCTATTTTTGCTCGCTTGTAAAAGCCAAAATTGCACATACGATATAAAAGATGGGCAAAAATGTTTGTATTTCAAAAAAGAAATGCTAAGTTTGCACTTGTTTTTATTGCAAATAGAAATAAATCACTTTAAATGGTAGAAGATATAATAGCGCCGATACCTAAGGAGGTCATCAAGGCAGAATTAACAGAAGAGAAACGTCTTCGTTTCACTAACAGAAGCAACAACGAGATTTATATATGTACTTGGCAGGACTCTCCAAACATCCTTCGTGAGATTGGACGTCTGCGTGAGATTGCATTCCGTGCTGCCGGAGGTGGAACGGGCAAATCACTTGACCTTGATGAGTTCGATACGATGGACGAACCATACAAGCAGCTTATTGTATGGAATCCAGAAGCAGAAGATATCATTGGCGGATATCGTTATATCTTGGGTCCAGACATTAAGTTTGATAAGGATGGGCAACCTATCCTTGCAACATCCCATATGTTCAAGTTCTCTGACAAGTTCATTAAGGAATATCTTCCTTACACCATTGAACTTGGACGTTCATTCGTGACACTCGAATATCAATCAACACGTGCTGGAAGTAAGGCTATCTTTGCGCTTGATAACCTGTGGGATGGTCTTGGAGCACTCACCGTCATCATGCCTAACTGTAAATACTACTTCGGCAAGATGACCATGTATCCATCCTTCCACCGCAAGAGTCGTGATATGATTCTCTATTTCCTCCAGAAACACTTTGGTGACAAGGAGAACCTTGTTATTCCTATGTGTCCGCTCAAACTTGACCATCCAGAGGAAGAACTTGCTAAGATATTTACTGAGGACGAACTTAAAAAGGATTTTAAGATTCTTAATCGAGAGGTACGTTCGTTCGGCTTCAATATTCCTCCACTCGTCAATGCGTACATGGGACTCTCTCCTACAATGAAGATGTTTGGAACTGCCATCAACGATGGTTTCGGAGATGTTGAGGAGACGGGTATCCTTATTGCTGTTAACGAGATTCTCGAAGAGAAGCGCGTGAGACACATTGACACGTTTGCTAAGGAACATCCTGAGCTTATCAAGTTTACAAGTGGAGCCAACAAGGTTGTCTATACTCCATCAGACAAGCGTGAACTTGATGTTGACATTGACTTCGATGAAGTAAAATAACACATAAATAAGATATGGCATTTACAAGAATTACGGCAGCAGAAGCAGCTGCACTTATCAAGAATGGTGATAATATCGGACTCTCAGGATTTACTCCTGCCGGTACACCAAAGGCTACAACAGCGGAAATCGCAAAGATAGCTCATGCAGAGCATGAGGCAGGTCGTCCTTACCAAATTGGTATCTTCACTGGTGCATCTACAGGAATGTCTTGTGATGGCATGCTTGCAGAAGAGAAGGCAATTAGGTATCGTGCTCCTTACACTACTAACGCAGTATTCCGCAGCAAGGTTAATGCAGGTGAGATTGCTTACAACGATATCCACCTTAGCCAGATGGCTCAGGAACTTCGCTATGGTTTCCTTGGCGAAGTGGATTGGGCAATTCTTGAGGTCTGTGCCATAGATAATGATGGTAAGGTCTATCTTACTGCTGCGGGTGGTATTGCTCCTACTGTTGCACGTCTTGCAAAGAAGGGTATCATCCTTGAGCTTAACTCATTCCATAGTCCTAAGTCAATAGGTATTCATGACGTGTATGAACCAAAGGACCCACCTATGCGTGAACCTATCTTGATATCAAAGGTCACTGATCGTATCGGTACTCCATATCTCCAGATTGACCCAAACAAAGTTGTTGGAGTTGTCGAGTGCAATATTCCAGACGAGGCACGTGCTTTCAAGGATGCTGACCCTGTGACAGACAAGATTGGTGAGAACGTGGCTAACTTCCTTATGGGTGAACATAAGAAGGGAATCATACCTCCTGGCTTCCTCCCATTCCAGAGTGGTGTGGGTACTACAGCCAACGCTATCCTTGGTGCTCTCGGTAGCAATCCAGATATGCCAGCGTTCGAGGTATATACAGAGGTTCTCCAGAATGCCATCGTTGACTTGATGTACAAGGAGCGTGTTAAGTGTGCTTCTACTTGTTCGCTCACTGTGACAAACGATGTTCTCACGGATATGTACGACAACATGGATTTCTTCCGCGACAAGCTTGTCCTTCGTCAGTCAGAGATTTCAAACAGTCCAGAGGTTATCCGCCGTCTCGGACTTATTGCAATCAATACTGCTATTGAGTGTGATCTCTATGGTCATGCGAACTCTACTCAGATTTGTGGTACTAAGATGATGAACGGTATTGGTGGCTCTGGTGACTTTGAGCGTAATGCGTTCCTCTCTATCTTCACTTGCTCATCAGTGGCAAAGGGTGGCTGCATTTCTTCTATTGTGCCATTCTGTTCACACATCGACCATACGGAGCATGATGTCAACATCATCGTGACGGAGCAGGGTGTTGCAGACCTTCGTGGCAAGAGCCCTATCCAGCGTACTCACGCTATCATTGAGAATTGTGCTCATCCGGATTACAAGCAGCTTCTCTGGGATTACCTCAAGATAAGCCAGAAGGGTCAGTCTTGGCATAATCTTGGTGCGGCTCTCTCTCTCCACGAGGCATTTGTCAAGGAAGGTGATATGCGTAAGGTTGATTTCTCTAAGTTTGCATAACAGAGATTTATTTTCACAATGATAAAAGTTTTTGGAGTGCCCCTTTGGGGTGCTCTTTTTTTTGTTCGAAAAGTTATGCTGTATTTTACAGCCACTATTTATAGCCTTTTGAATAACGGCTTTTGTCTCTCCTTCCTCCTCAAAGAGTCCTCATTGTTCTTAAAATTCCCCTGCTAATGCTTACTGTTCCAAGATACCCAATTATTACTGTCCGCTAAACACGACCTATCCATGTCCAACCTCTTTATTACCAGTGG
>CAMOVB010000012.1:0-27553 GCA_946626925.1 uncultured Prevotellaceae bacterium
CGTCAAATATCGGGACATAAAGCGAGGCATAGATGTACTTTCCGACATGATTGCGAAACTGAGTACCGAATGTTTCAGCCTTACTGCCCAATTGACTTGAATAATTTGTATATATTCCTGCGCCTATGCTTATGGAAGGAACGAGTGCGCCTATACTTGAACGATACTGAAACTTAGATGCTTTCAACGATAGTTCCAAAATCTTTATGTCTGGATTGACATCCTTCGCTATACTATATATATTGTCTGCTTCGTCAAGCAAAGGTTTCGTATCATCCGCTATGACTGTATCAATATCAAGAACATCCCCTGCGGGATAATTCATCTGTTGTTTCAACTGGTTGAATGCCGTAGTAAGGAGTCCTTGTTGTCGTACCACCTCATAGTCATCAGAGGCATATACAGCATCCATCTGTGCCACATCGGCATCGCCTTTTGTACCAATCTCCGTCATCACCTTGGTGCGATTAAGTAACATTCGGCTCTCTTCACGTTTTTCCTTGGCGTATGCAAGAGTACCACGGTAGTAAAGTACATCAACGAAAGCCTTGAATACTCTCTGTGCAACAGCATCCCGTTGTGCCTGCAATCCATAACGTCCCATGAGTACACTGGCACGTGCCGCTCGCAAATCATTGTAACGTTTAAGGCCATCAAACAGAGGAAGCGAAGCATATAGTTCATAACTGTTATTAAAGGTATTGATGTCCGTTGTTATGTTGGTCTCAGGGTCAGTAGAACGACCATAATTGAAACGTGCTCCTACGCTTCCTTCCACTGATGGAAGAAGTGCTCCAATGGCAGCAGTACTGTCGTTGCGGTAGTCGTCAAGTGTCATGGACGAGTTACGTACATCATGGTTATGCGTGACGGCATACCGCATACATCGTTCCACCGTCCATTTGTCCTGACTTGAGGCATCACCGCAAAGCAACATGAATGTCATTATGATTGTTAACTTACGTATCATCTATTGTCTTGTTTTATTTTTGACAATGCAAATGTAGTCCATTATCCTGAGTCATGCATCACTTTTATGTATCTGAAAAGTCGTTTGTATGAATATCATACAGCATATTGTATGAAAATCATACACTATACTACTGCCACAGCATGATTATACACATTTTATCATCGTTTATCAGCAAACAATGACTAACTTTGCGACATGAATAATTACGGAACAATACTCGTGGTAGATGATAACCCAGGCATCCTTACCGCAGTCAAGATTTGTCTTGCAGATGTGTTTGAGCGTATAATCACACTCTCAACACCTGACAATATCATATCCACTCTACAACAGGAGAAAGTAGATGTGGTACTACTCGACATGAACTTCTCACTTGGAGTCAATACAGGTCAGGACGGTTTGTTCTGGCTACAGACTATCGTGCATCATCATCCCAATATTCCTGTGGTACTTGTAACAGCATACGCAGATGTAAAACTTGCAGTCAAGGGCATGAAGATAGGTGCAATGGATTTTATTGCCAAGCCTTGGGACAATGATGAACTCATCAGAGTGCTCAGGGACGCTGTGGATAAAAACCATAAGGTTGTACCTCTAAACCAGATGGAGTCAGAGCATATACGCAAGGTTGTTGATAAGTGCCACGGAAATGTCAGTAAAGCTGCCGAACTACTCGGCATAACAAGGCAGACGTTGTACGCCAAAATAAAGAAATAACCAAGGGAAGTACATTACATTATACATCCACACAAACTCACGCTCACATGCTATACATCATTATCTCCATAGTCATAGTTATTCTTGCCATTTGCTTCTATCATCATCAGACCATTCTGAGAGATAGGGCATATCTGATGCGTGAGGCTATACGTAATCATGACTTCACATTCCATCTCCCTGTCAAGGGACTCTTCTTTGGCGAGCGTGCCCTACAAGAAGCCCTCAATGACCTCGGCAAGGACATAAGTAGTCTGGTGGCACAAAACGAGGTGGAGTCATGGCAGAAACTGACACGAGTACTCACACACGAGATAATGAATGCTACAACACCAATATGCAGCATCAGTCAGGCCTATCTTAACAATCCACAAATCAAGGGTACACCATACGAGGAAGGCATACGTACCATCTACGACACCACACGTGGATTGTCAACTTTCGTTGACAGCTATCGCAAGTTCACACAGTTGCAGGAACCTGTACCTACGGACATTGTTCTTATCGATTTAATCAACAGTCTGAAACTGTTATACAAGGACATAGGATGGAATATCAGTATTCCTTCCGAAACAACGATACATGCAGACGAGAACCTCATCCGTCAGGTCCTTATCAACATAACCAAGAATGCTATAGAGGCAGGAGCAAAGAATATGGACATACGTTGGAACAACGCACTATACATAAGTAATAATGGCGTTCCAATACCAGCAGGAGCACGACGTGAGATTTTCATCCCATTCTTCACTACCAAGAGCAACGGTTCTGGCATCGGTCTTGCTCTCTCACGACAGATTATCATGCGTCAAGGCATGAACCTACGTCTTGCGGATACACCAGTAAGTGGTTATCACACCACGTTTGTGATAGAATAAGAAGAAAACGACGTCTGAACATATTTCAAACGCCGTTTTATCATCTTTTATCTTGTTGAGTTACGGAGTGCATCGTTTAACTCGTCGAGTGATTCTTCCATTTCTTTTGGAGTTATGGTGCGTTCTTTCGTAGCCTGTGTGTTAGGAGTGGAACTGAATGTGCCAATCATACTGTCAATCACGCCTACAACATCTTTGATGACTGATGAACCATTACCGAGGTTGTTCATCAATGCCATTGGTAACTTGGTTGCTATGCTTGATACGAAACGTCCGCTGAGACGTATAAGTTTGGCTTGCTGTTCTTGAGAGAACTTGCAGTCCTCTGCGTCTTTCTGAATGTCTTTTAATTCTTCCTTGTACTTTTCGTATGCTTCTTCGTCAAACATATCGATCTCTTCTATCTCCTCACAGAGTGATTCAAGTCGATTTATCACCCTCTCTTCTCGTGAACAACACGACGAAAGTGTGAGCCCCATTGTTAAGATTACAGAAGCAATAATAAATAATCTTTTTATCATATAGTTAGTGTTAGTATTTTTATTCACGTAATATCCTAAGACCCTTACGCTTGGGATTAGTCTTTCGACTATTATTTATTCCTCATATTCATCGTCGTCCATATATTCATCATCGTCCATGTCGTCCAACGAACTATTGAGTTTGTTCAGTTTCTTGCTTATCTTGTTCATTTTTTCCCTATTTTATTCAGCGAACCGTCGATGTCATCCATATCATCATCGATATCGTCAGAGAAACCGTCTGCAAAGCCTTCCATGAAGTCTCCCATCATGTTCATACCTTGATTAAGTATGTCACCTGCTGTGCCGAACATTGTGCCCGTCATCTTCATTGTCATTACGGACATAAGTCTGCCAGCGGACTTGGAGAGTCTCTTCTGTTGTTCAGGATTGAACTCGCAGTCCTCTGCATCGCTGACAATGTCGTTGTACTCTTCGGTGTATGTCTCAAAGTCGTCTTTGTCAAAGTCATCGTCGTTCTCTATCTCGTCACACAATGCCTCAATCCTGCTGATAACTCTCTCCTCTCTTGACTGACAAGATGAAAGAGTGAATAAAGGTACTAAGGCAACAAAAGCCATGATTAAGAGTTGTTTTGTTTTCATAATTGTTATAGTTGTTAATGTTTTATTCAAACCAGTTGTCCCTGTCCATACTGCGATAGCCTACGGCTTCGGCAATATGGTAGCGACGGATGTTCTCTGAGCCGTCTAAATCGGCTATGGTACGTGCAACCTTAACTATGCGGTCGTAGGCACGTGCAGAGAGATTAAGACGTCTCATAGCGTCTCTTAGGACGGTTGTACATTCAGAGTCGAGTGCGGCATACTTTTGCATGAGCGATGATGTCATCTGAGCATTGCAATGGATAAGACGATGCTCCTTGAAGCGTTCCTGTTGTATCTGGCGTGCCTTGATGACTCTTTCTCTTATCTTGGTACTTGACTCTCCCTTTGGCAGATTTGTCATCTCGTCTATTCCTACGCTTTCCACCTCCACTTGTATATCGATACGATCCATGAGTGGTCCGCTGATACGGTTCATATATTTCTGTATCTGTGCCGGAGTACAAACACAGGCGTGCGTAGGGTGGTGGTGATAGCCGCAAGGGCAAGGGTTCATACTTGCCACGAGCATGAATGAGCATGGAAGAGTGAGGTTGTACTTGGAACGTGAAATAGTGATAATCCTATCTTCAAGCGGTTGACGCATGGTCTCAAGCACTGTCCTTGAGAATTCTGGTAGCTCGTCAAGAAAGAGCACTCCGTTATGTGCGAGACATATCTCTCCTGGCATGAATGTGGTACCACCACCTACGAGTGCCACATCGGATATGGTGTGATGCGGAGCGCGGAAAGGTCTTTGTGATATGAGTGAGGCATCCCTTTGCAGTTTACCAGCCACACTGTGTATCTTGGTTGTCTCAAGGCTTTCGCTTAGTGACAGTGGCGGTAAGATACTTGGAAGACGCTTTGCCATCATGGACTTGCCACAACCAGGAGACCCTATAAGGATTATGTTATGACCTCCAGCTGCTGCCACCTCAAAGGCACGCTTGACATTTTCCTGCCCCTTCACTTCCTCAAAATCCATGTCGAAGACATCGACGTTCTCGAAGAACTCATGTCGTGTATCTACTACAGTCTGTTCTATATATGATATGCCTTGTAGATGCTGAATGACATCATACAGACTTTTTGCTCCATAAACCTTTAGCTTGTCAACTACTGCTGCCTCACGTGCATTGGCTTCTGGTACAAACAATGAGTCGTATCCTATCTCACGTGCCTTGATGGCTATCGGAAGAGCACCCTTGATAGGCATAATTGAGCCATCGAGTCCTAACTCACCGACGAACATACATTTCTCATTGACTGTATTATGGATAACTTCCTCTGCTTCAAGCAGTCCTATTGCCATCGGAAGGTCAAAGCCAGAACCTTCCTTACGAATATCAGCTGGTGCAAGATTGACCACGATATTCTTGGCAGGAACCTTAAATGCATTGTAACGTAATGATGCAAGTATTCGTTCCTGGCTCTCCTTGACAGCACTATCTGGCAGCCCCACTATGGTGAAGCGTGTCTGCGGTGTGTTGGACATGTAGGAATCAACCTCCACGTTTATTGGGATGGCCTCCAGTCCTTGCAATGTAGCTGTGTGTATTCGTGACAGCATTAGGATATTAGTTTTTAAAGTTATTCAATAAGTTATGCTTATGCTTTACTTACTTGAAGTAAAAAAAGAAGTTTATCCCTCTTCACTCCATGAAGTTAACTCCTGTTTACTTTTAAAACTTGAGTCATTTATTACTTCAAGTGTTTCTTGAGGTCACTTTTAAGTTGGTCTGATTCTCTTCCTGTGGCAATAATCTTGTGCTTATTATCCACGATGATATAGAAAGGAATGGATGGGATGCCAAGCTTCTTGAACACTGGTGATTCGAGTCCAAGCCCATCGCAATACTCTTCGATGCCGATGCCTTCGTCTGTCCTTGAATCACCCTCAAAGCGATTTGTCTCTACATCAAGCGATATACCAACATATCTGCTCTTGAGGCTGTCGCGATGTTCACGTGCATGCTCTCTAATTTTCCAAAGGAAGTCATAGTAACCATTAGTCCAACTTGCCCAGAAGAAGATAATGGTGTTACAGTCCTTCTTCTTGTCCCATAGTTTACATTTTTCTCCAGCAGAGTTGCGAAGGGTGACATCTGGAACTATCTTACCAGTCATAGTCTTGTCCGTATCTTTCAATCTACCCTCAATATTCAGAAGATAATCATTCTTTGGCTGTGCCTTCTTCAGAATACCAAGGACTTTGTTTATGTCCTTCTTCGTAACCTTGTTGTTTTGTACATAGTAGCGGTCGAACAAATATAATGCGACTACAGATGATGAGTTTTCCTCAATATACTTGCGTACTATCTTCTGCGATTGAGTAGGGTCAGCAGACATGGATTGACGTAGCTCGTTCAAAGCCTCGTTCTCGTCAGTACCCTTTACCACATAGTTCTTCAGGTCTGTGGATGAAACCTCATAAGTTATTTCCTTGCCTGGTGCAACAAATATGACCTGCTCCATGGCATTAGGGAATACGAGCATATAAGGAGTTGCCTCGTTGCACTCTCCTTCATAACTGAATTTACCTGCGTTTACGGTAATGGTATCAAAGCGTGAGTCCTTGTTGTAGAGGTTGTACATATACAATTCACCTCCAGCCATATCAGAGAACTTACCTTCAATACTAAAAGAAGAGCCGCCAGGACCACACCCCATAAGGAGTGTGGCAACCAGCGGCATGATATACATTAACGATTTAATTTTCGTCATTGTGCGTCATTATTACTTAGCGATAGCAGCAACTACCTCAGCATACTTATTGAACTCTGCGTCTGTAGCAGCCTTCTTGATGTAAGACTTGTCAGCAGCAATAGCCTTCTGGAGGTTAGACTTAACCTCTGAAGAAGAGTTAGTGCGAGCGCCGAGAACAGCAGCAAGATAGTAAGTAGTAGCGTCAGCATTCTTGATGCTGTTGAGGATAACCTTAGCCTTAGCATAGTCCTTGTTCATGATTGAAGCAAGAGCTGCGCTGTTAGTGTAAGAGTCAGCAAGCTTAGCTGTAGCCTGTGAGTACTTACCCTGAGCGATGTAGAGCTGACCAAGAGCCTCATCGTAGTTGTTAGCAGAAGTACCCTTAGCGATGTAAGACTCAGCAGTCTTTGTGTCGCCACTCTGGAGAGCGATAAGACCGAGGTTTACGTTTGGCTCAGCAGCATTCTTGTTGATAGAGAGAGCCTTCTTGAAGTACTCAGTAGCCTTAGCGTTGTCACCCTTCTTGTAAGCGAGCTCACCGAGGTTGTTGTAAGCGCGGTAGTCATTAGCGTAAAGCTCAGTTGTCTTCTTAAGGATAGCCTCCTTCTTAGCAGCATCAGTAGTGAGCTTGTTAGCTGCGTAGAGAAGCTCCTCTACAGAAAGCTTAGAAGCATCCTCACCGAACTGTGCAAGGATTTCCTCATCGCTACGACCGATTACGTCATAGTTGATTGTGAGACGTGAACGACGGAGTTCTGGGAGAACTGCGTCTGCGAGCTCCTTGTAAACAGAAGAGATATTCTTGATCTCCTGCTCACGCTGCTCTGGATCAGAGTACATAGAGAGAACGCGGAGGATAACATCCTTGTCCTGGAGGTTAGACTGCTGAACGAGTTCCTTGAAACCGTCCCAGTCCTCAGCTGTGTACTTAGAATCAACGTCGCCAGAAAGCTTCTGCTTCTTGAGCTGCTGGTTAACGTAAGACTCAGAGTTCTTACCACGGTTGCCAGCGAGCTTATCGTTGAGGTCGTAAGCACCATCTGGTGAAGCGTAAGAGCTAACCTCAACATTGTTGAGCTTGAGACCCTTCTCGTCAGCCTTGATGTTCTTCAACTGAGCGATGAACTCCTTGATGTTATTGCTGTTAAGCTCTGAACCACGGAGGTTAGCCTGACCGATGAGGAACTTAATCTGTGCCTCCTGCTTCTTAGCGATGATACGCTGGAACTGGTCAGCAGCCATACCTGTGTTAGCAGACTTAACTGTGTTGCGAACGAGGTTAGCTGTACATTGTACACCCCAGTCAATCTTAACGTCGTTAAGCTCAACAGACTTACCGCTCTTTGTAGCAACGAAAGTCATATAGAGCTCTGAGCTCTCCATACCATCCTTCCAAGGGAAGTTGATCTTCATTGTTGAAGCACCACCATTCTTGTAAGAGATAACTGTGTTGTTACCCTGAATCTTCTCACCCTGGAACGTCTTGCCAGCACCTACTGACTCAGTTCCGTTGTAACGGAGAACTGGAGTACAAGTGATGATACCCTTCTTAGGCATTACCTTTGCTGGAATGTTTGCACTTACTGTTGCAGGTACCTGACCACCAACGCACTCAAGTGGAGTTGGAGTGACATTGAACATGTCAGCAGTAAAATTGCCAAACTTGCTACAGCCTGTAAGCACCATAGATGCAGCTGCAGGAATCAAAACATAAAAATTCTTTTTCATTTTGATCAATTGTTTAGTAAATAAAAAGTTAATATTATTTTAATTATTTTTTTCTCTTTTTCGGAAGTCAAAAATCTCAGAACTCTTAATTCTTAATTCTTAACTCTTAATTCATCACAGGTATTTTCTGCTCATCTGTCTGACAGGATACCATACTGCAAGGAAGCCGATTACTATCACAGTCACGAGTACAAGGACAATATCCGTAGCATGAACGCTTACAGGATAGGTGTCTATGATGTATGTACCTTCGTCACTTCCAAACTTCACTACCTTATAGTATTGCTGCACAAGGCAGAGTCCTACTCCGAGCGTGATGCCTATTACGGCACCTATGACCGAAATCATTCTTCCCTCAAAAAGGAAGATGCCCCTTATCATGCTGTCCGAAGCACCAAGGTTGCGTAGCGTTATCACATCCTGTTTCTTGTCTATGATAAGCATGGAGAGCGAACCGATGATATTGAAGCAGGCTATGAGCAGGATGAATGTGAGGAATACATACGAAATGAGTTTTTCTACCTTCATTATCTTGAACGTGTCTTCCTGCTGCTCGTATCTGTCCAGTACCTTGTACTTTGTTCCGAGCACTTTTTCAATATCTGCCTTTGCCCGACTGATGCTCACGCCGTCCTTGAGCTTCAGCTCTATCGCAGTCACATAGCCTTGCTTCTCAAAGAGTCTTCGTGCAAGTGATATTGACGTGATAATATAACTGCTGTCATACTTGTTCTGCTTGACCATGAACGCCACATTAGGCGAGAACAGTTCTTCCTGATTCAGATTCTCGAGAGGGTCTGTCATATCCACTCCCTCACCCTTACGTGGAGCATAGAGATAGAACGGAGCACGACAATCTGCTGTCACTCCCAACTGGTTGAGAAGAGCAAGACCACATATTCCGTAGTCTATGACATCTGCTTCCAATTCGTATGTTCCGTCACCGACAAGAATATCATCAATATTTGTCAGCTGCTGGAAATTGTCTCCTACACCCTTTACGGTCACCATCATCTGACGGTTGTTGACGGTAAGGAGTGCGTTGTCCTCTATCACCTCCGTCAAGACGGCTATGTCCTCATTCTTCCTCAGCTGTTCAAGTTCCTCCTCATCGGCAGCCATATACTTGCCTTGTACAGGAATGACCTTCAGTTCTGGGTCGAAACTTGTAAAGAGGTCAGCCACCATGTCCTGAAATCCGTTGAATACGGACAGGATGCACACGAGTGCTGCGGTTGCTATTGCTACTCCGCACACCGAGACACCAGATATGATGTTTATGGCGTGGTGCGACTTCTTTGACAGAAGATAATGACGCGCTATGTAAAAACTTGCGTTCACTTCGGGTTATACCAAATTAACTGTTGTTCCTGTCTGGAGTTCTGCTTGCGCTTCGCTTCCTGATAGTGTTAATGTTAGTTTTTTATATAACTATTAAGTATTGGGACTTTCCGAACTTGATGTCAGTTCTTCAAGAGCCTGTCGATGTTCTCCACATAATCCAGAGAGTCATCAAGGAAGAACTTGAGTTCTGGTATGATGCGGAGCTGGTGACGCTCAAGGTTTCCGAGAGCGAACCTTATCTGTGACGCATGCGCGTTGATGTTCTCCATTATCTCCTCAGCCTTGTCGCTTGGGAATATGCTGAGATATGCCTTTGCAACGCTAAGGTCTGGACTTACACGCACTACGCTGACACTTATGAGTATGCCATGTGTCTGGCGTGTCTGTTCCTGAAATATTGTGCTAAGATCCTTTTGAATCAATCGCGCAATCTTATTTTGTCTTGTTGTTTCCAATTCAGTTCCGTTTTACAGTTTCTTTATTATCGTCAGTCCGTCACGAAGTGGCAGGATGACTTTTTCCACTCTCTTATCCTGAGCTACAAGGTCATTGAATGCTTGAACACCTCTTGTCTGGAGGTCACATTCTTTCGGATTCTTGTCGAGCACATGTCCATCCCATAGAGTGTTGTCTGCGAGGATATATCCTCCTGGATTGAGATGTTCAAGTACCAGCTCGTAATAATCTGAGTATATTCGTTTGTCACCATCGATGAATGCCATATCAAACGTCAAGCCAAGTTCTGGAATAATTTCCATTGCATTACCGATGTGCATCGTAATCTTGTCTGCGTATGGCGAGTTCTTGAACCACGGAAGTGTGAAGTCCTCCTGCTCGTCATTTATCTCTATCGTGTGGAGATGTCCGTCCTCTGGGAGTCCTTCGGCAAGACATAGTCCCGAATAGCCGCTGTATGTTCCTATCTCGAGTATGAGCTTCGGCTTAATCATTCCTACAAACATCTTGAGGAGACGTCCCTGGATGTGTCCGCTTGCCATTCTCGGATAAAGGAGATGAAGATGAGTTGCTCTGTAGAGCTGATGAAGATATTCACTCTCAGGATCGATATGTTCCTTGATGTATTCCTCTATCTGCGACATCTCGTCAGAGAACTCTGATATAAGCGTTGTCTTTTCACTCATACAAACTATCTTTTTGCTTCCTTGAGTGCCTCTACCGCAAGTCTGTAGCTGTCGAGGCCAAATCCGCAGATGACACCCACACACGCACATGATATCATCGACTTGTGTCTGAACTCCTCACGCTTGTGGACGTTTGAGATATGAACCTCTATGACTGGAGTATTGACACCACGTATTGCATCCTGCAGAGCCACCGAAGTGTGAGTGTATGCGCCTGCGTTGAGGACAATACCATCGTAGGAGAATCCGACCTCGTGAATCTTGTTTATCATCTCTCCCTCGATATTCGACTGGTAGTACTCAAATTCAATATCCGGATACCTTTTAGTCAGTTCGTCATAGTAGTCAAGAAATCCTTGAGAACCATATATCCCTGGCTCGCGTTTTCCAAGAAGATTCAAATTTGGACCATTAAGTATCAATATCTTCATATTTCCTTTGTTATGAAACACATTTTGCAGACAAAGATACAATCTTTTTTTCTAAATGTGCCGCATAAAAATGCAAAAACGAGACAATTTCGCATTATTTAACGAATTTCTTATACAAAAAGCGCACTATCTTACCCACTATCGTGTACCTTATACCCCAATCTTTTATTGCTTCTGAAAAAAGTGCCTCTGTCTCCTCATTCTTTTCTGGAGCAGAATTTTTACTAAGCAATATTGGAGTGCATGATGGTTCGCGGTCAAATTCGTACCATTGGAGAATGTCGAACGAACGGAAATGCGTACCGTTCCTCAGTCCTATGTTCCTCACAAGTGTACGTCCTGGAGTAAGGCATAGTCCTCCAGCCTTGTAGATTGCCATCTCCCAACAGATATCCCAAGGAATTGGGCTTTTGTCAAGACTTTTAAGGCATGGGAATACTCCACCATACTGCATGGCATCTTTGTCAGCCTCACTCATGCCCTCAAGAGCCTGTTGTCTGCTCTCGTAGTGCACAAAGTATTTCTGCCATCTGTCACGCCATGTACCCCAACCCCATCCCGACATGTGAGGAGTGAAGTAATACTCCCTATCCGTAAGGCTAAGATTGGTAAAACCAGACACATGCATCACCTTCTCAACATCCTTGTACATATCGAATGCCTCGTTCATGTACTTCAGATAATAGGGTGAGGTACAAATGTCATCTTCGAGCACTATGACCCTGTCATAATGCTCGAAGACCTGCTGAATACCTGTTGTTATGTTTGCTTCGAGATAGATGTTCTTCTCACGCTCCACAATGGTGAAACTATTGAATGAACGTGCTTTGTCCACCTCTTGCTTTTTATTGCGAAGATAAGCCCTTACTCTGTTTACGGCGTCCCACGACTTGGTGTCGGGAGTGCCGTCAGCCAATGATTTGCCTCCGTCCGAAAACACGAACACATCCGTCTCTCTTGCCAATGTGTTTGCCAAGAGACACTCCAGCGTCTTCTGTGTATTATCCAGACGGTTATAGACAAATATTGCTACAGGACTTGTCATTTCTTCTTACTCTTCTTTGCTACTTCGCCATAGAATGGCTGACTCTCTACCTGGCCCTCAAAGAACTTAGCCCATTCAGCCACTCCCTTAGGACCACGCTTGGATGTGTAACCACGTTCCTCACGACTTGGCTTGCCTGAGTTAGGCTTTGAGTGCTCTGAGCGAACTGACTTGAAACGGTCAGCACCACGCTTGCCGCGGTTGTCACCCTTGTCCTTCCTTGAGCCACGCTCGTCACGTGAGCCACGTCCGCCCTTGAAGTCCTGTGACTTTGCACTTCTGCTGCCTCTACCGCCTCTTGAGCCCTTGCCTGAATCCTTGCCGTCAGTAAGCTCTACATTTACCTTGCGTCCGTCATACTCCTGACCTGCAAGAAGTGATATTGCTGTCTTTGCCTGTGCCTCAGGAACCTCAAAGAATGAGAAGTTGGTCATGAGGTCAATACGTCCGAGGTCGAGCTTGGTACCGTTAGTCACACGATTGACAAATCCCATGAAGGCACGAGGATTGATACCGTCCTTCTTACCGAGGTTGATGAACAGACGTGCATAGCCAGCTTCAGCCGTTCTTGCACCTCTTTCGCCCCTTGTGCGTTTGCCGCCTCTCTCGCCGTTGTCCTCACGTCCACGACCAGTAGGCACCTCAATCTCAGGAGCATTCTTATAGTATTCGAGGAACTTGTTGAACTCCATTGACACCATACGCTTGATGACATCCTCCTTCTCCATAAGGTCGAACTTACGGAATATCTCTGGAAGGAACGGAGCAATCTCTTCCTCGTTTATCTCTACCTTCTCGATATCGTCTATTACCTTGTACAACTGCTTTGCACAAATCTCCTGACCCGTAGGGAGCACTCCTGGCACGAACTTCTTCTGTATCTGATTCTCAATGGCACGTACCTTAGCCTTCTCCCTTACGTGGATGATACATATACTTGTACCTGCCTTACCTGCACGACCAGTACGACCACTTCGGTGAGTATAGCTTTCTATGTCATCAGGAAGACCATAGTTGATAACATGAGTAAGGTTGTCAACATCGAGACCACGAGCAGCCACGTCAGTAGCCACAAGGAGCTGTACTCTGTGCTGGCGGAACTTCTGCATAGTGAGGTCACGCTGAGCCTGTGAAAGTTCGCCATGGAGAGCCTCTGCATTATATCCGTCCTGTATGAGCTTGTCTGCAATCTCCTGAGTCTCCATACGTGTACGGCAGAAGATGATGGCATAAATCTCAGGATAGTAGTCAGCCACACGCTTGAGGGCGTTGTACTTATCCTTGGCATGAACGAGATAGTAGATATGGTTCACCTTCTCGGCACCCTCATTACGGCTGCCCACTACCACCTCCTTAGCATCGTGGAGGTAGTTCTTGCTTATGCGCTCAATCTCCTTGCTGAATGTAGCAGAGAAGAGGAGTGTGTTACGGTCAGTAGGCACACTCTCGAAGATGGCATTGATGCTGTCCGTGAAGCCCATGTTGAGCATCTCGTCAGCCTCATCAAGCACCACATTCTTCACACCATTAAGCTTGGCAACACCACGCTCAATAAGGTCAACGAGACGGCCAGGAGTAGCAACAATAACCTGCACTCCGCGCTTCAGCTGACGTATCTGAGGTTCTATGCTTGCACCACCATATACGGCAAGCACATGAAGCCCGTCGATGTATTTTGAATATTCCTTCAGATCGTCTGCAATCTGAAGACAAAGTTCACGAGTTGGTGAAAGTATAACGGCCTGTACATCCTGAACCTTGGTATCAATCTTCTGCAATACCGGCAGGCCGTAAGCTGCTGTCTTACCAGTACCTGTCTGGGCAAGCGCAACGACATCATTGTTGTTTCCGAGGAGATAAGGAATCACTTCCTCTTGTACGGGCGTCGGATTCTCGTAGCCCATCTCCGTAATTGCTTTGAGTATTTCGCCTGAAACACCCAATTCTTCAAATGTTTTCAAATTCTTTTCTTATCTTAAATTTCCAAAAGGCATTACCCCATTTGGGTTCTGCCATAAAATAAACCGTTGCAAAGGTACGACATTTTTTTATAATATTATTCTTTTCTGCTTAAAGGTGATATATATAATGTGTATATTGGCAAAAAAAACACCATAAACAGATTAAAATGGAATGCAAACATTTCATTATTACCATTTTTCCCCTCTGTAAACTAAACACTAAAACGTTAACGATGATTCACGTCAGTGTCAATTCTGCATTTTTTGTGTGTCTAACTGCTTAGAGCTGTTCCTACAAAAATTCTTCGCTCTGCCTCCGTTGTGAGTTCGTTCTCACTCCGTTCTTCCTTCGTAGAATGTCCACCGAATCTCCACCGCATCTCCACCGAATGTCCACCGTTTCGGTGGACATTCGGTGGAGATGCGATGAGGATATGATGGAGTTGATACGAACTTATAACGGAGTATCATCGGAGTCACTTCGGAGTATCAACGGAGACGGAGATAAAATGAAAAAAGCGTGAAGGAATCATTGTCCTTCACGCTTTTTCTCGTTTTGTATTTTACGTGTCTTTTTACAAGCAGGTTCTACAAAGAGGCAAAGATAATTCAAAAAGAATTTATTTATTAATTGACATGCCTACAGACTTTGCATATCGTTAAGCTTCTTGTAGTAGCCGCCTTTGGCGATAAGTTCCTCGTGAGTGCCTTGTTCTACTATCTTGCCTTCGTGGAGCACGTAGATGATGTCGGCGTGCTTGATGGTAGAGAGACGGTGGGCAATGGCGATGGTTGTACGTGAGGACATAAGCTTCTCGAGTGCGTCCTGTACAAGTCGTTCGCTCTCTGTGTCGAGTGCACTTGTTGCCTCGTCAAGGATGAGGATAGGAGGATTCTTGAGGATGGCACGTGCTATGCTTATGCGCTGTCGCTGACCACCTGAGAGACGGCAACCACGGTCACCCACGTTTGTCTGGTAGCCATTCTCCATCTCCATGATGAAGTCGTGGGCATTAGCTATGCGTGCTGCAGCCTCCACCTGTTCCTGTGTAGCATTTTCTACACCGAAGGCGATGTTATTGAATACGGTATCGTTGAAGAGGATTGCCTCCTGGTTCACGTTACCGATAAGGGAACGGAGGGAACGGATGGAGAGTTCTTTTACGTTTATTCCGTCTATGAGGAGTTCACCCCCTGTAATGTCGTGGTATCGTGGCACAAGGTCAACGAGCGTACTCTTTCCTGAGCCTGACTGACCTACGAGTGCAACCGTCTGTCCCTTCTTTACTGTAATATTGATATCGTGAAGCACCTCACGGTCGCTGCCTTCATACTTGAAACATACGTTCTTCAACTCGATAGTATTATTAAGACCATCTATCATCTTTGGTGTGGCAACCTCCTTGATATTGTTCTCGGCAGAGAGTATCTTGTTGACACGCTCCATACTTGCAAGACCCTTCTGTACGGCATATCCTGCCTTGGAAATATCCTTGAGTGGCTGAAGGGTGGTGTAGAGCAGTATGAGGTAGTAGATAAACATACCTGCATCGATATTTGAGCTACCAGAAAAGATAAGATAGCCTCCGAACCAAAGGACGATGACAATCATCACAGTACCGAGAAACTCACTAACTGGGTGTGCCGCTGATTGACGTATAGCCACTCTGTTGGCTATATCGCGGAACTCGTTGTTTACCTTGTCAAATCTGTCCTGCATCTTCTGTTCTGCTATGAAAGCCTTGATGATGCGTAAGCCTCCAAGTGTCTCCTCTATCTGGCTGATGGAGTCAGAGAGCTTTGACTGCTGAAGAATACTGTTTGCCTTGAGTGACTTACCAATCCTACCGATGGCAAAGGCAAGTATTGGTACTACAAGGAGGGTGAAGAGTGTGAGTTGCCAACTGATATAGGCGAGTGTTCCTATATACACGGTTATGAGTATAGGGTTCTTGATGAGTGTGTCAAGCGAGTTGGTAATGCTTCCGTCTATCTCGTTCACATCTGTTGTTACACGCGTGAGTATGTCACCCTTGCGCTCCTCTGAGAAGAAAGAGAGGGGAAGACTGAGAATCTTGTGATAGATGTCTGAACGGATGTCGCGCACAATACCTGTACGGAGAGGCATTATGATGGCAGAACCTCCGAAGTATGCACCCGTCTTGAGAAGGGTGAGGAAAGAGAGTACCACACCAAGTAACAGCATAGTAGTGGCAGGTCCATACATGCCAATCAACACCTGTGAATAGTAGTATATGTTGTTCATCAACGTGTCCTTGATGTCGCCTTCTCCCCAAGGTATATATTCATACACCTTTGTATCAACTTGAAAGAGAATCTGGAGAATAGGAATGATTGCTGT
The DNA here is from genome assembly GCA_946626925.1 of uncultured Prevotellaceae bacterium. Classification (GTDB taxonomy): domain Bacteria; phylum Bacteroidota; class Bacteroidia; order Bacteroidales; family Bacteroidaceae; genus Minthosoma. The sequence goes on from CAMOVB010000012.1 coordinate 16,417, forward strand.
AAATGAAACAACATTAAGAATAGCCGAAAGGATATTGACTATCAGGGCACCTACGATATACTTTTTGTAGTTGGCAAAGTATTTGCCCATCACATAAAAAAAATTCTTCATACAATATTTTGTTGGTAGTTACTCCTTCAAAGGAATAAAATTTATGGGGCAAAGGTATTTTTTTTTGACGAATTAAGCAATTATACGAGTGTTATAAAATCTTAATATGTTAAGTATTTTGCTTTTAAAAGCATATTTTAATACCAATTACATTCTATTATGCTAATTAAATACTAACTTTGCATCTATTATGAGAAAGCTGAAGATAACAGAGATGGGACGCATGAACGTTGAGGAGTTCAAGCAGTCCGAGAAGATGCCGCTCGTTGTGGTACTTGACGATGTAAGGTCGATGTATAATGTTGGAAGCGTGTTCCGCACTTCCGACGCTTTCCGTGTTGAGGCTATATATCTCTGTGGCATAACAGCTCAGCCACCTCATCCTGAGATTCACAAGACGGCTCTCGGTGCAGAGGATACCGTGGAGTGGCGTTACTTCAAGGATACCATGGAGGCTGTCAATGACCTCAAGGCACGTGGCTATTTCGTGTATAGCATCGAGCAATGTGAAGGAAGCACAAAGTTGCAGAATTTGAGCCCCCTAACCCCCGAAGGGGGCAGCCGTCCGGATAATTCTTCTTCTCCATCCCACATTCCTCATTCACGTAAGTATGCTATCATTATGGGTAATGAGGTGAAGGGAGTGCGTCAGGATGTGGTCAATGCCTCTGACGGATGCTTGGAGATTCCTCAGTTTGGAACTAAACATTCTCTTAATGTCAGCACGACTGCTGGTATGGTGATATGGGAATTTGCAAAGATGCTTATTGTGACTCCCTGACTTGCATCAGTCATTCTTCCTGATGCAAGAGTTAAAAGTTAAAAATTAAGAGTTAAAAGTTGAATGCAGTTTGTATGCGGTGTTGCTTATGGAAACTCCTAACTTCTAAACTTAACTTCTAACTGTTAATTGTTAACTTTTAACTCCTGTATGAAATAATACAGGATAATAATACGATACTAAATCGTGGTGATTTTTTATCAAATTGACAGAAAATGTATGGTAAATGCTTAAAAATCGCAATTTATTTGCAATTTATTTTGCTATTTGATAATAATTACAGAACTTTGCAGCCGCAATAAGTAATAAAGTAAAGAGATTTCAAAAACAATATAATATATTTATGGCAGAAAAATTGGAAGTGAAAGAACTTGCAGAAGTTGCAGTTCGCTTTTCTGGTGACTCCGGTGATGGAATGCAGCTTGCCGGAAACATCTTCTCTACAGTTTCGGCAACTGTAGGAAACAGTATCAGTACTTTCCCTGACTATCCAGCAGATATCCGCGCCCCACAAGGCTCATTGACAGGTGTGTCTGGTTTCCAGGTTCACATTGGTGCTGATATGGTCTATACTCCTGGTGACAAGTGTGATGTGCTCGTTGCAATGAATGCAGCTGCACTCAAGACTCAGTATAAGTACGCCAAGCCAGGTGCTGCCATCATTATCGACACAGACTCTTTTGGTGCTGCCGACCTCAAGAAGGCTAACTTCGCAACAGAGGATTACCTTGGTGAGCTTGGCATCGACCCAGACCGTGTCATCGCTTGTCCTATCACTCAGATGGTCAAGGACTGCCTTGCAGATTCTGGCATGGACGTTAAGGCTATACTCAAGTGCCGTAACATGTTTGCTCTCGGACTTGTGTGCTGGCTTTTTGACCGTGACCTCGACATAGCTTATAACTTCCTCCGTGAGAAGTTTGCCAAGAAGGCTGGTGTGGCTGAGGCTAACATCAAGGTTATTCAGGCTGGTTATGACTATGGACACAACACTCACTCAAGTGTTGCCAACGTATATAGAATTGAGACTAAGAACAAGATTCCTGGACGTTACATGGACATCACAGGTAACAAGGCTACTGCCTACGGTTTCATAGCAGCTGCTGAGAAGGCAGGCTTGAAGCTCTATCTTGGTTCTTATCCTATCACTCCTGCAACAGACGTTCTTCACGAACTTTCTAAGCACAAGTCACTCGGTGTGACTACTGTACAGTGTGAAGACGAGATTGCAGGATGTGCGTCTTCTCTTGGTGCATCATTTGCTGGTGCTCTTGCTGTAACATCAACATCAGGTCCTGGTATCTGCTTGAAGTCTGAGGCTATGAACCTTGCTGTCATCATGGAGCTTCCACTCGTGGTTCTCGATGTACAGCGTGGTGGTCCTGCAACAGGTCTTCCTACTAAGTCAGAGCAGACAGACCTTCTTCAGGCTCTCTTTGGACGTAACGGTGAAAGCCCAATGCCAGTTATTGCGGCTACAAGTCCTACAGACTGTTTCGAGGCTGCATACGCTGCATCAAAGATGGCTCTTGAACACATGACTCCTGTCATCCTCATGACAGATGCTTATGTTGCTAACGGTTCAGGTGCATTCAAGTTGCCTAACCTTGCTGACTATCCAGCAATCAATCCTCCATACGTACCTGAGGAACTCAAGGGAACATGGACTCCATATATGCGTGGTGAGAACGGTGCTCGCTACTGGGCAGTTCCTGGTCGTCAGGGCTTCGAACATATCCTTGGTGGACTTGAGAAGGACAACAAGACAGGTGCTATCTCTACAGACCCAGATAACCACGACCTCATGACACGTCTCCGTCAGGATAAGATTAACAAGATTCCTGTACCAGATCTTGAGGTTGAAGGTGACAAGGATGATGCAGACCTCCTTATCGTAGGATTTGGTGGTACATACGGACACCTCCATGCCGCTATGGACGAGATGCGTGCAGCAGGCAAGAAGGTTGCCCTTGCACAGTTCAAGTTCATCAACCCACTTCCTGCCAACACATCTGAGGTACTCAAGAAGTACAAGAAGGTTGTCGTAGCAGAGCAGAACATGGGTCAGCTCGCAGGATGGCTCCGCATGAAGGTTGACGGATTCGTTCCATATCAGTTCAATCAGGTTAAGGGACAGCCTTTCAAGGTAGCAGAGTTGGTTGAATACTTCAACAATCTTTAATGGCCCCCCGTCCCCCAAAGGGGGCGGCTTTCGGACAATAGCGAAGGTTATATAATGAGATGTATTATATAAGAGGCAGAAAATTACTAAGTAGAATCTAAACGGGCTATCCTCCCCCTAACCGGATGGCCACCCCCTTTTGGGGGGCGGGGGGCTTTATATGACGTATAACGCTTCTGATTTTAAAAAGGGACAGCCAAGATGGTGTCCTGGATGTGGAGACCACTTTTTCCTCGCATCCCTTCACAAGGCAATGGCAGAAATAGGTGTTGACCCTTGGAACACAGCAGTAATATCTGGTATCGGCTGTTCAAGCCGACTCCCACACTATATGGCAACATACGGCATGAATACTATTCATGGCCGTGCAGCAGCAATCGCAACAGGTGCTAAGGTTGCCAATCCAAACCTAACAGTATGGCAGGTGAGCGGCGATGGTGACGGTCTTGCTATCGGTGGTAATCACTTCATCCACGCTAACCGTCGTAACATCAACCTCAACATGATTCTTCTTAACAACCGTATCTACGGTCTTACTAAGGGTCAGTATTCACCAACATCACCACGTGGATTCGTCAGCAAGTCTTCTCCTTACGGAACAGTAGAGGATCCATTCCGTCCAGCAGAGCTTTGTTTCGGTGCTCGTGGACACTTCTTTGCTCGTGCCGTTGCCACAGATGCTCCTGGTACAGTAGAGGTGCTCAAGGCTGCTTACAACCACAAGGGTGCAGCAGTATGTGAGATTCTCCAGAACTGTGTAATCTTCAATAACGGTACTCACGATGCAGTCTATTCTAAGGAAGGACGTGCTCAGAATGCTATCTATCTCAAGCATGGTGAGAAGATGCTCTTCGGTGAGAACAACGAATATGGTATCGTTCAGGAAGGCTTCGGCGTAAAGGCTGTAAAACTTGGCGAGGACGGCTATACAGAGGCTGACGTACTCGTTCATGATGCAAAGTGTGAGGACAACACACTTCAGCTCAAGCTTGCTGAGATGGAATGGCCAGTAGCTCTCGGTGTCATCCGTGATGTTGATGCTCCTACTTACGACGACTGTGTAACAGCTCAGATTGAAGAGGTCAAGGCTGCTAAGAAGTATCACAACTTCGCAGAGCTCCTCGAAACAAATGATATCTGGGAAGTGAAATAAGGAGACCCTCTCCCCATTCCTCCCCCTCTATGGGGAGGGTGACTAATGCAATAATTTTGCGACTGTCTTTAGTCGCTATTAGTCAGATATACAAAAAGGCGAGACCATTCATCGTGGTCTCGCCTTTTATTATGTTCACTCAAGTTTCGTGTTCACTTGTTGTGACATAATGCTACTTTTTTTGGCAATTTGCTTTCTTTGCATTCTTTTGTGTCGTCGTCAATTGAAGTCGCAAGGAAAAGGGCTGATTTTTTTTGTACGCGTAGAAAAAAAATTTTGTACGCATACAAAATATATTTCCTACGTGATGCAGATAATTTTTTACTTCGCACATACAAATATTAGCTTTGTCATAATGCTATTTGCTAACGAACATCCACTTTCTTTTTGTCACTTGCAATTTCACGAGAAAATTACGAAAGGTTAACGAACCCTTAACGAAGGATTATCGGAGGAACATGAACTGACATTTTGTTTTGTAATTTTATGTATTTAAGTTTTTTTGTTTCCTCAACTGGAGCTTGCTCCAGTTGAGGGGGTGTCATATCTATACATGGTAGCTCGATGAAGTCAAAAGTGAAATGTTTTTGTTTCTAAGAAAAATAAATTGGGTGGCGAGCTTATGTACGAAGTATTATACCCCATATTTCATCTTGTTAATAGCTTTACTATAAAACATTTTATTACAATACACACTTTTATAGGTTGATACACTTGGTATATGGAATAGTTTTTGTATTTTTGCAATCAAAGAAAAATGTTTTAACTAAAACAAATAAAAATATGTAATTGTTTAACTTGACATAGGATATAAGAAAGTGTTTGCTTTTACTTGATGTATTCCGAAAATCGCCAAATTTAAGAATACACATCAACAATAGAAGTGAATGCTCTCACCGTACGGTGTGGGCTTCATTGTTGTATGTGTATGGGTGTTTGGCGATACCTCGGAATAGCAACTGTGGAAGTCTCACACCTTTCTTTTTGCTGTGTCGCAAAAAGATGAATTGGTATGGGGTTATTTGATTTTTGGTTGTCTCCGTCGGAAAAGTTTGAAAAGAAAATTGAAAGCATATTTTATAATGTTAAGACGATAGGTTCATATTACAAGAGTGCAGACGCTACGCAAAATGCTGCAGCCTTGATGCTTGCGTTAATTTCTGTTACTAAAATGACTTTTGAAAAACGTCCTTATCAAAAACAATTTAATTTATCTGATGACGATTATGAAACAATTGTTTTGAAGGTGTTGTTAAAGTTCTGTAGAAAACATATTACAAATTTTGATAATGCTTTGTTTGAAGCATTAAAACAGGACATCGAATCTGATGGTAAAAAACACCATTCAGAAGAATCGCAATTTGAGGATTACAAATTGTTGTATTTCTATGGTAGCAAGGATGATGATCTTAGACCAGATCTTTCTATGGCAGATGTGTTGGTCAATGCTCAAGATAGGCGTTTTAGATTAGATCCTCCAGCTGTACGTATTGAAAAAATTTCTGTTGGTCAAAGACCTGATTTGGTTGAAAAATATCATGTAAGAGTATTCCCGTATTTTTGTTTGGTGGATAAAAACGGTGATGTTGTTAGAACTTGGTCTAGTGAATTGACAGGAACGCAGGTTAATAATTATCTTAATGAGAATTTGAAATAATTTTTTGTTGAGTGCTCTAAGTGCCTAAATAAATATTTCAAATTCTAAAGTTTAAATTTTAAAATAATAGTTTAACTTATGAAGTTTTTACGTTTAATTGGAGTTGTGGTACTCGCAGAAATTTTTAATTTGTTTATTAGTGAAGCTACTTTTTATTGTTTTGCAGGAGTAGCCTATCTATTTAATGGTGATTTTACATTTGTGAAATTCTTACTTTTTTGTGGAATGACATCCATTTTACCAGTAATTCTTTTGGCTATATATCAAGGTTTAACTATGGGGGTAGTATATCTTACAAAAGGTTCAAAGTTAATAGCTATTATTGCGCTATTGTTGTTTATCAATAATTTTGCGAACGATTGTATGTATTTATTAGGTGACAAAATCTGCCTTGGGGAGATGCATGACTCCACTTTAGGAATGATTAAAATGACTTTTAGTGAAACTGGATACAAAATTGGAGCAGGTGTTACATTGTTTGTTGAATTTTTATGCTATTTAATCATATCTTGTGGGCAATTTGTTGGGGTGGATGAATAAATATGTATATTGAGAATATGAATAATAATCTTAATGAACCATAATTATGAAACATTTATATCTAATTATTTCAGTACTCCTTTTTCTTTGTTTGCTTCCGATGCCTTACGGATATTATACACTTGTTCGTTTTGTTGCTATGGTGGCATTTGGAGTTTTGGCATATAATTATAATATGCAAAATAAGGGGACTTTGACTGTAACGTTTGCATCTCTTGCCATTTTGTTTCAACCATTCTTCAAGATTGCTCTTGGACGTATGATGTGGAATATTGTAGATGTCGCTGTTGCAGTTTTATTGTTGATATTATGGTTTAAAGAACGTTATGAACCATAATCTTTTATTCATGTGATGATAGTATTAGAATAAAGTAGTGACTAAGTACTGACTCATTAGCGACTAATATGAGACTTTCATAAGTGATAAATAAGGATAATATATTACTAATCGTTATATATTTTATCGTCATTTCAAGAGTTCAAGAAAAAACAAGTGGTTGAGTTGCACATATCAGCTTGACCACTTGTTTTTAGTTGTATTTATAGTGAAAATATGTATATTTCTTTGGAAAGTGTTCATAGTTATACTATATTTGCAATCAAATATGAATGCATCATGAACTACAAATATATCAGAATGATGATAAATGATGTAATAGTAATTGTAGAATATGCAGAGACTAATTTAAGCGCATATATAGAAGGGGCTCCTGTCTTTACAACTGGAAAAGACTTGCCTGAAATAAAAAAGAACATGCAGGAAGCCATTGATGTATATTTGGAATCCTGTGAGGAACTTCAAATTGAACCTGTGGAAATACTTAAAGGAGAGATAAATCTCAAATACAGGGTTGATACCGCTACTTTTATAAATTACTACAGCAGTATATTTACAAAAGCAGCTTTAAGTCGTATTACAGGTATAAACGAACGCCAGTTGTGGCACTATGCCGCAGGCGTGCATAAGCCAAGGAAGGCGCAGGTTGAGAAAATCCAACAGGGAGTTCGTATTTTGACAAGTGAACTCCAGGGTATTACTTTGATTTGATTATAACGCATGAAGATAGCAGATATAGATTTAGGAAATCGTCCTGTGGTATTGGCTCCGATGGAGGATGTGACAGATCAGGCTTTCAGACTCTTGTGTAAGGAGTTCGGGGCTTCGATGGTCTATTCCGAGTTTGTGAGTGCCGATGCCTTGATAAGGAGCGTGAACCGTTCGCTTGAGAAGATAAAGGTGGATGACAATGAGCGTCCCGTGGCTATTCAGATATATGGGCGTGATGTGGAATCGATGGTTGAGGCTGCCAAGATTGTTGAGGCTGAGGCTCGTCCTGATATACTTGACATCAATTTCGGTTGTCCTGTTAAGAAGGTAGCCGGCAAGGGCGCAGGTTCGGGAATGTTGAAGAACGTGCCTCTTCTGCTTGACATCACCAAGGCTGTGGTAGATGCAGTCAAGGTGCCTGTTACAGTAAAGACACGCCTCGGCTGGGATTGTGATGACCTCAAGGTACCTAATCGTCTGAGTGATGAACGTGCTTTTGTCGTGGAACTTGCAGAGCGTCTTCAGGATTGTGGTATCAAGGCTCTAACGCTTCATGGACGTACACGCTCGCAGATGTATCAGGGCGAAGCTGACTGGACACTTATTGGCGAGGTAAAGAATAATCCACGCATGACTATTCCGATAATAGGTAATGGAGATATATGTACGGCAGAACAGGCTGAGAATGCTTTCAACACATACGGAGTGGATGCCGTCATGATTGGTCGTGCCACCTTTGGCCAGCCATGGCTCTTCAAGGATGTGCGTACATACCTCGATACTGGTAAGCATGACGATACGATGACTCTCGACTGGAAGTTTGACGTACTCAAACGTCAGGTGGAAAAGTCCGTGGAATATAGTCTTCGTGAGGATAATGCACTCAAGGAACGTAAGCGCACAGAGCTTGGTGGTATCATACATGTGCGTCGTCACCTTGCCAATTCACCATTGTTCAAAGGTATTCCAGACTTCAAGCAGACACGCATAAAGATTCTGCAGGCAGAGTCAAAAGACGCTCTTTTTGCCTTGCTTGATGAGGCAAAGGAGAAAATATCATCTTTTTATGGCATTTGATGATTATTTTTCATTATCTTTGCCAATGGATTTAACATTAAAACTGAACAATATCTAAACTAACAAAAAATAAACTATTATGGACTTATCAAATTTCTCACTCGAGGGTAAGAACGCATGGATTACAGGTGCATCTTACGGAATCGGTTTCAACATTGCCAAGGCTTTCGTTAAGGCAGGTATCAAGAACATCATCTTCAACGATATCAACGAAGAGGCTCTCAACCGTGGACTTGCTAACTACAAGGAGGCTGGCATTACTAACGTCAAGGGTTATGTTTGCGACGTTACAGACGAAGTAGCTATCAAGGCTCTCGTAGATAAGATTCACACAGAGGTTGGTCAGATTGACATCCTCGTAAACAACGCTGGTATCATCAAGCGTATTCCTATGCACGAGATGAAGCGTGCCGAGTTCCAGCAGGTTATCGACATTGACCTCGTAGCACCATTCATCTGCGCTTCTGCCGTTCTTCCTGAGATGATGGAACGTAGAGAGGGTAAGATCATCAACATCTGTTCTATGATGTCAGAGCTTGGTCGTGAGACAGTATCTGCATACGCAGCAGCTAAGGGTGGTCTTAAGATGCTTACACGTAACATCTGTTCTGAGTACGGAGAGTACAATATCCAGTGTAATGGTATCGGTCCTGGTTACATCGCTACTCCACAGACTGCACCTCTCCGTGAGAGGCAGCCAGACGGAAGCCGTCATCCATTCGACTCATTCATCTGTGCTAAGACTCCTGCAGGTCGTTGGCTCGACCCTTCAGAGCTTGGAGGTCCAGCCGTATTCCTCGCTTCTAAGGCTTCAGATGCAGTAAACGGTCACGTCCTCTATGTAGATGGCGGTATCCTCGCTTACATCGGAAAGCAGCCTAAGTAAATAAATAATTCAAAATTCTGCATAAAAAGTGCAAATGTCGTTATGATATTTGCACTTTTTTGTTGAAAGTGTGCATTATCAAAAAATAATATACTACCTTTGCGCCCAAAATAAATACATAATGAACAATTAACATAGGAATGAAAAGAACATTTTTAGGGCTTATCACGTTAATTTCCTTGCCTATGATGGCAGGAGGTTACTTAACTAACACCAACCAAAGTATTTCATTTTTGCGAAACCCAAGTCAGGATGCTGCCATAAATATCGGAGCACTCTATAACAATCCTGCTGGAACAGCATTTCTAAAGCCAGGTTTCCATTTTGCTATAGGCATTCAGAATGTGCATCAGAACCGTGATGTTACAAGCATCTTTAACGGTTACCAGTATGGTAAGAAGAATGAAGGCTATGATGTTGTGAACGGAAAGAAGTTTGAAGGAAAGGCTGTCGCTCCTATACTCCCGTCGCTTCAGGCTGTTTACAACTGGGCAGATAAATGGAGCGTAAGTTTCGACTTCGGACTTGTAGGTGGAGGCGGTAAATGTACTTATGACAACGGTCTTCCGTCTTTCGAGTCAAAGGTGGCTATGATACCAGCTATCGCACAGCAATATGGTTTGCCTGTAACAGGATATGACTTCGATACATATATGCGTGGACGTTCATACCAGTACGGATTTCAAGGTGGTCTAAGCTATAAGTTGGCTAAGAACCTCAGCTTATACGCAGGTGCTCGACTTATATATGCCACAAACAACTACTTTGGATTTGTAAAGAACATTAAACTTGGATATGCTGGTGGATATTATTCTGCATCTGACATTGTATCACAATATGCCACACAGGTATCTTCACAGGTTGCTTCTGCTGTTAAAGCAGGTATAATGACGCCAGAGGAAGCAACTGTCAAGCTTGCTACTCTTCAGGCAACAGGTGCAGCACTCGTTGACGGAACGCAGGATATAGAGCTTAACTGTAACCAGACAGGTTTTGCCATCACTCCTATTGTAGGAGTTGATTGGCAAGTGAACAAATGCCTCAACCTTGCTGCAAAGTTTGAGGTTAAGACACGTCTTCGTCTCGACAACGAGAGTGTGAATGTGAATACAGAGAATGTGCCTGCCCTCGCTGCGTACGAGCATGGGGAGACTGTGCCAGAGGATATTCCTTCGATTCTTACAGTAGGAGCTATGTACACACCAGTCAAGTTCATCCGTCTTAATGCTGGTTATCATTATTACTGGGACAAGCAGGCTACAAAGGTCAATAATGTCAACAAGAAGCTATCTGGAGGAACATGGGAAATCACAGCAGGTGCCGAGTTTGATTTCTGTGACCGTTGGACGGTAAGTGCAGGATGGCAGACAACAAACTATCCTAACACAGACGAATATATGAAGGATATATCCTTCACTACCAACTCCAACACTTTTGGCTTTGGTGCCAAGTGTCAGATTACAGATTGCGTAGCCGTAGAGGCAGCATATTTCCAGACAGTCTATAATACTTATGAGCGCAATAGCGATAGCTATGCATCATTTGGTGAAGTTGCACTTCCAGGAACGGACAAGTTCAACCGTACAAACCGAGTTATCGGAGTAGGCGTAACACTTGATTTTTAAGAGCAATTCTTGTCGTCAATATAAGAGGGTGTGTCAAAATATGCACATCCTCTTTTCTGTATTCGCAATGGTGGCAT
>CAMOVB010000013.1:0-27551 GCA_946626925.1 uncultured Prevotellaceae bacterium
AGGATGACGGCAGGCTGACCGACCGCTTCCGTGGACGTGTTATGTTCCCTTGGTTCAATGTGAGCGGAAAGGTCGTTGCCTTCGGTGGCCGTGTACTCGACTCACGCACCAAGGGCGTATCACAGAAGTATGTCAACTCCCCTGAATCGACCATATACAGCAAGGGTCGTGAGCTTTACGGACTCTACCAAGCCAAAAAGATGATATCGAAGGAGGACTGCGTATATATGGTCGAGGGATACACGGATGTCATATCTATGCATCAGTGTGGTATCGAGAATGTCGTAGCGAACTCGGGTACTGCCCTATCCCGGCAACAGATAACACTTCTCCACCGTTACACAAACAATATCACGCTACTTTACGACGGCGATGAAGCAGGCATACATGCCGCCCTTCGAGGTACGGATATGTTGCTTGCCGAGGGCATGAACGTCAAGATACTACTTATCCCCGATGGTGACGACCCTGATAGCTTCGCACGCAAGCACAATGCGGCGGAGTTCAAGGAATACGTAGAGAAGAACCAAACAGACTTTATCATATTCAAGGCGAATCTGCTTGCAGATGACGCTGGACGTGACCCTCTCAAGCGTGCTAACCTGACAAAGGATATCATCAAAAGTATCGCTGTCATACCAGAGGAGATATCACGTTCCGTATATATACACGAGTGTGCTGAGTTGCTCGGTATCGACGAGTCTGTACTACTCCGCGAGACTCAACGCGACCGAATGAAACTCCTCGAGGATGTGCGTAAAGAGGCTGAGCGCGAAGTGGAACGCCAGAAGTATCTAGCACAGAAGGCTGAGCAGGTTCAAAGAGATGGGCAGGTTTCCGCACCTGAAGGAGTAATGGACGGACAGGCTACCGACAACAGTACCGCACAGGCTACAAGCGATGACGTGGACGGCAAAGCGGCAATGACCCTGGCAAGCGGCGACCCTCATGCGCCGTCACCAGAGGAACAAGAGTACCTTGATAGCCTCCACGGGGAGACTCCCCCACCCTTCATTGGTGAGGAACAGAATCAGCCTCGCACCATCATGCAGTCGGTCTATGACCTTCGCAGGGCGACGGCTGAGGAGAAGCACTTCTTCGGACTGGAGCAGATGATAATGCGTCTGCTCGTGCGCTACGGTGATATGACCGTGCATGGCTACGACAACGACGGCAATGAAGTGGATGTCACACTGCTTGACTTCGTACTCAGTGAACTGGCGGTAGATAATCTGTCATTCCGCACACCTATATACATAAGGATGCTTCAGATGGCGGCAGAGCACGAGGGTGACGATGGCTTCACACCAAGCAAGTTCTTTACATGCAATCCCGATGTCGAGGTGAGTCGTGAGGCTGCAGAGCTGATGAGCGACCGTTACAAACTGTTCGAGAAGAAGGAGCGTAAGCTCAATCCGAACGATGAGGAAGAGCCTGTTGTGACTCATAGCGAACAGCAGCCGACCATCGAAGAGCAGATTGCCAGTCAGGCACCGGAGAACCTTGTCCACCTAATGCTCGACTATAAGTATGCCGTTGTGCAGGCAGGACTGAAGGCGTGCAAGGAGCAATTGAAGGACAAGGCACTGATGCAAGACATCAACCAGTGCATTCAGGTGATGGAAAGGCATAAGCAACTCAGCGAGACACAACGACTGATTGCTCAGCGACTGGGCGACAGGGTGGTGAAATAGGAGCCAACGTCCTCTGGACTTTCCCAAAGCACTTCCCTTATATCTCTAAAAAACAACACTCATATCAATGACTTTAGATCAGGACATAAAGTACCTCCAAGGCGTGGGGCCCAACAGGGCATCGCTACTGGAGAAGGAGCTTGGCATAAAGACGCTGGGCGACCTGCTTGTGTACTATCCGTACAAGTACATTGACAAGACACATATCCACAGAATCAGCGATATTGACGGCAATATGCCTTACGTGCAACTTGCCGGACAGATTATGTCAACCGAGGAGATGGGCGACGGACGCGGTAAACGCATCGTTTCGCACTTCACCGATGGCACGGGCATTATCGACCTTGTGTGGTTCAAGGGACTCAAGTACGTGAACGACATGCTATGCACACGCAAGCCGCTCCTCGTATTTGGCAAGCCTACACTCTTCAACGGTCGCTACCAGATAGCGCATCCTGAGATTGATGACATTCCTGAGGGACTGAAGGAGCAGGCGAGGATAACGGGAGACCTATTCGAGGGTGCCAAGACTGAGATGGCTTACACCAGTCAACCGGGTTTCACCTTCAAACCCATGTACAGCACCACTGAAAGGATGAAGAAAGGTTTTCTAAACAGCAGTGCAATAGCAAAGATAACAGCCAACATGTTCAAGCTGCTCAGCAAGCCATTCAACGAGACGCTTCCTGCCTACATCATCGAGCGTTACAAGCTTCTGTCCTACGACGAGGCAATACGCAACATACACTTTCCGCAGACCCCCGACATCCTGCGACGTGCGCAGGCACGCCTCAAGTTCGAGGAATTGTTCTATATCCAGCTCAACATCCTACGATACACAAAGGACCGCAAGCTCAAGTACCGAGGCCTTGTCTTCGGCACCATTGGCGAGTACTTCAACACCTTCTACCGCGACTACCTGCCCTTCCCGCTCACAGGAGCACAGAAGAGAGTCATCAAGGAAATCAGAGCAGACATGAAGAGCGGACGACAGATGAACCGTCTGCTTCAGGGTGACGTAGGAAGTGGAAAAACCCTCGTGGCACTGATGTGCTCACTCATCGCCACTGACAACGGTTGCCAAGCGTGCATCATGGCACCAACCGAGATACTTGCGGAGCAGCACCTCGAAACACTCCGAGGATTCGTCAAAGACATGCCCCTACACATCGAGCTACTAACAGGCTCTGTCAAGGGTAAGAAACGCGAAGCTATACTCCACTCCCTCATCAACGGCGACATCGACATCCTCGTAGGCACACATGCCGTCATAGAGGATAGTGTAGCCTTCCATCACCTTGGACTCGTGGTCATCGACGAACAGCACCGCTTCGGAGTGGAACAGAGAGCAAAGCTGTGGCAAAAGAATGAAGTGCCACCTCACGTACTCGTTATGACCGCCACGCCGATACCGCGCACCCTCGCCATGACACTCTATGGCGACCTCGACGTGAGCATAATCGACGAGCTCCCTCCGGGCAGGAAACCGATAAAGACCATACACAAGTTCGATGCACACCGTGAGCAGATATACTCCATGATGCGACACGAGCTGTCGATAGGCAGACAGGTATATATCGTCTATCCACTCATACAGGACAAGGATAGGTACGTACCCGATACCACGGACGGTGACTACGCTTTTGAGTCCCGCGATGGATCCAACATACTCACACCCAAGGCACGCAAGCGATTGGAATCGGCTGACATGAAGAACCTCGAGGACGGCTACGCCCAGATATGCGCCGCCTTCCCAGAGTACCGCGTGAGCAAGGTGCACGGCAAGATGAAACCAGCCGAAAAGGATGCTGAGATGGAAGCCTTTGCTAGCGGCAGGACCCAGATACTCGTAGCTACAACCGTTATCGAGGTGGGCGTGAACGTGCCCAACGCCTCGGTCATGATAATAGAGAATGCCGAGCGCTTCGGACTCAGTCAGCTCCACCAGCTCCGCGGACGCGTAGGGCGAGGAGCCGAGCAATCATACTGCATCCTCGTGACTAAGTACGAGATATCCAACACCACACGCAAGCGCCTCCAGATAATGGTTGACAGCACTGACGGCTTCGTCATAGCCGAGGAAGACCTCAAGCTACGCGGCCCTGGCGACCTCGAGGGCACACAGCAGTCGGGTATGGCATTCGACCTGAAGATAGCCAACCTCGCACGCGACGGTCAGATACTCACCTACGCCCGTGCAGCAGCACAGGACGTCATCGACAACGATCCAGAGGAGCGTAACACACAAAACACTATCCTCTGGCGTCGACTCGCAGAGATAAAGAAGGGCAACATAAACTGGGGAGCGATAAGCTGAGAGCCCCCCACCCCCCGAAGGGGGCGTCCTCCGGCCCACAGCCTCACGGTCAGCCACCGTGCCCGAAGCGTCCGCTTCGGTAGCCTAGGGTCTCTAGCCAAGCTAGCCCCGCTAGAGCCTCTAGCCCTTATAGAGCTTCTAGCCTCGGCCATCCTCCCACAGCAAGAGCCACCGCCCTTGATGCCAAGCATCAATGACGGTGGCTCTCTGTCCACCATATCCGGAGGCCGCCCCCTTCGGGGGTCGGGGGGCTCTTCACCTTCGGGGATGGGGGGCAACTTACTTACACATAATCTGGACGGACGCCCCCTTCGGTGGTTGTGGGGCAGTCCCCTCCCCTTTTGGGGAGGTTGGGAGGGGGCCGATAGTTGCCTTTAGTTCCGCCTCTCCCTTTGTGCCGTTATTCCTAACTACCACGAGACACTTGCCGTAGAAGGCGTGGCGACGAGGCTCGACGAACGATTCGAGGGATGTCTGCGAGCCGTTGTCAACGCCGGCGATGACGGCAGGGCCGGTGACAGAGAACTCGATGAGGTTGTCAGCCCAAGGACAGAGGTTGCCGTCCTCGTCGAGCACCTCCACGGTGACGAAGGAGAGGTCCTTGCCGTCGGCAGCAATGACAGAGCGGTCGGGCGTGAGACGAATCTGTGACGGCTCCCCGGCGGTGCGGATGGTGGTGCGCTTGACCTCCTTGCCACGGAGACGGGAGACGGCAACGACCTCGCCCGGTTCATAGCGCACACGCCACACGGTATGGAGACAGCTGTCCGTCTTATGGCGCGTGCCCTGACTCTTGCCGTTGACATAGAGCTCCACCTCGTCAGCGTTGTTGTAATATGCCCATAGGTCAATCATGCCGTCGGCAGGCAACTGCTCAGGCGACCATGTCCAGTGAGGGAACACGTGGAGCACGGTGTCGGTGGTCAGCTCCGCCTTGTAGAAGTAGTACACGTCCTTAGGGAAGCCAGCCAGATCGACTATGCCGAAGTAACTGCTACGTGCAGGCCAGCCGTAAGGCGTAGGCTCGCCGATGTAGTCGAAGCCAGTCCATACGAACTGACCGCATATCCACGGATAGCGGCGCATGAGTAGCAGGTTCTCCTCGTTGGTATTGCCCCAAGGCACGTGGCAGTTCTCGTAGCTTGAGCATGCGAAGCTCTCATCGGCGAAGGGAAGGTCCCAACGCTTAGGGAAGATGTACATGCTGTCCGAAGGCATGCGGTAGTAGCCACGGGTCATGAGGGCTGAGTTGCTCTCGGTGATGATGAACGGCTTGCCCGGAAAGCGGCTCGGCACGTCAGGTATGTTCTGGTTGTGGTAGTTGAAGCCGATGACATCGAGTGCGCCCGACTTGAAGAGGTGGTTGTACTCGTTCGGCTCGTTGCAGCCCGACGTAATCGGGCGATTGTCGAGAGCCTTGACGAAATCGACGAGCTTACGGGTGAGCAAGGAGTTGACGCTCATGGTGCCGTCGTCCTTGGCAAGCTGGTCGGCACTGTGGCCGAAGTTGAGCAGGAGGTTTGCCTGTTCGAGTGAGAGCGTGTCGGCACTTGCGTCTGTCCACTGCTCCAGCACCTCGTTGCCTATGCTCCAGATGACAACTGACGGGTGGTTGCGGTCACGGAGCACGAAGTCATGGAGGTCGCGCTCGTGCCACTCGTTGAAGTAGCGTGCGTAGTCGTGCTTGGTCTTAGCCTTGCGCCACATGTCGAACGCCTCGTCCATGACGAGGAATCCCATGCGGTCGCACAGGTCGAGCAGTTCGGGAGCAGGCGGATTGTGCGAGCAGCGGATGCCGTTGATGCCCATGCCCTTGAGTATCTCAAGCTGGCGCTCGATGGCACGGCGGTTGACTGCCGCACCGAGGCATCCGAGGTCGTGGTGCATGCACACGCCCTGTATCTGAAGGGGCTGACCATTGAGGAGGAAGCCGTAGGGCGTAAACTGAGCCTTGCGGAAGCCCACCGTGGTGTGGTAGCCGCCATATCCCCCCGGAGTTTGAACATAGAAAGAGCCAGCGCCATAAGCAGCCATACTGATAGCGCCGCCTAAGATACCGGCTACGGTAGCGACACCGCTGCCGTTAGGCACGAGCATCGTCGTCACGTTATACACGTTAGGGTTCCTGGTGTTCCATAGAGGTACGTTCTGGAGCACGTGTGTCTGCACGACCACTGCCGTGTCGTGCGGCTGGACGGTGACGAACTTGATGTCCGTGGAGGACTTGAATGAACTGTTCTCACGCCTGAGGTCATGCACTACACCGATAGTGGCACGGCGGTCAGACTCGTTGACGACGGACGTGCGGTACGTAATCATGCACCTTCCTGCCTTCTGTCTGCCTCGCTTGTCAGGCTTCGAGATGTCGTTCAGGGAGTAAGTGACCTGCACGCCGTCATGTGCGATATGGACTGACTTGTAGCGTGAGAGCCACACGTTGCGGTAGATGCCGCATCCCGAGTACCATCGTGAGTTAGGCTGTTCGGTGTTGTCCACGCGCACCTCGATGGTATTATCCTCGCCAAGCGGTGTGAGGTAAGGCGTGATGTCGAAGCCGAACGACGCGTAGCCGTAAGGACGTGTGCCCACGAGCTTGCCATTGACAAAGACCGTGGCATTCATATACACGCCGTCGAAGTCGATACGGAAGTGCATGCCCTTGTCATGCCTGGCATCGGTGCTGAACGTCTTGCGATACACGCCCAGTCCGCCTGGCAGTGCACCGCCGCCCGTTCCGCTCGGATTCTTCCAGTCGAACGGACCACGTATTGCCCAGTCGTGGGGCAAGGTGACACTCTCCTCCTCGCCACCATTGAGCGAGAAGGTCCAGCCATCATTGAAGGAAACGCGTGACAGGCTCTGAGCCGAAACGCCGAGACAGAGCAGCAGGAGAGATGTAATAATAAAGCTTCGAATAAACATATTGAAAAAAAATAACGGCCCCCTCCCGACCTCCCCGTAGGAGAGGAGAAGGAGATACCATGAATGAATTGTGACGTTTAATGAGGGCCCCCTCCCGACCTCCCCGTGGGGGAGGAGAAGGAGATACCATGAATGAATTGTGACATTTACCGACGGTCCCCACATTGCCTTCCCGAAAGCCCAACCACACTATTCCCTATAGGGAGGGAGCTGAGTTTCCAAGGATGAATGGCGACGTTCCCCTCCCCAACGGGGAGGACGGGAGGGGGCCGAATGGCTATATAGTTATGGAGAGTTTAGAACCATCATACCTGACCACCATGCCCTTGGCTTCGGGGTCATAAGGCTGCACGTGACCCTTGCCGACAGGTACGATGGTGAAGGTGCGCTCACGGAGCATACCCGGGAACTCACCCTGACGCTCACCGATTGTGACGGTGCGCGTAGCCTCATCATAGCGGATAGGAATGCGGGCATAGCGACCAGCCTCGTAGCCGTAGTTAGTGCCCTCATCCTCGTAGAGCGAGAACTCACCGTCTGCCCCCATATATATAAATAGGTGTATGTTGTCCTGAGGCTTCTCACCCGTGTATTCCAACTTGCGACCCACGGGGATGATGCTGCCACTGCGCACGAAGAGAGGGATGTGCTCGTAAGGAGCAGCCACGAATCGCTCCTCCTCACCGTCAGACACACGCTTGCCGGTGAAGAAGTCGTACCACACGTGTCCCTTAGGGAAGTACACCTTCCTTGCCCTTGCCCCGTACTGATATACAGGGTTGACCATCAAGGCGGGACCGAACATGAACTGGTAGCCGATGTCGAGAACGTTCTTGTCCGTATTGCCGAAGTCCATCACGAGCGGACGCATGATGGTGTAGTCGCGGAAGTGCACGTCAGCCGTCAGCGAGTAGATGTACGGCATCAGGCGGTAGCGCAGCTCCATGCACGCCTTGATTGCCTGGTAGGCAGGGTGAGTCTCCGGTGCAATGTTCCACGGCTCACGATAAGGGAACTGACCGTGGGAGCGGTACATAGGCGCAAACATACCGAGCTGGTGCCAACGCACGTTCAGCTCGCGCCAGTCGCGGAGGTCGGCAGTCTCCTCGCCCGAGGCGTCGAAGCGTGCCTGTGCCTGCTGGTATCGCCTCTCCACAGAGAAGCCGCCGATGTCCTGACTCCAGAACGGAATACCTGATATGCTGAAGTTGAGTCCCGCAGTAATCTGGGCCTTGAGGTCCTCCCAACGCGTGCCGATGTCGCCGCTCCATGTGGCAGTGCTGTAGCGCTGTTCGCCCGCAAAGCCGTTGCGGGTGAGCAGGAACACACGACTGTTCTCTGGCGAGAAGTCATTGCCGAAGCCACGGGCATCCCAGCGTGCCTCACGGTCGAGACGTCGGCTGTCATTGGCAGAGATGCCCTGACGCTCCACCGCCGTCTCGTAGCCACGCTGACCGTCGTAGATAGCCTCAGCGTTCACGATGCTGTACGCATTGAAGAACTCGTCGGAGCTGCCCATCGCCGTAGGGCCGCACAGGAGCTTGCGATACGCCATGTCGGTGCAGTCGCGCACGTTAGGCTCACTCGCATCCATCCACCACGCATCCATGCCCAGCACGCCGAGGTTCTCATACAGCTGCCGCCAGTAGATGCGGCGTGCCTCCGTGTCGTAAGCGTCATAGAAAGCGTATTTGTAACCCAGCCAGTCACGGAGACTGTCCTTCACGCTCTGCTGATAGATGTAGCCCTTGTCGCGGAGCTCCTTATAATTGTCAGTAGTAAGATAATACTTAGGCCAGCAGCTGATCATTATCCTTGCGTTCTGGGCATGGATAGAATCAATCATCGCCTTAGGATTGGAGAAGCGTGCGGGGTCGAAGCGGAAAGCGCCCCACTGGTCGTCCACCCAGTAGTTCCAGTCCATCACGATATTGTCGATAGGCAGATGACGCTCACGGAATCCCGCAAGAGCATCGAGAATCTCCCCCTGTGTCTTGTAGCGCTCACGCGACTGCCAGTAGCCCAGCAACCACGAAGGCATGACTGGCGCCTTGCCCGTGAGAGAGCGGTAGCCGGCGATAACCTCGTCAGTGTTCTTGCCTGCCACGAAGTAATAGTCGAGCTGCTGCGTCATCTCACTCCACAGGGACAGCTTCCGCTGCTCTTCCCTATCGACAGGCTCAAGCGCACGGAGACCGCAATAAGCCTCGCCACCGTCAGGCTTCCACTCAATCCTGATAGGATACGACTTGCCTGCCTCCAGACGGACAGCAAACTTACGCGCGTTAGGGTTCCATGCCGTGCGCCATATCTCCTGCACATCCGTGCCCTTGCCCATCACGTCCTCGGTATAGACCGAGCGACCATCGATGAAGACCTTCTGGTAGCCAGAGTAGTAGTGAGAGAAACGGTACTCGCCCGAGAGGCGAGGAGTAATCGTGCCCTCATACACCACCGTGGCGTTGTCCAGACGGAACTTAGGGAGGTTACGGGCAGAACGAAGATTCTCAAAGTAGATGCTGTCCTCACGCCTCACGAGCGACTGGGCACCCGGAGCGGAGTACGTGCCCGTGAGCGCCCCCTCACGTCCGTCCTTGTCATGGAGCGTGAAGACGCGGTGCAACTGGGCGTAGTCAAGCGGATTGCCAAAGCGACAGAGGCTGTAGCTGTCGAGGAGGATGCCGTAATTGTTGCTCGAAACGACGAACGGCACGCTCACCTTCGTGTTATACTGGAACAGCTCTTCGTTCCGACCCTTCATGTTCCACTCGTCAGCCTGATGCTGCCCGAGACCGTAGAGAGCCTCGCCGTCATCGATATTGTCAAACACCTGGCGCACCGACCAGCCACGATAGGTGACGTCGCGACCATCAGCCGAGGTCTGCACACACTCGTAAGGCGTGAACGACTTGCCGCCGCCCTTCTGGTCACGTGCCAAGACGTTACCGGTGGAATCGGTGAACCACACCTCGCCCGTCGTCCTCAGCACACGGGCAGTAAGACTACGGGTGCTCAGGCTCACAGTGTCGCCGTCCTCGCTGACCGAGAACGGAACAGCCTCCGCATCACGGTCCACCACAATAAGGCTCTGCCTGTCATGAAACTTGCGGTCAGCCGTGGCAGACACACGGATAATCTTGTCGCCCATCACCATGAGACGGACGAACTTAGGTGCCGTAGCACACGTGTCAGCCATGCCCACACGAACCACCACTCCCTGCTCAACGCGTTCGTAGCCCGAGCAGGCAGACATGAAGCCTCCCATCAGCGATGCCATGAGGCACCCCATCGGAAGAGAATAAATGATCGCTTTCTTATTCATCTGATTAACGATTTAGGTTAGTTACTGTTGCAAAGATACGAAAGTTTCCGCACAACCCACCGATACTATCTTATCATAAAGTAGGATAATCATGAAAAATCGTACCCCAATCGCTCGGAGGGGATGGTTGGGGAGCGTCAACGTGGCAGATTCCGTAGCAATAAGCTGACAGATTCCGTCACGTCAACTTAGCATATTCCGTAGCAATAAGCTAACAGATTCCGTCACAATAAGCAGATGCGCTCCGTCACAATAAGCAGTGCGTTTCCATAAAAAATCCATACCTTTGCCCAAGTAATAGACTTAATCCTTACGAATCATGAGATTTATTCATCCGAAAAGCGGAGATACAATAATCACGTATCTGATATCTGCCATCATACTGACAATAACAATGACCGTTTACCTTGGGGAAGATGACTTTATCCTCGACATACATGGTCATCATTGCAAGCTACAAGACGGTTATGCCTACTGCAACCATCGTATATGCTTGCGCGATTCCATCGACAATAATGTCATGCATGAGCGCATCCCAGACTTGGATAGGTATTGCGAAACCGATGACTACATCCTCACAGTCAAAGGCTGGACGCATTGCTACATCCTGCACAAGGCAACCGACACGGTCGAAGGGCCAATGACAAGACAAGACTTCGAGAACAAATGCAAGGAGTATGCCATAGAGTTCATCGAAGAACCAGGGTACGTCGGCACAACCAACTTCAGGGATGAAGGCATACCGATTACGGCAAAAATAGCCATAGCAATACTAATATTAGCGATAGCCGTTCCCGTATTCCGATACGGAAACACCATTGAAAGAGTAGTCTGCCATAACATTGTTCCATCAACAGCGGTACTCTGCACATGGATAAACATATTCACAGCAATATTCATCACCACCGACTGGATAATGAAATGCGACTTCTTCATAGTCATTGGCCTACTCAGCCTATTACCCATTGCCGCCTTCTTCCTCAGTCTCATAGCCTATTCAGCCTATAAGCGTCACTTCAAAAGAATAGGACACATCCTCAGAGTGATAGTCGGTAGCGCAATCTACACGTTCCTAAGCTTACACTTCATCGTTGCCTTAGCCATCATCATCCTCATCCTTATAGGTTAAGCCAGCCATTACGAAGCAGGCAAACAAACTTTCAATGGATGGCAAACAAACCTTCCACTGGCAGGCATACCAACTTTCACGGGATTGTAAAGACAGGCTTACAAGGAAAAGATAACGCATAATCCCCCGCATCGTTCACTTTTCGATGCGGGGGATTATGCGTTACCCTACCCCATTACGGCAGCATGACCGTTACGCTATGAATCATTTACCAGTCATAGAATCGTGATTCACTCAGATGCCTCAGTCATGCCTTGCACTACCTAAACCTTGAGCAAATCCTTTACGGAATAAATACGACTGAGCGCCTCGAACGTGAAGTACTGATCATCCATAATCATCCAATCCTCACGCTGCCTGCGATTAAGGCGCTTAATGTCCGGAAACATTGACACGGGAACAATAACCTCCCGACCATCCGTCAAGAAAGCAGCCATTGCACCGCGCTTCACATTGAAGTCAAGCTTCTTTATGCCTAAATTGGTGTCTTTATACTTACACATATATTACCTCCTCCCTATTTTATTCGTTTGATTTGTACCTTCTTTCCTGCAAACACATCATCAATGAGTCGATTCAACTCTTCCCAATGCTCATCAATGACACTTACTATATCCGCTTCCTCATCAGCAGAGAGTTCAGACCAAGCTATATCTATCTTCTTCTGCCCATTCTCCTCTATCCATATCTTTGCAACAGTATTGCCTCGATGGGACCTTTTCCCCCCTCTGCGCACGACATGAATATGCCTTCTGTTTTCCGTAGCATCAGCGGGAAAGACAGACAGGATGAAATATAAGAATAGCATCAACTTGCCCATATTGTCAAACATTTTGATTCCACGTCGCAAAGATATGCATTATAATTGTAATAACCCATATAAGCGCAATAAAAATACTAACAAATGTAGAGATGAGCATGTCGATTCAAAGCAACTTAACGGCTGTTTAACACATGTTAAACAGCCGTTAAATCGGGGTCCAAACAGTCAATGAATACGGATTGAAGCCATCACGTTATCCCAGCACCTCAGCAATCTTCATATCGTAAGGCGTGGTAATCTTTATGTTCTCCCTGTTGCCCTGAACCAGGGAGACGGCATGACCGTAACGCTCAACGACCGAGGCATCGTCAGTGAAGAAGTCCGTGTAAGGCTGCCCGTATGCACTGCGAAGAAGCTCCGCATCGAAGACCTGAGGAGTCTGGACAAGCCTGTACTCCGAACGCGGAACCGTGACAGAGCCTTCACCCCGAAGATGACGGACAGTCTCCACCACATCGATGACAGGTACAACCGCGCCACAGCGTGCAGCCTCATCGTAGCAGGCAGCAATGGTCTCTACGCTCACGAACGGACGAACACCATCGTGCACACCGATAAGTTCGACGCCTTCAGCGACCTTGGCGATACCGTTCCTCACCGAATGGAAACGCGTCTCACCACCATTAGCCAACACGTAAGGAAGCGAGAAGCGATACTCCTCGCACAACTGCTTCCAGTACCCCTGTTGTGCCTCAGGCAACACGAGGACAATCTGCATCGCATTGTCGTAGTCGTAGAAACGCTGAATAGTGCGCATCAGCACAGGCATACCCTTGACGGGCAGGAACTGCTTAGGGATGTCCCCACCCATGCGGAGCCCCTTGCCCCCGGCAACAATGACTATGGATTTCTTCATCTTCCTTTATTGTGTTGGGGAGTAAAAATGGAGTTAAAAAGGAGTTAAATGGTAGCTAAAGAGACGAATGAGTATCGTCTTTTTAACTTCGCTATAACTACTTTTTAACTTCTCTTTAACTCCTTTGTGTTATTACAAAGAATAAATCATTCCCTTTCTCAGCATATCCGCCTTTTCCTTACCACAGAAATGCTCTGTTATCATGTAGCCAAGTGCGAGAGCCGCACCCGGACCCTTGCCCGTCATGAACTGACCGTCCTTCTCGACAAGGGCACCCGTCGTCTGCGCACCCTTCAACTCAGGCTCCACGCCGGGATAGCACGTAGCCTTCACGCCCTTCAAGATGCCCAGATGCCCATAGACCAGCGGAGCGGCACAGATGGCAGAAAGCATCTTGCCCGCGTTGTAGTGAGCCATGATGACGGAGCGCAAGCCCTCGTGCGCATCGAGATTGGCAGAGCCAGGCATTCCGCCTGGAAGGAACAGAAGGCCCGCATCACTATAATCATTGTCGCCGAACATAGTGTCGGCAACGACAGGAATACCGTGGGCACCCATCACCGCATTGGATGATGTGACGCTTACCGTCTTTACTTCAAGACCTGCCCTGCGACAGACGTCAATCGGTGCGATAGCCTCAACCTCCTCGAAGCCATCAGCAAGAAATGCATAAATCATATTATTTAAGCTTAAACTTATACGTAATAGTTCCGTTCTCGTTACCTGAGCCAGGAGTGAACGTTGACCGGCGCGCTGCCGATACAGCAGCGTTACGAAGTGATGCAGACGTGGTAGTGCTGCTCTTGACAGATGCGCTCTCCACCTTACCGTTAGCATCGACGATGATGGCAACGACTACCGTACCCTCACTTGAGGCATCATCGTACGTAGGCTTTGGAAGGTACTTGTGCGTACGTGAACCCACTGCGTAAGACGTTCCCGTGCCTCCCACGCCCGAAG
This sequence comes from uncultured Prevotellaceae bacterium, assembly GCA_946626925.1. Classification (GTDB taxonomy): domain Bacteria; phylum Bacteroidota; class Bacteroidia; order Bacteroidales; family Bacteroidaceae; genus Minthosoma. The sequence goes on from CAMOVB010000013.1 coordinate 14,024, forward strand.
TAGCACCATAATTGGCGTTACCTGTAGGTGAGCCCTGGGCACCGTCACCCGTTCCGTTACCGCTGCTTCCCTTGTTCTTGGAGTTACCAAAGGCGCCTGCCACCTTATTGTTGACAGCAGCCTTGGCAGCGGCTTCAGCCTCAGCCTTCTTGCGGGCAGCTTCCTCAGCCGCCTTGCGCTCCTCCTCTGCCTTCTTACGGGCAGCCTCCTCGGCTTTCTTGCGAGCCTCCTCCTCAGCAGCCTTCTTAGCCTTCTCTGCCTTAGCCTTGGACTCATCGACAGAAATGCTCGGCTCAGACTCCTGAGTGACAAGGGGCTCATCTGGAGACTGTGACGCCTCTGGTGCAACAGGCTCGGCAGGCTCCGCTCCGTCAGGAGTAGGGAAACCGCCCATGTCCATGCCCCCGGCATCCTCCAGTTCGCCCAACATAACGGGCACGCCATCCTCCACCTCATCCTTCTCCGCTACCGTCAAGGTGAGGAGACAAAGGATAAGGACAATCAAGGCATGGAATATTGCCGTTACGAGTGCTGATATTATTCTCTGATTCTTGTTACTCATGTTCCGGTGGTCTTGTTGCCAACACCATCTTGAAGTGGTGCTCATTGGCAAGGCTCAACACTTCTACGATTTTCTTATAAGGTACCATCTCGTCTGCGTAAAGCGAAACGTACAGGTCGGTAGAGTCTGTCACAGCCTCACCGAGGACCGCTGGCAACTCATCCAGCGTTACAGGACGCTCATCCTCCGTACCGTTGGCAGCATAGATATTCTGATCCTTATCTATGACCACACGTGAGATGGCCTTGGTCGTGGTCTGCTTCTTGCCCTGTGGCAGAAGCACCTTTATTGCATTAGGCGCCACCATCGTACTTGTTATCATAAAGAATATGAGCAGCAAGAAGATTATGTCCGTCATAGACGACATACTGAAGGTTGGCGTGATTCTTGTTCTTCTCTTTAACATAAACCCTTCTCTGTTAATGTCAAATTAAAATACCGTTACTTCTCGTTCAGGAGATCCATGAACGCCATAGACTTTGCCTCCATCTCGTTAACCACACCGTCAACCTTAGCCACGAGGTAGTTGTAGCCGAAGAGTGCGATGATACCTACGACAAGACCACCTACAGTAGTAATCATCGCCTGATAGATACCGCTTGAAAGAAGACTGATGTCGATGTTACCGCCAGCATTTGACATCTGCCAGAAAGCCTCGACCATACCGATTACCGTTCCGAGGAATCCAATCATAGGTGCACCACCGGCGATAGTTGCGAGTACAGGGAGACGACGTTCCATCTCAGCAACCTCAAGGTTACCTGTGTTCTCGATGGCAGACTGAACCTCTGCAACAGGGCGACCCATACGAGTGATTCCGCGCTCAATGATACGTGCGTAAGCAGTATTCGTGTTACGACAGAAATTGATGGCTGAAGTGACATCGCCGTTTTTTACATAGTCACGGATGCGGTCCATGAACAGCTTGTCAGTCTTTCCCGCATTATGGATAACAATAAAACGCTCTGTAAAAATGTAGATTGCAACAATGGAAAGGATTGCCAAAACCAGCATGATCCAACCGCCCTTTTCAGCGAGTTCAAGAATACTAAGTTCCTTCATAAGAAATAAGATGTAATTGTTTAGATTAGAATTTTTCTTTTATCGGATGGATATTCCAGTGTTTATTCCTATATTTGCACAATGAAAAAACATAGTGCAAAAGGCTCTATATCATTTGTGACCTTCGTGTCACACGAGAACACCAACACGGAATTCCACCGCAAAAGTAATAATATTTATTGAATATTATAACTCATAGCGTGGTATTTCTCATTATGAAACACAGAATATTGACTTTTATATGAATAATAAACTCAAATTTGCCCTCTTTGGCAACGTGTATCAAGAGCGTAAATGTGCTGCCGTTCAGAAGTTCTTCGCCATAGCATTGGAACGAGAGGCAAGCATCGCTATACCAGAGACATTCTATTTGTTTCTGAGGGATAATCTGAAGATTAACATCCCGCCATGCGAGATAATAAAGGATGACAACTTCGATGCCGACTTCGTCATCTGCATGGGTGGCGATGGTACATTCCTTGATGTCGCAAGCAAAGTGGGCAACAAGGAGATACCTATCATAGGTGTGAATACAGGCAGGCTCGGTTTCCTTGCTGCGTTCTCTCCTGACCAGATGGAGGACACGATGGAGGACATCTATCAGGGCAACTACAGTGTGGAGAAGCGTTGCGTGTTGCATATCTCATGCGACGAGATGGAGCTTGACGATTATCCATACGCCCTCAACGAGGTTGCTATCCTGAAGCATGACATATCGTCTATGATTAGTATTCATACGAGCATCAATGACGAATACCTCACGACATACCAGGCCGATGGTCTCATTATTGGTACACCTACTGGCTCAACGGCTTATTCGCTAAGTGTTGGAGGACCTATCATCGTTCCGCAGTCATCAACTATCTCGCTCACGCCCGTTGCTCCGCACAGTCTTAATATGCGTCCTCTCGTGCTCTGTGACAATGCCGAGATAACGCTCAAGGTGGAAAGCCGTAGCTCTAAGTTCCTCATCTCTCTTGATGGTCGAAGCGCAAGCTACCCGGAGAACATACACCTCCGCATTCGTAAGGCGCCATACATGGTTAATGTCGTGACGCGCCCAACACAAAGCTTCTTCTCTACTCTTCGAAAGAAGATGATGTGGGGAACGGACAGAAGGGAGTGACTTAATTCATAATTAATAATTCATAATGCATAATTAGCCTTCCCAGATGGAAGGGTGACTAATGCAATATCACTCTATCCTTTCCGACTATATTTGGTCTGCAACCACACTCCCGACCTTTCGGCCGTCTTTGGCCGAAAGCCTCCCATAATTCAAACTGACGCCCCCCTATGAGAAAGGGGCTTTATTTCTTGATTCAACGTGAAACTTAACAAGACTAAATACTCAACTCGTCACATACTCGCATGGCTATGGAGTCATCATGCTCCATGCCGTTCACGCGCAATCATCAACATGTGCATAGGCTTGGCACAGGTGTGCATAAGTCTCGCCTTCGTTGAGATGATGCGTCGGCTTACGGATATTGCAGTGGGTAATATCAGTGGCTCGCTCGCATTGGCTCTTGCCATCATCGTGGCTCTATATATCTTTGACCTTCTGCTCGGCATAGCCTACACATGGACTTCAGCAATCCTTGGCGTAAGGGTACAGAACATGATGCAGCAGCTGTTCTTTGCCCGCATCCTCAACAGTCGCTGGAACGGTATAGGACGCTTCCACAGCGGTGACGTGCTCAACCGTCTCTTCGGTGACGTGAACGATATAGTGCGACTCATGACCGACGTCGTGCCTAACACGCTCGTCATTGCCGTACAGTTCGTGGCATCCTTCTGCTACCTCTACTACATGGACCGCAGCCTTGCCATCATCATCGTGTGCGTGACGCCTATATTTCTACTCGTGGCACGTTACTACCTTCGTCGCATGCGTCGTATCGTGCGCAAGATTAAGGACAGCAACAGTGCCCTGCAGGCCATCATACAGGAGAGCATACAGCATAAGATGGTCATCAAGGTACTCGGACAGAGTGCCGCCATGGTCAGCAACCTCGACAAGCGCCAGCAGCTTCTCCGCGCACAGACCAAGGGACGCGCACGCTTCTCCATACTCACATCCATCGTCCGCTTCATCGGTTTCTCCGGTGCTTACCTCATAGCACTCTCATGGGCAATATACGAGCTGCACGACGGACTCATAACCATCGGTATGTTCATGGCTTTCCAGCAACTCATCTTCCGCATACAGCGACCTATGGAAAGCATGACGCACCTCCTGCCTGTGTTTGTCAACAGCCTCACCTCCGCTGAACGTCTCATAGAATTGGAGGAACTGGAACAGGAGGACATCGACAATCCTACGATGTTCACCGAACCTATGGGAATACGTTTCGACGACGTGTGCTACCGCTACAACGAGCGTGGTCGTCTTGTCATCGAACACTTCTCGCACGACTTCAAGCCAGGCTCATTCACAGCCATCCTCGGTGCCACGGGTGCAGGAAAGACGACACTCATACGTCTCATGCTCTCGCTCATCAACCCTACATCGGGTGATGTGCTTGCATACTCAAGGAGCAAGTGCGAGAAGGCCACACCTAACATTCGCTGCAACTTCTCATACGTGCCACAGGGCAACTCGCTCTTCTCAGGAACAATCCGCGACAACCTGCGCCTGAGCAATCCTAATGCCACTACCGAAGACATGAACAAGGCGCTGCGCTGCGCACTTGCCGACTTCGTGTTCGACCTTCCGGACGGTCTCGACACCGTATGCGGAGAGAGCGGCGGCGGTCTTTCCGAGGGACAGGCACAGCGTATTGCCATTGCACGTGCCATCATCCATCCTTGCAACATCCTCCTTCTCGACGAGGCGACTTCCGCTCTCGACATAGATACGGAACGTGAGGTGCTCCAGAACATCAAGACGCACTATGCCGATACGACTATCATCTTCGTCACACACCGTCTTGCAGTCGTCGATTTCACTACCGACTCCATAACGGTAAAGAGGAATGAGGCAAACTAACAACTAAAACTATTAAGAGTTACAAGCAGTTATAAACACCTAAAAAGGTGCGGAGTCATCTAAGACCTCGCACCTTTTAGTGTTTCACACATAGCACAAAAAAATAGGGTATGCCAACAAAATTGGCACACCCTATTTTCATTTCTCACGTCTTACCTTCCAAAGAATCCTGAAGGAAGTGTTGGTGCTGCAGAAGGTGTTGTATTAACCTTGATAGCATCATCACCTGTGAGGTTCGACTTCGTATTATCCACCTTGCCAGCAGGTGTACTGCCAGCCAATAACTGCGCCTTGATGCGCATCATTCTTGCCTCCATTGAAGGCTGCATATATTCTTTCATAATTCCTCCTTTTTGGCAAGCTTTGCTTGCCTGAAGTTAATGGAAGTTAATAGAAGTTTATTCCACTTCGTTCCATGAAGTTAATGGACGAATGACTGTCCGCAATTGAGTATCGTCCTGAGCGAAGCGATAACTTCCCTTTAACTCCACGAAGTTAACTTCTATTAACTTCTGAAAAATAAACTACTTTATTACCACTTTCTTTCCATTATGTATATAGACACCATTCTGTGTTGGCTTGTCTGCGAGCTTCACACCTTGGAGGGTGAACCATGAAGAATCAACGTCATCCACACGGCAGTTGCCACTGATACCTGTTGTCTCGTCTGAGAAGTCGATGTTGAATGATGTAATGCGACGTGCACAGTAAACATCATCATCACCTATGCGGAAGTATGCACGGTTGGCACGGATACAAGCACCAGCATTGACATAATAGAGAGTGTTCTCTGCACCCATGAGGAGCGCATTCTCATCATCCGTAAATGAAACAGTATTGTTTGTACCGATGAAGCGAACGCGACCGTCACCACTCACGCCATTGTTGAAGCTGCGGTCAGTAGCATCAACAGTCACATTATTGAATACTGGATTCGTGATGTTCTCGCCGTTCTCCCACTTGATGATGTAAGGAACACCAGCCTCAAGCTCCGTCACCTCGTCGCTGAACGTAAGGTTGAATGTAGAACCTTTGACTGAAGCAGCAGTGAGTTTGCGAGCCTTAGCCCCGGCAAGGACGCTCTCGCTGAGCTTAACGTCGAATGGAAGACAGAGAGTGTTCCAGTCACCATCCTTGTAGAGTGTGCGACCACTGAGAGTGACTGTCTTGTACACCAAGCCACCGTTGGCAGCATAATAGATGTCCTTGCTATTGTCGGAAGCATCATCAAGGGTGAGTACGTTCTCGCTAAATGAAGCATTGATAGTCACATTATCATTTGACATGGTGAGCGTGTATGGGTTCTGTGTTCCCACGAGTGTACCTGAGCTGGCTGTATAGCCATCGAAGCTATAACCCTCTGGTGTTGTGCTATGGCTAAGCGTCAAGTTTACATCGTCACCATTTCCGTAATAGAACTTGTTACCATAAGAGAGTCCCATGTTATATGCAGTGATACCGCTTACGTCATATGTATTCTTAACCTCGCCGACTGGGACGATGTTGCTTACAGTCACGTTCTTACCAGCTGTGACGGAGAGAGAAGCCTTGCCCTGCACCGTACCGAGTGTACGAGTATAGAAGCAGTTAGTGAATGTTCCTCCGTTACGAGAGAATGTTGCGCTGAGGTTGCTGCCTGTACCTGTTATTACCTCTGTCTCGCCATCGGCAATAGCGGCAGGAGCATAGATACAGTTTTTAATAGTGACACCAGTATTCTGCCAACCTACAAAGCCTGCGCATCGAGACGTAGTGTTAGTGGATGTAGTAAGTATCTTACCATCGAAGAGACAGCCCTCAATGGTGAGCTTAGAACCGCTTGAACTTGCGTTTGTGGCAACAAATCCTGCGTGTGTACCATCGTTCTGGTCATTATTGATGACTGTGCTGTGTATGACAATGCTACTGCGACAGTTCTCTATGCTTACCGCGCCGTACTGTGAACCAATGAGACCAGTTGCATACTTGGCTTTAGTGAATATTTCACCATCGACATGAAGGTTCTTAATCGTACATCCATCTTCCACATAGCGGAAAGGTGCAGTGTATTCCTCTGTGGCAGGTGAATCCTCGCTGCCATAGTTGAAGGTCAGCGTCTTCTTGTTGCCGTCAAACGTACCTGTGAAGTCATGGTATCTGACACCAGCCATGCGACTGACAGTGATGTTTGCGCCGAGCTTCACAGTCTTACCTGTGAAATAGCCCTTGTCATAATTGTCAAGCATGTCACAAAACAGATTCCAGCCGTCGGCAGTGCTGATAACGTATGGGTGGTTGGTTGAGCCGTCCACCTGTGGGTCATCATCATAGCCAAGAAGGGACGAGATATGTACTTCGCCAAGGCTGACGGTGGAGTTGTCTGTTATGTTGAATGTGTTGCCATCAATAGCTGAGCCGTTGACGCTATAAGGATAAACCCAGCCAATAGGTGCTGTTGCGAGTGTGATTGTTCCATTGTAATAATCTGTACCGTCGTAAGAGAAAGCTGGCTTGGTGCTGGTTGTTACACCGTCACCGAGGGTCATCGTGTATGCGCGACCTCCTGTGACAGATTGGTTAAGTCCGTTCGTTCCTACGGCATTCACGCTGCCTGTAGTATAAAAGTAGCAGTCGTTGACGGCACTTCCTCTAAGATTGATACTGCCACATATCGCTCCTTTGTAGTCACCAGAAAGTGTGGGATTGATGACGTTGCAGTTGAAAATAGTACCTGGTTTTAACATACCAACGACACCGCCAGCGTAAGTGAAAAATGAGCCTGCGCTCTTGATGTTTGGATTGACCATCGTGACATTACTGATACTACCCCCCTGTAGCAGACCGAACAAACCTCCGAATGGAGAATTAGCACCCACGCTTAACCCTATGATAGCATTACCTTGACCGTCGTAGGTGCCATTGAATGGAGTTGGGCTGTAATTGTTTCCATTGCTACCTATCGGAATGAAGTTGCTGATGCCACTCATGTCGATGTCACGTGTCTGCTTGAACGTCTTGCCACTGGCATTGTTGCCACCGTTGACATAGTTAGCGAGGTCAACGAGGTCTTGCGCATCGTTGATTTCATAGTACTCGCCTGACGTGTTGTACGTCAAGCCACTGATCTCATCCTGTGCCCACGCCGTCTGTGCTATTCCACAGAGGAAGGACACGAAAAAGAACTGTAATACGTTCTTAAAAAGTTTCTTCATAATTTTTGAGTTAATTGTTTTTATATTGTTTGTTTGAGTTATCGCCTTTCAATGATAATGCTTCAATACAATCATCCTATCCCGACTGCGGTCAAGATAGACATATAAAACGACGGAAAGGCTTCCCTTGCACAGATGCAAAGGAAGCCTTTCCGCCCCACTCACGTGAACGTGAGTATATATAGTATGTTATAGAGTGTCTGAGAGAGAGAGAGAGAGAGAGAGAGTAAACAAATTAATTGAATGACCAAATATATCGGCCATTCTATTCATTATTTTAACGTTATTTATACTCTCAATGAGGTGCATTTGTAAGTTTTTAAGTTCTTGCAGAATGTGAGCTTTCAAGACAGAGACAGAGAGCACTCGGAAAAATTCAAAATTCATAATTCATAATGCAAAATGAAAGTACCTGAATGTAAATTGGTAATTTCTCTGCGTTCTCTGTGTCCTCTGCGTTTTTTTCTATCTTCGACACGGCAAAGGTAAAGGTGTTACTTCATTTGAGTTGTATAAAATCTTGTTTTGGTGTACAAAATCACGATTTTATACAACTTTTGCATCGAAAGTACAAGCGAAAATGCACTAATATTTACATTTTTCGCAAACACATTCAAACTATACGATAGAAATAAGGGATAACAATCATACCATTCAAAACGTACCTCCACAGTCTCTAAAAGTCTCACCACGGTGAGACCATAGTCTCGTGCCCACGAGACTCCATCACGGTAAAGAGGAATGAGGCAAACTAACAATTAAAAGTCACAAGCAATTATATACACCTAACAAGCGGTCATATACACCAAAAAGGTGCGGAGTCATATAAGGCTTCGCACCTTTTAGTGTTTCACACATAGCACAAAAGTTACAGACACAGCGGTAAAAAGTTTCAGACACCCATATAAAAACTTTGCTACACTATGATACAAAAACGTTCCGTGCGCTTTGAACGTTCGTTCAAAGCCTCTGAACAATGGTCCAAAGTCCTTGAATATTCGTTCAAAGCCCTTGAACGAACGTTCAAAGGGCGCTGAACAATAATTCATGCAGATATCTGCAACTTTTTATGCATGTGCAACGAACTTTTATCCACGATAACAGAAACTTTTTCTAATAACAAGAATCCCTCGCACCGCTTTTTTCGATGCGAGGGATTCTTGTGATTACTTATTACTAATTACTAATTGCTCATTAATAATTGCTCATTAATAATTATATTCCGATGTGATAGCACCTGCGGCGCTTAGGAATCTCTGGATTGAAGTACTGCCACTGAGCTTGTCCCTTTGAGTTGCTCTCAAGCTGCGGATTAGTCTCTGCCCACTTGAAGCCCATCTGCTGATAGATAGGAATGAGGTCAGCAAAGAGAAGCGAGTTGACACCCTTGTTCTGGTACTCAGGCTTTACTGCCACGAGAAGCAACTCAACGCCGTCCTCATGCTTCCACTTGAGAGACTTGAGCAGATGGAACCAGCCGAATGGCAAGAGCTTACCGCCTGCCTTCTGGAGAGCCCTGACAATGGATGGCATTGAAATACCAACGGCTACAACCTCGTTCGTCTCACAATCCTCAACCAATGTCACCATACGAAGGTCGAGCATCGGAAGGTATGAATTGGTATATTGATTAATCTGATTCTGCGTAAGTGCAGAATAACCAAAGAGAGGAGAATAAGCCTCATTGATGAGGTCAAATATCTTCTTTCCATATCCGTTGTCGAAGATATCCTTCTTACCATTGAGTTTCTTTATACGAAGGTTATATCGCTGAAGCGTAAGCTCGCTCACGCGACGGAACTTCTCAGGAATCTCGTCTGGCACGTTCATCTTCATCTCTATCCAGTCTGCCTCCTTCTCCATGCCGTAACTGTCCATGTGCTCAGGATAGTAAGGATAGTTGTAGATGGTAGCCATTGTTCCGAGCTTATCAAATCCTTCGATGAGCATTCCCTCTGGATCCATGTCGGTGATACCGAGAGGTCCCTGCATTGAAGTCATGCCACGCTGCCTTCCCCATTCCTTCACGGCATCGAGGAGAGCCTTGCTCACTTCCTTGTCGTCGATAAAGTCAATCCATCCGAAGCGGACATTCTTCACGTTCCAAGTCTCGTTGGCATGATGATTGATGAATGCTCCAACACGACCAACGACCTTACCGTCCTTGTAGGCAAGGAACAACTGTATGTCGCTGAACTCAAGTCCGGCATTCTTCTTAGGGTCGAACGTATCTACCATATCCTGATACAAGTCTGGTATTGCGTACTGATTACCCTTGTACAGCTCGTAATTAAAGCATATAAACTTGTCAAGGTCTTTCTTCGTTGAGACCTCCTTGATAATTATTTCTGACATATCGGTTTTAATTTGCCTGCAAAGATAGCCATTTTATACCATTCATACTATGCGTTTTCGTTATTTTCACGCATAATGACACCTTCTTGCTTCATTCCATCTATTTTTATACACATTGGCTTCTCCAAACGAACATGACGGACGTGCTCTGTCTCCTCCACAGCTGGAAGGCTGTTAAGGAAGTCGCGGTCATAGACACCGTCACCGATGTAGTCATTGACCGTGAAGTAACCCACGCCAAAGCTCGTAAGGTTCTGGAAGAAGTGAGTACCCTGGCTTGGGTCAACGCGGTAATCTGTCAATCCTGCTTCAACGATAACCTTTGCACCAGAGATATGAGGCCACTTGACAGGAACGCCAAGCCAAGGGTCGCTTGAGCCCCAACGTCCAGGACCTACAAGCACATAGCTCTCGCCCCTATTGAGGAAACCACGGTTTATCCTCTCCACCTCATCAGCAATGGCAGGATTGTTGGAAGCAGAGTATCCGTCAGTCTTGACATACACGATGTCAACAATATCATTTATTATTCCATGACCGATGGCATTGTGACTACGAATGATACATTCCTCGTCAGGTATGACGGTGATGTCCTCATCCAACTGCATCTTATTGTCCACCATCGGACGTATCTGGAGCAGATAGAACTCGCCAGTCTTATCTTGATGAAGGTTGACTGCAAACTCAATCTCGACAGGTCGTCCCATCTCCTCCTGACCGTACATCAGTACCTTCTGCAGAAGTTCAGGCAATGGGAACACGCCATGCTGCAATACACCAGCAAATGATATTATCTTTCGGTTCTTACCCTCGTAGTAACCATCATAGATGCACTGATCCATAGGGTCGAACGTAGAGACAATCCAACGAAGAGAATCATCCTTCTCTGCATCACGAACAGTAACCTTCAGGAGGTTGAAATCGTCTGCCACCTCCATCTGGTCAACCATATTGTTGAGGTCAAGTGCATAGAACCTTGTCTGAGTCTCACGCAAAGCAATCTCCATCTCACTTGTCTGGAGCACCTTGTCAGGATGGAACGGACATACACGGAGACTAAGTCCGCCATCAACGATGTACTTACCAAGTCCGAGAGCAAGCTGTACAGTACCTTCCTCGGCTGTCTCGTCGCCAATCGGATAATAGTTTATTGAACGTCCCACACCTGATATAGTAGGATAGAAACGGTTCTCGTAAGCCTGACCGACAACCTCCTGGAGTATCACCGCCATCTTCTCCTGATCGATGACATTTGACGTAGCTGTCATGTAATCCTTAGACGCCTTGTAGAACACGCTCGCATACACGCTCTTGATAGCGTTTGACAGCATTGACAGACGCAGGTACTTGTCCTCCACATAAGGAATCATGTATGTGGAATAAATTCCCGCAAACGGTTGGTAATGGCTGTCCTCAAGGAGCGATGACGAACGTATGGCAATAGGACCATGAACAACATCCATGAACGTCATGAGGTCGTCAACAAGATTCTCTGGCAGACGACCGTGGAGGAAGTAGCTCAATATCTCCTCATCAGGGATATTGCTCAGAGCAACCTCATATAGGGCGTTTGTCTCCATGAACTCGTCAAAGATATCCGTACAGAGCACGACAGTCTTAGGAATAAGCACGGTGGCATTGTCGTAGTCATTGAGGTCAGTACGTTTCTTGATGATATTATCAAGGAAGGCAAGTCCTCTACCCTTACCGCCAAGTGAACCGTCACCGATACGGGCAAACTGGCTGAAGCTATCGAAACGGTCACGATGGAACACGGCAACGACACCCTGATTCTTCATCCTACGATAACTTACGATAGCATCATATATATACTGGCGATGTACATCCACATCTGCCTCCATCTTCCACGTAATCTTCTTCAGGAACTCCGCTATTGGGAACAAAGCACGTGACGAAAGCCAACGACTCACATTGTTATGCCTCAAGTGGTAAATCAACGAATCTGCAGGCAGCGTAAAAATGTTGTTCTGAAGATCTTTGAGGTTCTTCACACGCGCAATCTCTTCCAGCGTATTTGGGTCACGGAAGATAAAGTCACCGAAACCAAAATGCTTTGTCAGCACGTCCTTCAAGTCCTGATTAAGTTTCTTTGAGTTCTTGTCAATGAAGCTTGCACCACATTCCCATGCCATCTCCCTCTTGTCAGACTCACTTGAGTCCATAACAAGAGGAACATACTCATCTACTCCATGTACGGCATTGAGCAACTTGAATCCTGCCATCTCATCCTTCTCGCCGTCCGTAGTCAATGGGAAACGACAATCGGAGATAACACCAAGCACATTGTCACTATACTTAGTATAAAGACTCCATGCCTCCTCATACGTACGTGCAAGGACAATCTTTGGACGTCCACGCATACGCAACATCTCCAACTGGGAGTTCAACGCCTCCGAAGCGAAAGCAAGACTCTGCTGGAGCACGAAATGATATAGTATAGGAAGCAAAGAAGAATAGAAACGGATACTGTCCTCCACAACAAGTATCATCTGAACACCTGCCTCAAGGTCGTGTTCAAGGTTCATCTTATCCTCAATAAGCTTGATGATACTGAGCAACAGTTCCGTGTTACCCAACCAACAGAACACATACTCAAACGCACCGAGGTCTTCATTCTCCATACGATGAGTGATACCGTGAGAGAACGGAGTAAGCACAACGATAGGTATATTCGGGAATATCACCTTCAAGTCACGGGCAATATCGAACACATCATTATTATCCGTACCCGGCATACAGATGATAAGATCAAAGCTATGGTCACTCATCAATTCCTTAACCATATCCTGCGACGAAGCCTGAAAGAATCGAGGTGGATAACGAAGACCAAGCTTTGCATACTCGTCAAAAATCTTTTCATCAACACGACCGTCATCCTCCAGCATGAAAGCATCATACGGATTAGCGATAATAAGTACATTGAATATCCTTCGTTTCATCAAATCGACAAACGAAGTATCTCTCAGTTTCAGCTTAGTATTATAATTAGTTGGCATAATCTTTCTTTTACAATGCTGCAAAGATAAGCAATTCTAAGTGAAAAGTGAAAAGTGAAAAGTGAAAAAATAAACCTAACAACCCATATTCCACAGCATCACGTCCTAAGACGAATTATGAGTTGTGAGTTAAGAGTTATAAATTAAGAGTTAAGATTTAAGAACTAAGCGAAGCGGTCTCACTGACCGTAGGAAAGTAATTAAGATTTTACACAAGCCAAGCCCCCATGCGCCAGCCAATTCTGAATTTTGAATTCTGAATTTTTAATTTAAAAAGAAAAAGCCTCCAGCATATCTGCTGAAGGCTTCATTAAAAAGGCGGCGACCTACTCTCCCACATTGCGGTGCA
>CAMOVB010000014.1:0-26524 GCA_946626925.1 uncultured Prevotellaceae bacterium
TTAAGTTGCAATCGCTTACGGCTGAAAACATTATAGAGCTACAAAGACTTTGTGACCGACTTTATCCAGACGATGAGATGACTATTGTGCCTTACTCAGATTTGGTACATAATGGTTATGACGAGACACAACACATGCGCGACCTTATCATTATTGGATGTATAGCCACGTTCCTTATCACATTGATTGGATTAATAGGTTACATAAGTGATGAGGTACAACGTCGCAGTCGTGAGCTTGCCATTCGCAAAGTACTTGGTGCAAGTGTACTCGAACTACAGATGCTATGGATTAGAAGTATAGCCGTAATCGCTTTACCTTCCACCATATTTGGCGCAATGGTAGGTTTCTACTGCAATAGTCTTATCATGGAACAGTTCCCAGACAAGGTTGACATGCCAGTATGGACATACATCGGGCCACTCCTCTTTGCTATTATCGTCACGATGATAGTCATTTGTTGCAAGACATACAAGGTAGCAACGTTGAATCCAGTTGAGAGTATCAAGACAGAATAAGATTCATTGATTTTGAAAAAGGAATATGACAGGTTTTATATATACCATACGTCGCTTCAAGTCGGCGACTGCGCTTAACTTTATCGGTCTCGTTATAGCCATGTTTGCTTATTACGTCCTGATGACACAGATAAACTATACCTGTGGATATAATAAGGGACTGCTGGACTATGAGAATCTGTATAGGGTGGAGATGAGCGGACCGTTCGAAGCTGGTAAATGGAACACTTACCTGAGCCCTGAGTATATCGAACGGGCATCGACTGATGTCCCGGACGTGGAGGAGGTGGCTTTGTTTGAGTGCAGCGGTTACCAGAGAAGCTACGATATAAACGGGAACAAGGCGGAGCTTGTTACGATGAAGTACAGGAAGGGTTCACTCAAGATGTTCGGGCTGAAGGTGCTTGACGGTTCGGCTGATAATGTCAGGATGGGCGAGGATGTGTTGATTCCAGCTTCCGTGGCTAAGACGTACTTCGGTCGGGTGAATGTTGCCGGCGAACGCCTGTACTATAAGACATGGGACAAGTGGCTCACCATTGCAGCCGTCTATGAGGACTTCCCTGACAACTGCCTTGTGCATAATGCTGTCTTTCTCGATATGAGTGACAAGCTCAAAACCGAATGGGGTAACTGGAGCTTTACGGGATATGTACGTTTGAAGGCAGGGGCTGACCCGGTTGCCGCTGCCAGTACCTTTAATAAGGCGCTTCCCGAGAGTAAGGTGCGATTCCGGTTCTCGCCTGTGGCTGACACTTACATGTCGAAGGTGAGTACGAAAACGGACAAGGGCAGCCCGGGAATGCTGGTTGTGCTGGAGCTTTCGTGCTTGATTATCCTGCTTGTCGCAGCGATAAACTTTGCCAACTTCAACCTTGCCGAGGCACCATCGCGCGTGAAGAGTGTCACGACGCACCGTATGCTTGGATGCGACGTGTGGTTACTGCGTCTCAAGCTCGTTGGTGAGGGCGTCGTCACGTCGGTGACAGCCATGCTGTTTGCCTTCGGTCTCCTTGCTGCTATGCAGCAGTTCCCTGATTTCACTGGCTTGTTCAACGGGTCGCTTGCACTCATGGACAACTGTGACATCATCCTGCAACTCTCGGGCCTGTCGGTCTTGATTGGCGTTGTGGCTACGGTCTATCCTTCGTGGTATCTTACATCGTTCCCTATGGTGACGGTGATGAGGAGTTCCTTTGCTACCAGCCCGAAGGGGCTCGGACTTCGCAAGTGCCTTGTATGGGTTCAGCTGCTCGTATCAACCCTACTTGTCTGCCTGTTTGGCATAGTTAATATGCAGAAGTACTACGTGTCTTACTGTGATTTCGGCTACGACAAGGATGAGGTGATGTATATCGAGTTCAGCTATGGCGAGTTCGGGCTTGGCAATAAGCTAAGCATGAAGAACGAGGTGCTGAAAATACCCGGAGTTGAGGCTGCATCTGTCTGTGGTGTTACGCTTGGCAGTTCCGATGACTTTAACCAGTGCGCTGTTGTAGCAAAGGATGATGCAAGCAATATTATCTCATTCCGTTATATTCCTGTCGATAAGGACTTCTTCAAGGTGTATGGCATCAGTATCATTGTGGGACGTGAGTTCAAGGATGAGGAAGCAGGCGTGACAATTGTCAACGAGGCATTCATCAGGAAGAACCCGTTTGTTAAGCTTAATGACTGCGTGTTTAGGGGCGACTCGACTATGATTGTGGGTATTTGCCCTGACGTGCGTCTTGGCACTGCCCATACGGATAATGCCAACTTCCCTGCACTCTTCGATTTGTGTGATTACAGCATGGAGGATTGGACTGACCGTTTGCCTTACCTTTGCCTGAGGGTTTCGGCTAATGTTGATAAGGTAAAGGTGAAGCATGAGGTTGAGGCTCTCCTGTCGAAGTACTGGAAGGATGGGGTGCCTGAGTGTCACTTCCTTGAGCAGGACTTGGATGACATATACCGTGAGGACTTCATATTCATCTCGCAGGTGACGATGTTCTCGGCTATGGCTCTGGCGATTACGCTTATCGGTGTGTTCTGCCTTACGATGTTCGAGACGGAATATCGTCGCAAAGAGATAGCCATCCGCAAGGTTCTCGGCTGTAGCGAGACAGGCATAATATCCATGTTAGTGAGTCAATATATCATCATACTTTTCATTGCCTTTGCGATTGCCTCTCCGATAGCATGGATACTTGGCAATGAATGGCTCCAAAGCTTTGAAGAACGTACCGTTATATATTGGTGGATCTTCCCTCTTGCACTAATTATTATAGGCTTTGTACTTGTAACTACCATTGTTGTTCAAAGTTGGAAAGTGGCAAATATGAATCCTATGGAAAGTGTTAGAACAGAATAAATTCACAATTCATAATTATCCTCTGCTTCAGCCGTTATTGACTGAAGTGGGGAATAATTATGAATTCATTTAAAGAATTTCTTAATTTATAGAAGTACCCTTAACTGTTGTTAGCTGAAAAAGTTGTACCTTTGCAGCCAATATTGTAAAATTTGTGAAAAATGAAGGTATTGCTCATAAATACATCTGAACGAACAGGAGGTGCTGCCATTGCCTGCAACAGGCTTATGGACGCGTTAAAAAACAATGGCGTGAGAGCCAGAATGTTGGTGCGTGACAAGCAGACGGACAGACTTCTTGTGGTGGCACTTCGCCCAAGTGTGATGTTGCCAATCAAGTTCGTGTATGAGCGACTTACTATCTTCTTTCACAATAGGTTCAGCCGTAAGAATCTGTTTCAGGTTGATGTTGCTAATGCGGGTACTGACATCACTCGCCTTAACGAGTTCAAGCAGGCTGATGTGATTCATCTCCATTGGGTGAACCAAGGTTTCCTTTCGCTTGATAATCTCGACAGGATTATTCATTCGGGTAAAAAGATTGTTGTCACTATGCACGACCAGTGGTATTTCACAGGTGTTTGCCATTATTCAGGCGAGTGTAACAAATTCCAGACTTCATGCGAGAAGTGTGACCTCCTCAAGGGTACGCTCTACGACATCACGAAGAGGGTCTTTGAAAAGAAAAAGCGCATATACAAGGATGCTGACATCACGTTTGTAAGCTGTAGTAAGTGGCTCGGCAATATTGCCAGGACTTCGCTACTTGCACATGGTCACAAGGTGGTAAGCATACCTAATGCTATCGATACTGAATTGTTCCGTCCATGCAACAAGGCAGAGGCAAGGCAGAGGCAAGGCCTGCCTGAGGACAAGAAGCTCATCCTGTTCGGCTCGCAGAAGATAACGGATGAGCGCAAGGGCTTCAAGTTTCTCGTTGAAGCGTGTGAAATAATCAGGAATAATCACCCAGAGCTGTCATCACAGATTGGTGTGGTGGTACTCGGAGGACAGTCGGATGTGGTACAGAGTCAGTTGCCATTCCCTGTGTTCCCAATATCATACGTTAGCAATCAGCAACAGATTGTTGACCTCTATAATGCCGTTGATATATATGTCACTCCTTCGCTTCAGGACAATCTGCCTAACACCATCGTTGAGGCTATGTCGTGTGGAGTGCCTTGTGTGGGATTCAACGTGGGTGGAATACCAGAGATGATAGACCACAAGCAGAACGGATATGTGGCTGAGTATCGTGATGCCAGCGACTTTGCAGAGGGCATGGTGTGGACGCTTGATAAGGATGAATATCCTAAGCTATCGGAGTCGTCACGTGCCAAGGCTGTGGCTACATATTCACAGGAAGTAGTTGCTAAACAATACATTGAAGTATATGATAACTCTGGTGACGGTAACATATAATGCAGCATCTACCATTGAGCGTACTCTTCTCTCAGTTGAGAGACAGACGTATCGTAATGTGCAGCATATCATCATGGACGGTGGCTCAAAGGATGATACTGTTGCCTTGGCTGAGGCTTACAGGATGCGTAATGCTGACTTTGATGTCATCATAGTAAGCGAGCCTGACAAAGGACTATATGATGCTATGAACAAGGCTGTCAGCCTTGCCAAGGGCGACTATGTATGTTTCCTTAATGCGGGCGATAAGCTTCATGCTGACGACACGCTCCAGCATATAGCGGATAAGGCGGATGCGGATAATGTTGGTATTATCTATGGCAATACTGACATTGTGGATGACATGGGCAACCTTTTGCGTCCGCGTCGTCTCACTCCTCCTGACAATCTTACATGGAAGAGTTTCCGTCATGGTATGCTTGTGTGTCATCAGTCCTTCTACGTCAATCGCAGGATAATGCAGAAGTATGACCTCACGTACCGTTTCTCTGCCGACTTTGATTGGTGCATCCGATGTATGAAGCAAGGCAAGGCCGACGGACTTGTGAACATATACATTCACGAGCCGCTTACGGATTATCTCTCAGAGGGAATGACTACAGCCAACCACAAGGCATCACTCCTTGAGCGTTATAGGATAATGTGCAGGCACTACGGATGGTTCACTACCATCATGATGCACCTCATGTTCGTTCTGCGAGGAGTGATGAAAGGTATCACGAACTGAGCGTGTAAACGAACGTGTTTTTAATCTGTATTTTAATCTTTTGCACTAAGGTGCATATTAGAAAAACAGTCAAGAACTTTTTCTCACTGACCAGCGGGAAGTAAACAGAACAAAAACAAGAAAAAAAATTCTTTGTTTTCTTTTGTTTTCCCATGTTTTCTTTTGTTTTTCCAATTGGCTGCTTTGCGGCAAAATAATAGCAGTAGTAAAAAATAGTAAACAATTACAATATATTAGTAAGTATTAATATGAAATTTTTTGACTTCAAGCCAGAGCTTTTTCTCACTCTGAAGAACTACAACAAGGAGAAGTTCATGGCAGACCTCATGGCAGGTATCATCGTGGGTATCGTAGCCCTCCCGCTTGCCATCGCATTCGGTATCGCATCAGGCGTAACACCTAAGGAAGGTATCCTCACAGCTATCGTGGCTGGTTTCATCATCAGCGCATTCGGCGGTAGCCGTGTACAGATTGGAGGACCTACAGGTGCATTCATCGTCATCATCTACGGCATCATCCAGCAGTACGGCATGGACGGACTCATGATAGCCACCATCCTTGCAGGTGTGTTCCTCGTATTGCTCGGAGTGTTGAAGCTTGGTACTATCATCTCTTACATTCCTTACCCAATCATCATCGGATTCACATCGGGTATCGCACTCACCATCTTCTCTACTCAGATTAAGGACCTCTTCGGTCTCACTATCGAAGGTGGCGTTCCTGCCGACTTCATCGGTAAGTGGGCATGCTATTTCCAGAACTTCGGAACTATCGACCTTGCCACAAGCCTTATAGGTGTATTGAGTGTGGTAATCATAGCAGCCACTCCACTTGTCAGCAAGAAGATTCCTGGTTCACTCGTTGCCATCATCGTGATGACCGTTGCAGGCGTCGTAATGACCAACTACTTCGGCATCCACGTTGAGACTATCGGCGACCGCTTCAAGATTGACCCATCACTTCCAACTCCAACAGTTCCAAACATCACATGGGATGCAGTACAGAACCTTATCTCTCCAGCCATCACAATCGCTGTGCTTGGAGCTATCGAGAGTCTCCTTTCTGCTACCGTAGCTGATGGTGTCATCGGTCATAAGCACAACTCCAACCAGGAACTCGTGGGACAAGGTATTGCCAACATCGTGTGTCCACTCATCGGCGGTATTCCTGCTACAGGTGCTATCGCACGTACTATGGCAAACATTTCAAACGGAGGTAAGAGCCCGGTAGCAGGTATCATCCATGCCATTGTACTCCTTCTCATATTCTTCTTCCTCATGCCGCTTGCCAACTACATCCCTATGGCGTGCCTTGCAGGTGTGCTCGTGATTGTGAGCTACAACATGTCAGGATGGCGTACAGTAAAGCAGATGATGAAGAATCCTAAGTCAGACATTACCGTCCTCTGGCTCACATTCATCCTCACAGTAGTCTTCGACCTTACCATTGCCATCGAGGTAGGCATCGTTCTTGCTTGCTTCCTCTTCATGCGTCGTATGGCTGAGAGCACTCAGGTTAGCGTCCTCACAGACGAGATTAACCCAAAGGAGGAGACAGACATGGAGGCTGGCAACATTGAGCACCTCACTATTCCTGAGCGTGTTGAGGTATATGAGATTAACGGTCCTTACTTCTTCGGTATGGCAAACAAGTTTGAGGATATGATGAACAGTATGAATGACGTTCCTAAGGTACGTGTCATCCGTATGCGTAAGGTACCATTCATCGACTCAACTGGTATGCACAACCTCCAGAACCTTATCGAGATGAGCCACAAGAACGGCATCAAGGTTGTTCTCTCTGGTGTCAATGACAAGGTTCACTCTGTTCTCGTAAAGAACGGCTTCGAGCGTCTCCTTGGTGCTGAGAACATCTGCTCTAACATCAACGAAGCCCTCGCCGTAGCAGAAAAGTACGCATAATACAATTCATGTTTATATATCTTTTAGGACTGGTTACTGTAATGGTAGCCAGTCCTTTCTTTTTGATACGCCAAAGGCGTCAGTTGGATAGTAAATGTAAAACGTAAGCTTTGTGGAATCCTTCAAGTGTAAGGCTTGAGTTATTTATATGCGAAGTTTCGTTTTGTCCTATAACTATACAATTTTACATATACTTTTGTAGGGCTATTTTTGACTATAGTTCTCACGAACATTATTTTTTTTCCTCGCGAGGAAAAATTTTTTTTCTCCCGAGAAAAATAAAATCGCCTCCCGAGGTAATCATATAGAATAACTCGAATTTCTGCCTTGATGCAATCTCCGAGTTTCGTTTTGTCCTATTCTAACATGATTTTGGTGTGGATTCATTAACTGGCTTTGTTTGTCATTTTTGTCGTTTTAGATACATTTTTTTGCTGTTTTTCTTTGCGCATTCGGAAATAATATCATATCTTTGCGTCGAATATATTATCTATGTCTCCTTTTGTTCCTATTGAAACAAATCGCGGCCATGAATGAATCAAAAATTAATTATATGAGGGTAAGCATTTCAACTATAATGAGTAATCATGTTCCTATCGTTGAATGGGTTGTTGGATTGCGTGTGCATTTTCCCTAAATTCTTTCTCTGCCCTCAAAATACCAAAGAAACTAACTTTAATCAAACCAATATGAAAAAAAAGAAGCTTTTGCGGATTGCCTTTGTGGCAGTTGCTTCGATGCTGAGCGCATTGGTTTATGCAGAAAACGAACCTGTCAAGTATATTGATGCTGATGGACAGGAGAAGTATGTGACGGATTATACCATTCTTACTGGTTAAGAAAAAGGTCTTCAAGATGGTTGGTATGTTGTTGACAAAAAGGATTTTGTGAGTAAAAACTACCTTCGTATAATGGGGGATGTTCATATAATTATGTGTGACGATGTGGTATGGACTTCACAAATTCAATCTCCGGGAGCGTTTTTTGATTCGAGTATGAACCTCAAAGACGAATCTTCTTTGAGTATTTATGCGCAAAGTACAGGTGATGCCATGGGACGATTTCACAACTTAAACGCTGGATATTCATATAATATGCTTTTTTGTCAACTTAACTCTTTGGTGATTAATGGTGGAAGTTTTGTTTTTGAGGATCTCCCAGAAAACGCCGTTGTAATATTTGCGAGAAATTTCGTCATGAATGGCGGAAAGATTTCTATTTCGGATGCTTATAAGGGTATTGAAAGTCGGACCCTTTGTTTGAATGGTGGTGAAATAAATGTTACAGCATCGTCTTTGGGAATAGGTGTAGCTCGGGATTTGACATTCGGAAAATCTTATTGCGACTTTGTTTGCAAATGCTCAAGTTTTGGTTATTATGGTGATAATGATATTCGTTTATCTGATTATGTGTATGTGACACTTGATGATAAAGAGTATCTTGGCTCTGTTCCATACGACATAACAGACAAAGTGAATATCACTAATATAACATCTCACTATGATGATGGGACGACTACAGCAGTTGAAGGCATGAACGTGAGTCGTGAAGAGTCGGATATGTGGTACACAATTACTGGTGTACGTCTGGCGTCAAAACCAATGGAGAGAGGTGTTTATATTTTTAATGGAACTAAAATATGTGTGAAATGAATACTGTTTTTAACAAAATAATTGTGACTTGTATAGGTTTGTTTTCCTTGACAATGAACGCATTCGCCCTTGAACCTATTACTTATCTGGACGAGAATAATGAGGAAAAAGTAGTTGCCGATTATAAGGAGATAACTGGCGAGGAGACTTTGCTAACTCGTGGATGGTATGTTGTCAAGGGAGATGTTGCTACTAATGTCGGAAAGATTGAAGTCCGTGGAAATGTTCATATTGTTCTTGCTGATGAAAGTCGTTGGTATGCGGACAATAAATTATATTTTGATGGATATACAGATTATGGCGTGTTGAATATCTATTCTCAGAGTCATGGTGATAAAGAAGGTGAAATGTCTATATCAACAGGATATACTAGGGGTGATTTTTGTTGTTGTTTATATGGGCTTCAAATCTATGGTGGAAAAATAGACGTCACGGATTTATATAATTATCGTTCTATTCTTGTGAATGATGTGGTACTGAAAAATTGTTCTTTGAATGTGAATGTGCCAGCTAGTACGGGAATAATGTGTCACAACCTTATATGCGATGGTGTAGATTTAACCGTGTCTGCTTATACTGGGCTTGTAATATCCGAGTCAATGGAGTTGAAAAATACACATCGTACTACAAATATTAATGTGAAAAACATCGTTTACGGAGGTTCGCAGGATGTTGTTCTTCCTGATGGCATGAAATTTGAATCAGGTGGCAAGGTCTATACTAACGTGGTACCATTGGATGTTATTCAGAAAGCTAATAACATTAAAATTGGTGATGCCATAGATGAAACGACCTCAATCTATTGTTTAGAGGAGGTACAATTAAACAAACGAAGTGAAGGTTGGCTCACACTTGATGGCATCCGTTTGACAGGAAAGCCAACAGGAAAGGGTATTTTTATTCATAATGGCAGGAAAGTTATTATGAAGTGATGATAAGTGCCATAAGCCGTTGCGATGATATTTGTACTATCAAAACGTCTTTTGGCTTTAGCTCACAAAAAAGAAATAGTCGTTTTAGAGTTGATATTGACTCTAAAACGGCTTATTTTATTCTACTTTTGTACATATTCATTTGTCTAAATTATCGTCAAGAAACTATATTCTGAGCTGACGTAAACAGAGCAAAAGACATTTGTGTTAGGTTCACCTTACCTTCCCCTTAGGTTCTCCTTCAATTCCCTTACAAATCTAAGGGACACCTAAGGCGCACCTAAGGGAGAACCTTATCGAGATGAGCCACAAGAACGGCATCAAGGTTGTTCTCTCTGGTGTCAATGACAAGGTTCATGCCGTTCTCGTGAAGAACGGCTTTGAGCGTCTCCTTGGTGCTGAGAACATCTGCTCTAACATCAACGAAGCCCTCGCTGTTGCTGAGAAACACGTGTTGAATTGATAATTGACAATTTATAATTGATAATTAGGGGTAAATGCCGGTAACGTCCGACATTTACCCCTATTCTTTTATTTCAGTCTTATTGACAACATCAAGAGAATCTTTGCATATTTTAATACCAAACCTATACAATTATCTGACATCAATTGTAACTCCTGTTTTGACGAACCTGTGCATTCCTGAATTTACGATTATCCCTGTGTAAAAATACGATAAGCCCTGTGTACATGAATACATACGCCATTGTCCTTTAAATCATGGTAGAAATCGGCATTTTTTTGTACGCGTAGAAAAAATTCTTTGTACGCGTACAAAATCATTTTTTGTCGTGATGCAAATATTTTTTCTTCGGGATAAAAATTTGACTTCTTCGTGTTTTGCGTTTTTTATGCCCCGTAATTTACGATAAGCCACCCCGAAAACGGCAAAAGGGAATAGTACAAAAAGAACAAACGTAATCTTCTGATTGAGTGGGATGCAAATACGTTTTGCAAAGTATTTGCAAACTGTTTGCAAGGCATATGCAAACCCCTAAATCAAATGCCAAGTTATTGCAAAATCAAATTCTTGGTGACTCCGGAAAACACCCATATCTTTGCAACGTCAAAACGAAACAATCCTTTCGTTTATGACAATCTAACGTGTAATAATTAACATTAATAACTTTAATACATTTACAATTATGAAGACTTTAATCAATTCTTTCGTTGTTGCTCTCGTAGCACTCTTTACAGTTTATATCTCTGCAAATGCACAGAACAAGAATGGTAACACTCTTGAGGGAGTATGGGTTATGGAGAAGGTTCAGTCTGATGGAAGCACAACTCCAAAGGTATGTGATAACACATATACACGTGTGAAGATTTATGGCAAAGATGGAGAGTATTGCTGTGCGCAAGTTTTCATGGACAAGAATGGTAAAATTACAGTTTCCCCACATGAGTATGGTACTTATTCTTACAAGGATGGTAAATACACAGAATGTGGCAGAGATGGTGGACCTATCAATTTTACAGGTAAGGACAACTTCAATGGTCATTGGTCTAACATTACAGAATATTGGAACAGAAACCCAAAGTTCCCTTCAGACCTTAGAAATCTAATTGTTTCCAAGTGCAAGATTGTTTTGGGCGATAAGAACCAGAAGAATCAGATTCTATTGAAGGAGTATGTTCTCTACGACAAGAAATAGTTAGCTTATTATTGACGGTAAATTTAATAATGATTAGTTTTATTCTATTGTTCACGGGGCTGTTTTGCTCCGTGAATATTTTTTTGTGTCAAACGAGAACTAAATATTCATATATTTTACCTAAATTTGTGCCATAAATCAAACTAACTAATCTAAATGAACAAATACTACTTTGGCTTAATACTTTCACTTACACTCATTTTCTCTGCTTGTAGTCATAAAGAGCAGAATGAAGAAGGCTTCAACATAATAGGCGTTTGGGTCTTACAGAAGACAATAATGCCTGACGGCACAGAAAGCGATTATACGAATGGTAATTACACTCGTTGCAAGGTATATGACAAAGATAGTATATACTATACAGTTCAGATTATTTCAAATGGTGAAGTATTTCAAATATTACCTCACGAAAAAGCCAGATATATTCAGCACGATACACTATATATAGAAAACAATCGTGAAACTCCGTTTGAAATTATAAGTGACTCTGTATTTACTACTTTTTATAGTATTTATACAGAAGTATGGAAGAAAACAGAGATGAGTGAGAGCAGAATCCAAGAAATACGAGATTCTTTCAGCTCATCCGAAGAGAATAAGGACATAAGCGAATTTATTTCAGGCGAAGCACCCACTACTCAAAAGATGGAATCATCTCGTTTTCTCATTCTTATAATTGTCCTTGTTGCTACTATCATTGGAGTTTTTGTTTTTCTCGTATTTACCCTTCGCGGCAAGCGTAAGGCACAGCGGGAGCTTCAGGCTATTCTTGATGACAATGCCAATCGTACGGATGATGTGAATGAGAAGATTCTGCAGGCCGAGAATGATTTCTTCGGTTCGGACTTCTACACAACGCTTCATAAACGAGTGGTTAAGGGCGACACACTACGCAAGTCAGACTGGGAAGATATATCTGCCCAACTAAAGGAGGCATTTCCTAAATTTGAGTCTCGCTTGTCTTCGCTCTGCAAAATGTCGGATGTGGAAATGCAGGTGTGTATGCTTCTGAAGATGCGTTTCACTCCTTCTGAGATTGCCACGGTAATAATCAAGGATGTTAGTAGTATCAGCTCTATCCGCAGCCGTCTCTATCAGAAAGTGTTTGGCAAGAAAGGCGGAGCAAAGGATTGGGATGAGTTCCTGAAGACGCTGTAAAAGCAGACTCTCTCCACATCCCTCCACCTATATGGAGAGGGTGACTAATGCAATATTGTGTGCCGAGTTCGGCGCACTCCATCCAATAACTTACAAACTCAAAAACTCACAACTATGCGTCATCATCTACCGCTATTAGTTCTTTTTGCCTTGATAGGCAGTTCAATCTTCTCGTGTCTCAGCAACTATTGGGCAAGGGAGGCGTGCATCAGAGACGATGTACAGAATGCGTTGGCTATGACTATGAAGGAACGTGAGTGTGGCATCGTGGATGCCGACACGATAAGGACGTATCGCAGTCATATCACGATTGAAGAAGTCAGGGACACAGCGTGCATTACCGTCAAGGCGGTAAACAACGGAGGTGTGGAGTCAACTGTGCTTGAGGCAAGTGCTGGATGCTCATTCATGACTATACTTGCATCATCTAACCAGCGCACTTCGGGCACTCTTGCTGTCATGGCACTTCTCTGGGCTGTTGGTAGCCTTTACTACACACGAAAGGTTGGGTCACAGCTCGTTCCTGCTGTTGCTCCAGTTGGTGTCGTCCCTACTGTCGTTGAGACTGATGATGCGTCAGACTATTATGGTGGCATACGTTATGCTGAAGAGCAGTCACGTTTCGTAACGAGAGACGGTAAGGTGATGAGGTTTACTCCTATGCAGCAACAGCTGATGGAGATGTTCTTTGCCTCTCCTTCACACTCGCTTACTAAACAGGAAATATGCGATGCTCTCTGGCCAAAGAAGCCAGATGCGAGTGATACGCTCTACACACTCATCCGACGTATCAAGCCTGTGGTTGAAGAATATTCAGACCTCAGAATCGAGACCGAACGTGGTAGGGAATACGCACTAAGAGTTAAAAGTTGTAAGTTATGAGTTATTATGGCTGACGCTCCGTCAACAAAAGTTTGACGGAGCGTCAGTTTTTTATTGACGGAGCGTGGGGCACTTTTTTGCGTCATACGTATGAATGACTCAAATGATACGTATGAATGACCTCATTGATACGTATGATTGTTTTAAGGGCGTATTTATGGGCTTGCGCAACTTTTGTGCCAAAGTTGAGAACTTTGCCCTCAAAGTTGAGAACTTTTACTTCAAAGTTGCGCAACTTTTTTTGCATTGTTAAATATATGTTTAATACCTGTTTAACGGCTGTTAAACGATAAAGTTTGAACACAGTACGAGTAATGCCCAAACTATTCCGCAATAACAAATAAGCTCAAGAATTAAAAACTCAAAAACTTACAAACTCATTTGTCAGACAAATGTCAGTTACTTTTTTTGTCTGTGTTTCATATACTCAATACTTTTGCCAGCAAAAAATAACAACGACCTGTGTGGTTACAATTTTGCACTAAGGTGCCAATTAGAAAAACCTTAAAGAACCTTTAGCTCGGCGAAGCCAAACAGAACAAAAACAAGAAAAAACAGTTTTTGGTTTTCTTTTGTTTTCTTTGGTTTTACTTCCCGTTGGTCAGTGAGAAAAGTTCCCCATGTTTTTACTTCCCGCTGGTCAGTGAGACCGCTTCGCTTAGTTCTAACTGGCCGCTTTGCGGCAAAAAACAGCAATACAAGTTGTAATCGTATAGGGCAAAAAACATCGAGATATGAAAACGTACAAAGTAATCAACAACATCATGGGTTGGCTCATGTTTGTCGTGGCAGCGTTCACGTATTGCTCCACGGTAGAGCCAACGGCAAGTTTCTGGGATTGTCCTGAGTTTATCTGTGCAGCATCACGATTGGAGGTGGGACACTCTCCGGGTGCGCCTTTCTTTATGCTTGTGGGTAATGTGTTCAGTCAGTTTGCAAGCGACTCTTCACAAGTGGCAAGGATGATAAACACGATGTCAGCACTCCTGTCGGCTGGATGTATCCTTTTCCTCTTCTGGACTATCACACATCTTGCCAAGGCACTCATAATAAAAGAGGGTGACACACCATCTACGCCACAGACCATTGCCATCATGGCATCAGGAGTGTGTGGCTCGCTCATTTATACATGGAGCGACACGTTCTGGTTCTCTGCCGTAGAGGGTGAGGTGTATGCTTTCTCCAGTTTCTTTACAGCACTCGTGTTCTGGATTATCCTCAAGTGGGAGGATGAGGCTGACAATCCAAGGAGCGACCGCTGGATAGTATTCATCTGTTACCTCATAGGACTGAGCATAGGCGTGCATCTGCTCAATCTCTTGTGCATACCTGCCATAGTGCTTGTGTATTACTACAAGAAGACCAGTCATGTGACTGTCAAGGGTACGGTCGCAGCATTACTTGTCTCATTCATACTTGTTGCCATTGTGCTTTACGGCATAGTGCCCGGCGTACTCATCGTGGCAGGATGGTTCGAACTGTTCTTTACCAACACTCTCGGTATGCCTTACAATACTGGAGTGTGGGTGTTCATCGCCATTCTTACTTCTTCGCTCATAGCAGGCATATACTTCAGCAGTCATACTGACAAGAAGAGGGTAATGCGTTTCTTCACTCCTCGCTTTCTTCATACCACGTTGCTCAGTATTGCCATGATGCTCATCGGCTACTCGTCATATACGGTCATCGTCATACGTTCGCTTGCCAACACACCTATGGACCAGAACTCACCGGAAGATGTGTTTACACTCCGTGAGTACATCGGTCGTGAGCAGTATGGCGACAAGCCGCTGCTGTGGGGACCTACATACGCATCCTCGCCTAACATAGTGGAGAAGGACGGACAACTAAAGTATGAGACCATCAATCGCCGTCATGTGTATCGTAAGAAGGTTAAGGCATCCGATGATGAGAAGGACGAGTACGTCGTGGTGCGTGAGGACTTCGACCTTGCTTATCCTGCCGACCAGTGTATGCTCTTCCCACGCATATATGACGAACGTCACAAGGCTGAGTATGAGCAATGGTTGGGCGAGGTTCATAAGAAGAATGTGGACTACGTCATTCCTACTGTAGGCACACGTCAGGCGAGCATACCTACTCAGGCGGACAATCTGCGCTTCTTATTCTCTTACCAGATTAACTTCATGTACTGGCGTTACTTCCTATGGAACTTTGCGGGTAGGCAGAATGACAGGCATAGTACGGGAGTGCGTGAACATGGCAACTGGATAACGGGCTTCTCGTTCATAGACGATGCCATGCTTGGAAAGCAGGAACTGCTCCCTTCTGAGTTGAAGGACAACAAGGGACACAACGTGTTCTATTGTCTTCCGTTGATAATAGGACTCATAGGACTCATGTGGCAGGCGTTCGGATGTGGACGTAAAGGCATACAGCAGTTTTGGGTAGTATTCTTTCTTTTCTTTATGACGGGCATAGCCATAGTGCTATACCTCAACCAGACGCCTTGCGAACCTCGTGAGCGTGACTATGCTTATGTCGGCTCGTTCTATGCCTTTGCTATCTGGTGTGGACTCGGAATACCTGCTATCTTCTCTTGGTTGAAAACAAGGATTACGTCTAAGCTCGTTCCTGCACTCGTGACGATTGTTCCTGCACTCGCCATACCGTTGCAGATGGTTAGCCAGACGTGGGATGACCATGACCGCTCTGACCGCTATGCTTGTCGCGACTTTGGACTCAACTACCTTGAAACCGTTCCACATGACGGCATCGTGTTTACCTTTGCCGACAATGACACCTTCCCTCTATGGTACAATCAGGACGTTGAGGGCAAGCGTACCGATGTGCGTGTGTGCAACCTCAGTTATCTCCAGACATCGTGGTACATCGACCAGATGAAACGTCCTGCCTATTTGTCATCACCGCTTCCTGTCACATGGAATGCACGTCAATATGCCGAAGGGCAGCATGAACGTGTGGAGGTCAATCCAACTATATATCTTGGTGATACAGCCATTACGGTAAAGCAGCTTGTAGAAAAGATGTATGACGAAGAACCCGAAACAGCCCGACGTATATGGGGCGACGAGCCGTTCGAGTATCAGAATGCCATACGCAAGTTCCTGCTGAAGGAAGACATACCAACAGAATATCGCACGTTTGTGGACAATCTGCCATCATGTGTGCCAAGCGACACACTATATATAAAGGTAGATAAGGATGCCGTTGTACGCTCTGGAATAGCCGTACCAGAGGGTATGGAGATACCAGATAGGATGGACATCAGCTTCAAGGGAGAAGATAGTGTGACTAAGAGCTACCTCATGATGCTCGACATCATAGCTGAGACAAATTTCTCACGACCTCTGTATATGTCATATTCCGTCAGTCCGAGCATATACGGCAACCTTTACACACATTTCGTACACGAGGGTATGGCATGGCGCATCACCCCATTCACATTCCATCATGTAGCCAACGCATACGAGGCACCAATGAACGCAGAACGGATGTACGATAATCTCATGACCCGCTACCATTATGGCAACGTGTCTCAACGAGGCATATACATTGACGAGCAGATAGAGAAGATGTGCATAAGCCATCGCAAATGCTTTGCCAGACTTGCCAACGAACTTATGCAGAAGGGTGACACAACAATGGCAAAGGCAGTCCTAAAGAAATGTGCCAAGGAGATACCTTCGTACGTCATTCCTCACAGCATATATAGTGGTTCACTTGAACTTGTCAACACCTACCTCGGTTGTGGCGATAAGGCAAATGCAAATGACATTCTCAACCAACTGGAACACCGAAGTCGTGAATATCTCAGGTGGTATTCTGCCCTTCCACAATCACAACAATCAGCACGAGAATATGACATCCGCTATGAACTAAGTACTCTCCAATGGATAGAGGAAATGCGAAAGAGACAATGAGAACTTTAACTTTTACTTCAAAATGAAAAGAATCAATTATATATTCCTCACAATAGGAATAATCATTATCATCGTTGGCTTTGTGCTTATGAGTGGCAAAGGTACGACGGAAGATGTCTTCAATCCAGACATATTCAGCGACATTCGTATCAAAATCGCCCCACTCGTGTGTCTCTTTGGCTATCTTCTGTGTGGCATCGCAATAATAATTAGGAATGAGGAATTAGGAATTAAGCGAAGCAATCTCACAGACCAAAGGGATGTAATGTGAATTGTCACATTCTCGCTCTATATATGAAAAAAGAATCCCACCAACCCGTATGGATTGGTGGGAGCGAATATATAAAATGTTTTGTTGGTTATCCAATTACTTGCGTACACCATTTACGTTGTACTTAGCACCGTTCTTAACGATTACAACCTGACCGTTATCTACGAACTTGCCAGCAGCAACTGTTGATGAAACCTTAACATCCTCTATGGCAGTAGTTGTACCAGCAACACCAACATACTTAAGACTACGTGCCTGTGCAACATACCAGCATCCACCTACAGCGATGTTCTGAATACCATACTCAAGAACGCCATCCTCACCTACTGTTGCGATGTAATTACGAACGAATGAAGTTGGGTCACAAGATGTCTGATGGAATACCTCTATGCCGTAAGCATCATCATTAACATAAACCTGAGCGATGTCATTACCATAACCAATCTGACCAGACCAGTCAGCAAGGCTTGCAACAGCAATGAACTCTACCTCATACTCACCAGGAGTGAGTCCGTCAATATGCTGATAGATAACTTTACCTTCTGGGAAACTTGAATCAGAGTATCTCTCTGGATAAGTACCTTGATAGATATTTGTCTGACCTTCCCATGTTGTTGGCATAGCCTCAGTCATGTCTGTATTTGGAGTATTCTGAGCCTTTACGGCAGATAAGTATGCATTAGCAACATCTTCTACATTCTCGATTTCGCCAGCAGAGTAAGCATCCTTAATGTCAGCAAATGCTGCCTTACCAGCTTCGTCAAGGTTTTCAGCCTTCTCAATATATACCTTTACATTCTTGTAAGCAGAAACAGATTCCTTAGTAAGAGAGAGGCTTGTGCTCAACTCTTCAGTAAGTTCTTCCATTGCTTCCTTAGACTTTCTGTCTATCTTTGTGCCAGCAGCAACGAAAGCCTTGAGGTCCTCAAGTAAAGAGTAGTCAAATGGCTCCTTGTTGAACTTGTTGATGTAAGCACGAGCCTGTGTAAGAACATTATCCATAGACTCAATAACAGAGTTAAGTACATACTCATCTGATACACTACCATAGTATTTGAGTTCAAGTTCTCCGAAATAAGCATGCATATACTTAGCAGAACCAGCAAAACCAATCTCGATAGTTTTGTTATCAGTTGTAGTTACAATTTCAATTGGAGTAAGAGAATATGTATTGTTCATGAATGAAGCATAAGCTGATACGATATCTGTTTCGCCATTCCTGCGAATAAGGAACTTAGACATCTTGTCACCAGCGAAGAGATATGGAAGTGACTCATTTCTACTGGCATCCTGAACATATAGGCCCTGAGCTGAAAGTGTATATTTACCAGCCTTTGCAAGCGTGATAGTCTGAACAGTCTTGAATCCGTTACTTGATGCCTCTGAACCAGAACAATTTGCCCAGCTTTCGCCGTTTCCAAACATGTAGTTTGCAACAGGAGTTGTACCGTCAAAACCTGTGACAGTCCATGAGTTTGGATAGTTACGCTTGAGCTCTGGGTTGATGATGAATGCTGTTACATCAACAGGATTCTCTTCTGTAGCATTTGCCATTGAAGCAACTACGTCATCAAGAGTAATAAACTTCCACTGTGCAGATGTAGATGTAGCATCGCTACCATTATTAACTTCTGAGTTCAAGCCCTGAGCGTACAAATACCCACCATTGATAGAAATTGTATAAACACCTTCTGACACCTTTGCTATATCCCAGTCAGCACTTTGCTGATCAACGAAAAGGGATGAGTTAAGGTAGTTGTTATCACCACCATTGCTCTGATGTGAATCTAAAGTGTACTTACCGTTGTTCAATGTTACTGTGAAGAACTGTGGCTTGCTGATGAGTGAAGCACGTGTTCCCCAAGCATGTCCACCACCAAGATACTGGCCGTTTTCAACATTCTGAATAAGATAATCGCCCGTAGCGAGTTGTGCATTCACATTAGCAATAGCCATAGTGAATGACACGATAGAAAGTAAAATTTTCTTCATGTTATCCTCTTTAATGAGATTTTGAAAAAATAAAATTGAAAATAATTATCCTGATTTTTTCTTGTTCCTTAAATACAATCTTACCTTAAACTTAGGTGATCCTGTTTTGCGTCGCAAAATTACGACATTTTAATCATTCATAATAA
Source organism: uncultured Prevotellaceae bacterium (assembly GCA_946626925.1). Classification (GTDB taxonomy): domain Bacteria; phylum Bacteroidota; class Bacteroidia; order Bacteroidales; family Bacteroidaceae; genus Minthosoma. The sequence goes on from CAMOVB010000014.1 coordinate 19,535, forward strand.
CAAATTTGGCTAATATGTGTGAAAAATTAATAAAAAAGAATTATACAAAGCGGAAAAGATGATAATATATGGTGTTATGAGTTTTTGAATCCTACGTTATCTATATTTTTATTCAAACATGACTAAGTCATATTATAAGACAAACTAAAAAGAGCCTCATCCTCACGGACGAAGCTCTTATTCGTTTTGCAATTATATGATTGATGTGAGTTTTTGAGTTTATAAGTTTGTTGTTGTTTTAGTTTTCACGGAAACCGATATCCGCAAGAACTTATAAACTCACAAACATAAGAACTTAAAACTAATCTATCCTTACGGCTGTACCGCTACAAGCAACCATAAGCATACTTCCATTCTGACCTAAGGTCTCATAGTCGATATCTATACCGAGGATGGCATTTGCTCCAAGTTGTGAAGCTCTCATGCTCATCTCGTTAATAGCATTCTCCTTTGCCTCAATGAGGGTTCGCTCATAGCTTCCTGCCCTACCTCCGAAGAAATCGTGAAGTGAAGCTGATATATCCTTCAGGAAGTTAGCGCCGATAATAACCTCGCCAGTAACTACTCCGTAATACTGACTGATAGTGTGACCCTCTACTGTTGGTGTTGTTGTAAGTAACATAGTAAATTAAAAGTTAGAAATTAGACATATAAATTATTTATCTCTTTATTTTGATGCCACAAAGATATGGAGTATTTCGTGATCTTGAGAATTATGGCAACCATTTAACACTTTTATTACTAATCAGAAGTTATATAAAAGCATAACTATATGTTTATTAATAGTCGTAAACAAAGTCATTCGCAACATTCTGTCTTTTTTGCATTATAAAGAAAAAGTGAGGCAACCTTGCGATTGCCACACTTTCTTATATAAATAATTATGAATTCTGAATTATCAATTATGAATTCTTCTTTGCCTCAACCCACTTGCGAGCATTAACGAATGCTTCAATCCATGGAGTAACCTCGTCCTTGCGACGGTCAGCAGGATAGTGTGCCTGCTGCCATGGGAATATTGCACGCTCAAGGTGTGGCATCATAGCGAGGTGACGTCCATCTGCTGAACAGAGACCTGCAACATCATAATCTGAGCCGTTAGGGTTGGCTGGATAACCTGAGTAGTTGTACTTGGCGATGATGTTGTACTCGCTCTCTGCCTTTGGAAGACGGAAGTTTCCTTCTCCGTGGGCAACCCAAATACCGAGCTTGTTGCCTGAGAGGCTTCCGAACATTACGCTCTTGTTCTCAGGAATAGAGAGTGAGATAAACTCTGACTCGAACTTATGAGATACGTTGTGAAGCATCTGAGCATAGTCCTTAGCGTCTGTTACGGCGTGGTTGTTGTTGATAAGTCCAAGCTCAATCATCAACTGACATCCGTTACAGATACCGAGTGAGAGTGTGTCCTCACGAGCATAGAATGCGTCGAGGGCAGCCTTTGCCTTAGGGTTGAAGAGGAATGCACCTGCCCATCCCTTGGCTGAACCGAGAACGTCTGAGTTAGAGAATCCACCACAGAAGACAATCATGTTTACGTCCTCAAGAGTCTCACGTCCGCTTACAAGGTCAGTCATCATGACATCCTTAACGTCGAATCCAGCAAGATAGAGTGAGTAAGCCATTTCGCGCTCACCATTTGTACCCTTCTCACGGATGATGGCAGCCTTGATGCCTGTACGCTCACGACGGTCAGCAGAGATGCCGTACTGACTGAGCTTACCTGTGAAGTCAGCGTTGAACTTATGCTCGATAGGCTGGTTCTTGTAGTTCTTGAGACGCTCAGCAGCCATGCCGTTGAAGCTCTGCTTTGTATCGAGGCGATATGATGTAGAGTACCATACCTCACGAAGTGCATCAATATCGAATGTACGTGTTCTGCCATCCTTCTTGACTGTGATATTGCGCTCGGCTGATGGAGTACCAATCTCTGAGAAGGCGATGCCCTCCTTGTTGAGAATAGCCTCAACCTCTTCCTTCTTGTCATTGGCAACCTGAATGACGACACCTGGGTTCTCAGCAAAGAGTACCTTGACTATATCCTTTTCGGCAATACCTGCGAGGTTTACGTCAATACCGCCCTTCTGGTTGGCGAATGTCATCTCGAGGAGAGTAGTGATGAGACCACCTGCGCTAATATCGTGACCAGCAAGGATAAGCTCGATGTTTACGAGTTCCTGAACTGCAATGAATGCGTCGCGGAAATACTCTGGATTCTGTACCGTTGGTACGTCGCTACCAACCTTGCCAAGTGTCTGTGCAAAGGCAGAACCACCAAGCTTGAGAGTATCGAATGAGAAGTCGATATGATAGAGCGTAGTGTTCTTGTCATTAACGAGTACAGGACTTACTACCTTCTTCACGTCGCTAACCTCACCACCTGAAGAAACGATTACAGTACCTGGGCTGATAATCTTGCTTCCGTCAGGATACTTCTGAGTCATGGAGAGTGAGTCCTTACCAGTTGGCACGTTAATCTGAAGTGCGCAGCAGAAGTCTGAGAGAGCTTCAACACCAGCATAGAGACGTGCATCCTCACCCTTCTGTGAGCGGCAAGGCCACATCCAGTTAGCTGAGAGACTTACTGAGTCAAGTCCTTCAGCAAGTGGTGCCCATACGAGGTTTGTGAGTGACTCTGCAACAGAGAGTACAGAACCAGCAGCTGGGTCGGCAAGACCTGCCTGTGGAGCATGACCGATGGCTGTTGCAATACCCTTTGTACCACGATAGTCGAGAGCTACGACACCACAGTCAGAGAGTGGGAGCTGAATCTCACCCTGACATTGCTGACGTGCAATCTTACCTGTAACGGAACGGTCAACCTTGTTAGTCAACCAGTCCTTACAAGCCACAGCCTCAAGCTGGAGCACGTTCTCAAGGTACTTGTCTATGTCGTTGAATGAATATGTTGCATTCTCATAAGTGCGGACAACAGTCTCGTCACGCATGTATGTCTTTGGAGAGTGACCGAACATCTGAGCCACGTCGAGGTCGAATGGACGTACACCATCACCCTGCTGGAATGCGAAATGAGCATCACCAGTACACTCACCAACCACATAGAGTGGAGCACGCTCACGCTCAGCAATCTTACGTACATGCTCGATATGCTTCTCGTCGATAAGGAGACCCATACGCTCCTGTGACTCGTTGGCGATAATCTCCTTTGAAGAGAGTGTCTGGTCACCAATTGGAAGCTTAGTCATGTCAATAAGTCCACCACACTCCTCAACAAGCTCTGAGAGACAGTTGACGTGACCTGCTGAACCGTGGTCGTGGATAGATACGACTGGATTTACATCTTCCTCACAGAGGGCGCGTACAAGGTTGTTGGCACGCTTCTGCATCTCAGGATTAGCACGCTGAACGGCGTTAAGCTCGATACCTGAAGAGTAGCGACCAGTATCAACTGATGATACAGAACCACCACCAAGACCGATACGGTAGTTGTCACCACCCACAACAACAACCTTGTTGCCCTTCTGAGGCTCACCCTTGAGGCAATCACGCTTAGTACCGTAACCTACACCACCAGCAAGCATGATAACCTTGTCGTAGCCATACTGCTCGGTTGTGTCGCCCTGTTTCTCTGCATGCTCAAATGTGAGGACAGAACCGCAGATAAGTGGCTGACCGAACTTGTTACCGAAGTCTGAAGCACCATTTGATGCCTTGATAAGAATCTGCTCTGGAGTCTGGTAGAGCCACTTGCGGATAGGAAGAATCTTCTCCCAGTCGCGGATGTCGCCTTTCTTGTCGCTCTTTGTCCACTTAGCATAGCTGTGTGGCTGGCTTGGAGCAACACCGTTACGTGGGTAGGAAGTCATATATACGGCTGTACCTGCGATAGGCCATGAACCTACACCACCACCCATACGGTCACGAATCTCACCACCCGTACCTGTAGCAGCACCATTGAAAGGCTCTACTGTAGTAGGGAAGTTGTGAGTCTCAGCCTTGAGTGAGATGACTGACTCAATATCCTTAATCTCGAAATAATCGGAAGTGGAGTGATCCTTTGGTGCGAACTGCTCGACCTTAGGACCCTGGCTGAATGCCACGTTATCCTTATATGCAGAAAGAATCTTGTTTGGATTCTCCTGAGTTGTCTTCTTAATCATCTGGAAAAGTGAAGACTCCTTTTCCTTACCGTCAATAATGAATGTACCGCCGAAAATCTTGTGGCGGCAATGCTCTGAGTTAATCTGAGCGAAACCGAACACCTCTGAGTCCGTAAGTTTGCGACCAAGCTGTCCTTCTACCTTGTGGAGATATTCAATCTCTTCTGGTGAGAGTGCAAGACCTTCCTTTTCGTTGTACTCCTCAAGGTTCTCGATGTGAACGATAGGTGCAGGCTTGATGTTGACTGTGAAAATGTCCTGATCCAATCCCTTGTACATGCGCTGGAGCATAGGATCATGTTCTGCATCCTCGCTGTCAACTGGGAAATACTCCTCAATACGCTTAACGCCTGTAAGACTCATGTTCTGAGTTATCTCCACAGCGTTAGTACTCCAAGGAGTAATCATTTCGCGACGCGGACCCACGAAGAAGCCATCAAGTTTTTGTACGTCAAGTAAGGTTGCTTCGCCATAGAGCCAGCAAAGCGCATTAACCTCGTCAGCAGAGAGCTTATGCTCAACACTTGTTGCGATTACACTCTGCGAAGGTGTTCTGAAAAAATAAATCATAACTTATGTGGTATGAATTATATGAAAAATAAATTTAGATATCTGGGTGCAAAGGTAGGCAAAAAAAATAAGAAAAAACGAATAAGGATTAAGATTTCTTACATCTGCAAGCCCTTATTATCCTCCAAGAACAAACAAGTGTTTATAAAAACGAAAATAAGCAGGCTCAGAATAAACTTCCAAGCCTGCCCATACCCTATTTTTGTTCTGTTTCAACATTTATCTCCACATATTCATCAACATTACCATTCATGCTGGCATCATGCCTTTTTGTAAGCATCTTGTACTTCACGCTTAATTCACTCAAATACTCCTTAACCTCATCCTCTGACCTGAGTTCAGGATGTGCCACTCCGTCTATCACCACATTAGTCTTTACTTTCTTAGTGGTCTTATTCCCCCAGTTATCCGTTGTTGTAACAACCATCACGTAAGAAGAATCATCATCTGTCTTATAATACGATTCCGTCTTAGACGTTGTAGTCGTTGTACTTATACGCACACACGAACCAAGTAAAGAGCAACCCAATAAAGCCACCACGGAAACTCCAAGAATTCTTTTGCCACCAAGAGCCAACAGGGCAAAACCTTTTGTATTTCTCATCATTTTTAAGTGTTTTGATTTAGTATAGTTAGTTTATTATCATGGCAAAATTACAAAAAGATATTGAAAGGGCAAATAAAGAGCCAGAAATTTCGTCATAACTGACTCTATTACGTTAGTATTCCCTTAGCATCCTCTACAAATTCTCAGAGAATTGTAGAGGATGCTAAGAGAAAGCAAAGGAAAATGCAACACAAAACGCATTATTTCACATAATTCATCAACATAGCGTTTTTTGCCTTTTCACCACAGAAATTAGTACCATCTTCATAAATTATAAGTAATAAGTGAAAGGAATACTGTACCTACACTTTACAGGCTCACCATTCTTTTTTGCAGGATTCATTTTTTTTATTCCCCTTACAACTTTCAATACATTAGACTCTAACGCATCAAGACTTTCTTTTACATTTTTTGCATTTTTCGCATCTATCGAATCGCACATGGCACTCTCTAATTTTAACTTAAAATTAGCATAAGAGTCATTACAGAGTATTTCTGCGTTTGTTACAGTACCATCTTTCTCAACATCAAAGCCTACATAAATCTTAGAGGTAATCTTATTACGTTGTGCTATTGCTGGAACTTCCCAATGTGTACGAATATATTCCATCATAGCTTCATCTCCACCTATGTAAGTTGGTTCTTCATCATAATCGCCAGATATAAGTGTTACTTGTCCCATGGAGCCATAATAATGCTTTTCCCTATTCACTTTAACTACATGAGGCTCTGATGTCAGTCCTTGTTCTTTTACCAATTTGATTGCTTTCTTTATACGATTATCTTTTTCACACCAATCATAGAATGATTTGCTAAGCATAAATTTAATAGATTCAATTTGGATACCCTTGCAAAATTTGTCATAGCCTTTAACCTTAAGTCCACATCTAACCATGTCCATCTCTTCCTTTTGAGGGAAAAAACTATAAAGGCTGTTTGCAAAATATACAAACAGATTGTTATCCAAATATTTTACACATTCATTTGCTTTTTCTTGAGCCTTTTCTTTAGGGAACTTAAAAATATCCTCATAATATAGTTTTGCGTTATCATAGCTAAAAGGCTTTTCTCTTGCAATAAGAGTGTCAATAACATCTTTGTAATCGTCAACAAACCATTGTGGAGCTTCCAGTTTTATTTGTTTCAAACTTTTATCATTCCCTATATTTTTATACACTATTTTTCTAAATTCGACGACATAAGTATCCAACATTAAAGATAGCGCAGATTGTAAGTCATTTACTTCTGATATATTTTCAGTATCTTGAACGAACTTCTCCAGTTCTTTGGAATCAAGTCCTTTTTTGGCGGCTATATTAAACAACTCGTCATAATAATTCTGCATGAAATCCGTTTGTTTATATTGCTTCACAAGAAGATTCAACTCCGCAGATTTCAATTTATTAAAACCTTTTGGTCGAGCAGTTAAGGTTATTGGATGATAAAGGACATTGTCAATACCTTTAACTATTTCTGGTTCGGACAGCATCTTTTGACTTAAATGAAAAACGGCATATCCAAGTTCGTATTGAGCATGAGAATTCAATGGGAAGAATAAAATCATCCCAGCCATTAAGAGTAAGTGATGTATTTTCTTCATTATTTTTTAGAAGTTCTGTTTATTTCTGAGTATTGTTTTTTAATTATTACTGTCCGCTAAACATTAAAGCTCCATCAAAAAATTAGGGCTGG
>CAMOVB010000015.1:0-26447 GCA_946626925.1 uncultured Prevotellaceae bacterium
ATATTGAGGATAAGCCAAATTATAAGTTTGTGAAGATGGATATCTGTGACTTCGATGCCTTTTACAAGCTGATGCAGGACAAGAAGATTGATGGTATCATACATCTTGCTGCAGAGTCACACGTTGACCGCTCTATCAAGGATCCTTTCACTTTTGCTCGTACCAACGTGATGGGTACTCTCTCACTCCTTCAGGCAGCAAAGCTCTATTGGGAGTCTCTTCCTGAAAAGTATGAGGGTAAGCGTTTTTACCATATCTCAACTGACGAGGTTTATGGTGCACTCCAGCTCACTAATCCAGAGGGTATTGAGTCTCCATTTACAACCACGGCTTCGTCATCAGAGCATCATCATGCCTACGGAAAGGATTTCTTCCTTGAGACAACCAAGTATAATCCACACTCTCCATATTCAGCTTCAAAGGCAAGCAGCGACCACTTTGTTCGCGCATTCCATGACACATACGGAATGCCAACAATCGTGACTAACTGCTCAAACAACTATGGTCCTTACCAGTTCCCAGAGAAGTTGATTCCTCTCTTCATCAACAATATCCGTCATCGCAAGCCTCTTCCTGTATATGGCAAGGGTGAGAACGTACGTGACTGGCTCTATGTTGTTGATCATGCACGTGCCATTGACGTAATCTTCCACAAGGGTAAGATTGCTGAAACATACAACATTGGCGGTTTCAATGAGTGGAAGAATATCGACATCATCAAGGTTGTCATCAAGACTGTTGACCGTCTTCTTGGCCGTCCAGAGGGTGCAGACCTTGACCTCATCACATACGTTACAGACCGTCTTGGTCACGATGCACGTTATGCCATCGACTCACGCAAGCTTCAGGCTGAACTCGGTTGGGAACCATCTCTCCAGTTTGAGGAGGGTATCGAGAAGACTGTCAAGTGGTATCTCGAAAATGAGGAATGGCTTGAGAACATCACAAGCGGTGAGTACGAGAAGTATTACGAGAGTATGTATGCTAATAGATAATTTGGTATTGTAGAATTGATATTTTAGATAGAAATGTGATGTGTCATGATTGGGGAAAAATCATGGCACATCTTTTTTGTTGGCAGTCAATTGTTGCTGTTTGTTCTCCATTTTATTACTGTTTTTCTGCAGTTCCTCCGTCTTTCCTCTGCTAGTCCTCTGCTAATCCTCTGCTATTTCTCTGCTAAATAGCGGAGTCATAGCGGACTCATAGCGAAGGCATAGCGGAGTCATAGCGTAGTCATGATGGAGTTGGAACTCCCTCATTTTGTCAATTTGTAATATCTGTGATTGCATATTTTCTATGACTAATTTCTTGGTAAAATTACGTTACATTTAAATGTTGCAGTGTTACTCTCGTTGCAATTATATGCTGTTGCATTAATGCAATCAAAAGATAAGCAGTAGAATACAAACGGAGCTACGGCAACGGGTGAGAAAAATATTTTGAAAAATAATTTGCAGATTGAGTCCAACTTCATACATTTGCAGTGTCAAAACAAAAATGACGCTCTAAAAAGTCATGTATTAAGTCTTCGGACTATTATATACGGTCTATATTTTACACTATCATTTCTTGAAGATTTTCCCGAGAGAAATTTATTCTTACTGAAGTGAGTTCAGGAACCCGATTAATTCATAAAAGTGACCCGTTAATTTTCAATAGCCCGAAAGGGCTTGGATAATATTTTTTTTCGTTTATAACCGGTCTAATTATCATGAACTGATTCCGCGGCGAAGTCTCTGAGATTTCGCTGCGGATTTGTTTTGCGCCCCCCTCCCCAGCCCTCCCCCCATAGGGGGAGGGAGAAGTTACTCCGTTCGTCAGATTATTTGACTTGTCTGTAAAAACACGGAAGACACAGAGTTTCTTATCGTAACAAGAAAACTCTGTGTCCTCTGTGTTCTCTGCGTTTCAAGAATTCGGAGATACACGATGCTTTATTCTCCGAGGAAGAGTAGAATGGCAATTAGGATGAATATAACGCCTGTGATGGCGTTTAGTATCTGTTGGAAATGATTAAATTTGTTGGATAGGGTGATTGCCTTGTTGAATGCCTTGTGCATTATCCATCCGATGATGAGGACAGGTATGCCTGCTCCGATGGCAAAGGCTGGAGGAAGCATCACTCCTGCTTCGCTCTTGATAGCAAGAGGAAGGAGTATGCCGAAGAAGAATATTGCACTTTCTGGACAGAAAGCAAGGGCAAGCGTCATTCCGAGTATGAGTGAGCCGAGTGGTCCGTTACGTTTGATGAGTTTGCCACAGTTATGGCAGTCCTCTCCGTGGTGCTCGTGATGATGGAAGGCGCGGAATACGAGGAATAAGCCGATGCTGATAAGGATGTATGGGAGGACTGTCTCTCCATAGCTGAGGATGCTGCTTACCCCATTGAGGTTGCTTCCTCCTCCTGTGAGGCACATGAGTATCCAGCCGAGCAGGGTGTATGTGATGGTTCTGCCAAGCACATATTCCAGTCCTTGCTTCCCAGAACGGTTGATGTATGTAAGTGCCGAAATGTTGATTGATAGCTGGCATGGGTTGAAGGCTACGAGTATGCCTAAAACCAATGCAGTCAACAGAGGAATGTCCGTTGACTGCATAAGTGAGTTTGTTATGTCCTGAAGGTTCATTACTTTGAGTTGTGAGTTATGCCCCCCGAAGGGCTCAACGAAGTTAATAATGAGTTATGAGTTGTGGATATAAGTTATGAATTCAAGTTTAGCTTGTAGTTAAATTGTAGTTAAAATGGAGTTATATAGGAAGTTAAAAAGACGTTTGATTGTTTACGGATTATCTTGTAAAACCACTTTGCGATGGACATTCGTCTTTTTTACTCCACTTTAACTCCTCTTTAACTCCTTTTTAACTCCTTGCAAGTAAAGCGTCAGCTGAACTTGCGAAACTTGAATTATGAATTATAAGTTGTGAGTTAGAATAACTCTTTTCTTTACGCTAACTCATAACTCATACCCCATAACTCATACCTCAAAAGTTCTTTTTATGAGCAGAGCATCAGGATGATGACCTGTGCCGTGATGATTCTGAGGAACATTGACAATGGATATACTGTAGAGTAACCTACAGATGGAATACCATTGTTGGCTGTTGCCTGAGAGAATGCGAGTGCTGGTGGGTCTGTTGTAGCACCTGAAATGATACCCATAAGGAGGAAGTAGTTCATGTGCCATTTGACGCGAGCAAATACGCCCATGATGAGAAGTGGTATTACTGTGATGAGGAATCCCATCCATACATAGTGAATACCTCCGTTCATTACTGTATCTACGAAGTTGCCACCAGCCTTTATTCCTACGCTTGCGAGGAAGAGTACGAGACCAATATCACGTATCATGAGTGATGCGGAGTTGGTTGTGTATGCAACGAGCTTGAGCTTGAATCCGAATCGGCCGAGGAGGATTGCGATTACAAGTGGTCCGCCTGCAAGTCCGAGCTTCACTGGCATAGACATTCCTGGGATGCTGATAGGGAGCATACCGAAGATGATTCCAATGAGAATTCCCACGAAGAGAGTGAGAAGGTTTGGTTTGTCAAGTTGCTGCTTCTGGTCACCCAGTACGTTTGCGAATCTATCAACAGAGTCCTGTGGGCCTACTACCACCACGCTGTCACCTACCTGAAGGATGGTGCTTGGGCTGGCGAAGATTTCCATACCGGAACGGAATATACGTGTTACGTTCACTCCGTGCATTGAACTTGGGTGGAAGCTACCGAGGGTGCGTCCGTTTACCTCGTTCTTTGTCACGAGTACCTGACGTGATTCCATTGGAAGGTCTTGGTCTTCCCAGTCAACTTCAACGAGTGAACCGATGAAAGCAACGATGGCGTCAGCATCTTCTTCTGCGCATACGATATAGAGTTTATCGCCCTCTTCGAGGATTGTGTCTCTCTTTGGAACGATAACGTGACCGTCGTGTAGCATACGTGTGCATACGAAGTCGCGTCCGATGAATTTCCTTACCTCAAGAATGCTCTTACCGTTGATGGCGTTATTGTTTACCTCAACGTGCATGAGGTGTGGCTTCATCGCTGCATTCTTCTTGTTCTTCTTATTGAAGTGATCTTCCTCTGCTTGGAAGTTAATCTTGAAGAATATGCGGATAAGTATGATTGAAAGTATGATACCTACTACACCGAGAGGGTAGGCGCAGGCATATCCATTTGCAATGACTGGTATCTCGCCTCCGAAGGTATCAGGGTGCATTGTGTGTATCTGGTCGAGTGCAGCATTTGCAGCACCAAGTCCAGGAGTGTTTGTAATGGCACCACAAAGAGTACCGACCATCATAGGAAGATTGTCAGCCGCTGGGATGAAGTTGCGGAGTCCATAATAGAGAGCAAGCATCACAACAATATTTAGAAGAACGATACCTGCTGCAATACCATTGGCTTTTACTCCACCTTGCTTGAAACTTGTGAAGAATGACGGACCTACCTGAAGTCCGATTGAGAACACAAAGAGGATAAGTCCAAAGTCCTGAACGAAGTTGAGTACTTCAAGGTTCTCGGTCACGTCGAATCTCTGGAGAATGTCGCCAACGAGGATTCCGACGAAGAGAATCCATGTGACACCGAGTGAGATTCCGCCAATCTTAACTTTATTACCTAAAAACACACCGAGCGCAATAACGAGGGAGTATAGTATTACTGTGTGCGCTACTCCTCCACCGCTCAATAATAAGTCAGCTAACCACTGCATATTATTCTTTTTTTAAATATGTTATATAAAAATGTCTGTGCAAAGGTATTACTTTTTATCCGTTTTGATATTCTTCAATGTGAAGTTTTCCACATATTCAGGATTTAAATCAATATTTCTTCCTGTTATGGACAAGTTTTCAAACGTAAAGTTGCTGAGGTGATACTGGTCTTCCTGTGGCTTCACGTTGAAGAAAACATTGCACTCGAAGGTGATATTTCGCATTGTGATATGGTCGGAATAGGACATAGGAGTGTCCTTGCGTCCCTTGAGGTCATAGAACTGTGTCCATGGTGCCACAAGGATGAAGTTCTTTCCGTTTCCGACGATGTCTTCCACTGTGATGTATTCGTATCTCTGTGGTGTGTCTGGTCGCATCTTCAGCCATAGTAGGTTGTTGGCTTCTTTCACTTTGATACGACGGAGTATGATGTTGTGGTCATACACGCTTTCGCTTCCGAGTGTAAGACAGCCGTGGCTGAAACCGTACTCGCAATCCTCGATGAGTATGTTCTCGTTGCCTCCGTCGCCTTCTATCTCAGGAAACTTCTTGAGGTCAATATCCTTGTAGTTTGTACGGAAAGCATCAGCGTATGGACCTTTGCCTCCCTTGATGGCAATGGCATCGTCGTTTACGCTCATGAAACAGTCCTTCACAAGTATGTTCTTAACTACGTCAAGGTCTATGGCGTCCGTAGATGGCGCCTTGACAGGCTTGGCTGGTGAATAGATGTGAAGGCGAAGCAGTTTCACGTTCTCTGTGTTATAGATATGTGTTGTCCAGAATGCAGAGTTGTGTAGTTTTACTCCGTCAATCTGTACATTCTTGCAGTTGCTCACATACACGAGACGGGGACGCTGTTCGTCCTTGTTTGTACATTTAGGATTCCATGAACGACGTTCCCAGAAGTGTTTCCAGTATGTGAATCCGTTGCCGTCAATCGTTCCCTTGCCTGATATTGTGAAACCGTCCAATCCGTCTGCATTGATAAGGGCAGAGTAGTAGAGGCACGTTTCACCCTCAATCCTCGTCTTGAGGATAGGGTAGTCGCTTGGGTCGTTGCTTCCGAGAATCATACCTCCATCATTAATGTGGAGATGCACACCTTGACGGAAGAACAACGCTCCTGTCAGGTATGTACCTTCGGGTACTATGACAACACCGCCACCATCGTTTGCAATCATGTCAATGAGTGACTGAAACTCCTTAGTGTGTATTCTTCCGTCATTAACTACTCCGTAGTCCGTTATGCGGTATTGTTTCCCCAGTTTACTCAAATCAACAGGTGTCGTTTCCTTAAACCATGCTGATATCTCTGTTCCGTCTGGCCAAAGGTCTTTGCTTACCTTTTTGCCAAAAGTTGGCACACACCCGAAGGTGAGTGCCAACATAATGATGATTATTCTAATCATAATAAATATCTATGATATTTTTTTATTTCCACGCAGGCAAAGTGAAGTACCAGTTTTTCTGGTCTTGCAACTTAGAGTAGAGATTTGCATCGAAGCCATTGATAGCAGGGCTGTTCTTTGTTGCCTGCTTTGAGTTACGGTTTGCAATCTTCTTGGCAAGCCACTCTGTACCCTTGTAACCTGACTGGTTCTTGTGCTCTGCTACACGAACGAGGTCATAGAAGCGGTTACCTTCAAATGCTGTTTCGAGAGCAAGCTCATCAACGATGACATCCTCAATGGCATTGATAATATCGTCCTCGGTAGCATTTTCAAATTTCTTACCGTCGAGTTTTCTTTCTATCATTGCCTTGTAATCATAGAAGACAGTGTCACGACGACCAGAGATGTTGGTGGTAATATAGTCGCCATCCTTGCCCCATTCTTTAGCATTTGCTGAACTTGATGTTTCCAAATATCCAAAACCTCCACCTCGTGCATGAATACCGTAGGTTTCCTGCCATACATCATCCGTAAATGAGAATTTAGAAAGGAACTTCTGAAGTTTCAGAGTATCTGTCACATAATACATAGACTCAATACTATTATATGTAAGTTCTCTTTGCGTGTATGTATTTGCTGTGTAACCAGTCAGACTTCCTGTGACTTTAACCAGTTCTCCGTCTTCCTTTTTATATCTATCCTTTGTAGCTGAATCATAGAAGACAGTATCATTGTCCTCGTTTGTCCAGATTGCATAATCTACGCCATTGATGTTTTTGGTCACATTTTTTGTTACATCCTCAACAGAAGGAAGTGTAAATTCGTTCAAACCATCTTTGAGAATTGCAAATGCAAACTCTGGATATCCAGCACGGTTGAGTGCCTCTGCGAGGCGAAGCCAGATAAGTGTCTTACGATATATAGGAATACAATAGTAATATTGATCTAAGTCTGCGACTTTTGCACAGAGTTTATACAAGTCTTTCTCATAATACACACTCTTGTAAGAATAGTTCTCTCTTGCATCAGCTTGTTCGTAATATCTTGCAATTTTATTTTCACTTGAACTAGAGATGCCATAGTATGTTACGTATTGCTGGGAGAGGTTTACATTATCGAATGCGTATGATGGGTAGTACTGACGCTTATAAGTCGGATTAACCATGATAGCACCTCCTGCAGAGTAATCTCTGCTGGTTTCATTTCCTTGTTCATCCAGGTGGATTGTGATAATAGTTGATTGACTTGATGATGGATTATAGCCAAACACTTCTGCCACACGAGGTAACATCTTTCCAATTCCTGCGTTTGCAGATCCTGGAATAAGGGTGATTATCTCATTCTCTCCTGAGTAACCATATTCTGTTGTGAAACCATCCCATCTTTTTTCGCTTGGTCTGTATAGATATCCAGATGCAGCCTCTGGCGACTCAATCATCGTGCAATAACTCTTAATGAGAGGATTTTTCTCTTTTCTGAGGAAAGAATAGTAATAGAATGCAGCATTCTCATAGTCGGACTTGCTTGAGCCACGGAGAAGATAAGCATCACCGAGTACAAGACGGATTGGGATAAAACAATTACGTGCAGAAACATCTGTAGCTCCGTTGTTCCATTTGCCCCATGGCTCATTTGTCTTTCCATACGAAGGATAGTTAATGTCAACCATGTTTGCAAGTCCATCCTCAAGGAGTTTATCAATGAGGTTGTCCTTGTTTACAAGATTATGAGCATAGTCAAAGTTCTTTATTACGTCAAGGTTCTTGACAGGCTCAGTTATATATGGTACTTCCCTGTAGTTCTTTACCAACTGGAGGTAAGCCCATGCTCTGATTGCCTTTACCTGAGTGTATTCAGGAATCATGTACTTCACATTCGCTCTGACAGTATTTGTATCGCAGTTATGAATGTAGAAGTTACAGTTATTGATGACATTGTAGTAGTCGCTGACCTGAAGCATTGAGCATGACTGATCCTTTGGGTCTTCAAAGTTACTGATAGCGTGGAGTGTGTCAGTAGCATATTCACTTGATGTTACAAGGTCGCCACGAATCTCTCCGAGAACAATCTGACGCTCTGCTACATCCTGCATGGCTCGCATAATGCCAAGGTAAGAGTAGAGTGTGTCGTTGGCATTGATATATGCCTTGTCACCTGTATCTACAGTCATCATGTCTTCACAAGATGCCATTCCCATTCCGAAGGCAATGCATCCGCAAAGAGTTATATTTTTGATGATAGTTTTCATTGTTGTTTTTTATATTTTTATTGTTGTAGTAAAAGGAATTAAAAAGGAGTTAAATGGAGTAAAAAGACGATAGTTTCTTGTAGAAAAAACCAAATATATGTATTTGTATGTTTACACTCGTCATTTTATTGACGTCCATTGTTTGAAACATGGATTAAGACATTCGTCTTTTTACTCCTTTTTAATACTTTTTACTTCACTTTACTTCAATATGGTGAATTAAAAACATTAGAAGTTAATCTTCACACCTAAGTTGAAGCTGCGTCCCTCTGAGAGGAGACCGGCATCAATTCCCTGATAGAGGACTGAGTTGCTGCAAGAGAACTCTGGGTCTGTACCAGTGTAAGGAGAAACGGTGAGCACATTGTTTGCCTCACCCCATACAGTGAGTCCCTGCAACCATGAAAGGTCAAGTGGAAGCTCGTATGAGAGACGAACCTTCTTGAGCTTGAGGAAACTGCCGTCCTCAATCCATCTGTCTGAGAAACGCTCGTTGTTTACCCATTCGTCAGACTCCTTTGTCATTGCACGTGGAACATCTGTCACTTGTCCTTCATTCTTCCAACGGTTTACTACAGCTGATGTCTGGTTGTAGAAGTTGTTGCAAGATTCAAGCTGACTTCTCTGGTAGTTATAGATGTCATTACCGAGAGAATACTTGAAGTTGATGTCGAGGCTCCAATGCTTGTATGAGAGATTAGCATAGATTGAACCATAAAGGTCTGGATTTGGATTACCGATAATAGTCTTATCGCTTTCATTGATAACACCGTCTGAGTTCATATCAACGAATCGTATGTCACCAGCACAGAAGTTATTGTATGGCTTGGCAGCGATACCTGTAGGATATTTGAGGTAGTCAGAACCATTGTATGCCGTGCTTGCTTCCTTGTCGCTTGCCAACACACCATTTGTCTTGTAGCCATAGAATACACCTACTGAGTTACCCACCTTAGTAAGTATTTCTGCGCCATATATCTTGTTGACGATTTCGTTCTCTGGAAGTGCAGTTACCTCATTCTTGTAGTGACCAATTGTTGCACCGAGCTGTGCCTTGAAATCCTTTGTATTAACAATAATTCCATTGAGATGAACCTCAGCACCAACATTACGGAGAGAACCATCATTTGTAAGGTAACTTGCGAGACCTGACAAGTAGTGAACAGTACGTGGTGTAACGAGGTGGTCAGTGTTACGTACATAGAAGTCGAAGCCTGCCTGTACACGGTTCTTGAGGAATGAACCATTGAGGGCAAAGTTCCAAGAACGTGTTGTCTCCCACTGTATAGCAGTGTTCTCAACATTAGCAAGTTGAAGTGCTATGGCATTCTTCAGGTAAGCGTATGACTTGAAGTATGTGCGTGATGCTGCATAATCAATATTGTCATTACCTGCGATATCGTAGCCCACAGTGAATTTGAGGTAGTCAATTCCCTTGAACTTACGCATGAATTTCTCGTTTGAAATAACCCAACCAGCCTGAAGTGATGGGAACAATCCCCACTTTACGCCAAAGAGTTTAATACCTTCATCCGTGTTGCGTCCAAAACGTGATGATGTCTCTGCAGACATTGTTCCTTCAAGGAAATATGTGTCCTTGATGTTCCATTTTGCATCCACGTAGTATGCAAGGTTTCTCCACTTATCCTGGTTTCCTTTCAAAGAACGGAAACTGAGAGAGCTTTGCATATCAGGCATCTTGTCGTTACCAGCATTGTAACCAGTCATGTATGTATCTGTGAAGGTGTTTGCAGAGTAACGTACTCCACCGAAAGCCTCAATCTTGTGCATACCATATTGGTTATTCCAGTTGATGCGGAAATCATCCTGTATGGCTGTCTCCTTTGAGAAGAGAGACTTAACTACTGTTGTTACAGAACCATAACCCTCAAGGGCATAAGTTGGAATACCAGCCTTTGGAAGGTAGTATCTTTCTCTTGAGCGGTTGAACTGATAAGCAAATCTATTTGTGATGTTCAGATGCTTATTAATGGTATATTTTGGCATGATGTTGAGGTAGAACTGTGTAAGTTCCTGATGGTTCTTATTATTTCCCTCACCATTTTCAAGAATCCAGAATGGATTTGCCAATGCAGCGTTAGTACCAAATCTTGATGCATAATCGAATGGATAGTTGTCATCATCAATGTACTTACCTGCATATACTGATGACTCGTGTAGTTTCAAGTCATCGCCAGTGTAGTAACCATACTTTGAAAGGAATGGTGACTGAACAAGTCCAAGTACGTTTGGTGATGATATAGTACTACTTGCATAGCTCTCTGCCCATCCGTTGTCACGAAGACTGTAGTTGAGGTTACTGAAGCTGAGATCTAACTGAGTAGATACGTGCTCGCTGAGATCAATATCTGTGTTGAAACGGATATTGAAACGGCTGAAGTCGTTACCCTTGGCAGTTGTCTGGGTTGTAGTGCTTCCGAGAGAGAGGTTATACATTGCTCTTTCGTCACCACCCTGAACACCAACCTTGTAGTTCTGTGTTACAGCTGTGCGGTAAAGACCGTCAGACCAATCTGTTTCATTGTGATAAAGAGGATACCAGTAAAAATCCTTGTCGCTTACGAGGAAAGGAATCTTACTTTCCCATGAAGCGTTTCTACGTGCATACTCGGTTGTACCGATAAGCTCAGATACGTAGTTGCGATACTGGCTTGCATTCATCATATTGATTGTGGAAGGCATCAGCTCAACACCTGTGTTGATGTTTGCCTCAATCTTTGTTGCCATGGAGCGTCCACGCTTTGTGTTGATGAGGATGACACCGTTTGCTCCTCGTGCTCCATAGATGGATGTAGCATTCTTGAGAACCTCAACGGACTCTATATCATCTGGGTCAATACCTGCAAGAATATTGTTGAAGAATCCGTCATGTACACTTGTACGGTCAAGCTGACAGTCCATAATCATTCCATCAAGTATGACGAGTGGCTGTGCATTAGTATTGATGGAGTTGATACCACGTATGAACATAGCAATACCTTGACCACGCATACCAGAACGTGTTACTGTATGGATGTCACCAGACAAAGACTTGTCAATCTCATTGTCAACAGTTATGGCACTTGTAGTATTTACTGTTGCTTTTTTTGATGATGTGATTGATGTCTTTTCTGAATAGGCATTGTTGAATTTTGTGCTATACACCTCTACAGTAGGTGCTTCCTTGCCATCAAATGCAACTTGTACATCGTTGTATTCTGGTACTGTTACATAAAGTGAAGTGACGAAAACTGGTACTTCAAAGTCGTATTTACCATTCTCATCAGTCATTACTGAAAAGCGAGCGTTGCCGTAAGCTGCTACTCGTGCACCTTCAATAGGTTCTTTTGTTGCAGCGTCAATAACAATACCGCTTATAGGTTTCATCTTATAGTTTACGACCTTTGCAACCTTTCTTAACGGTGCTTTAGGTTCGTCCTCGCTTGTCTGTGCAGATGCGCATATTGCTCCTGATAGCATCATGAGACCAATGCCCGCTTTGACAAAGCCGTTGTTATTCATATTATTGTTCATCATTTTATTGCTAATTAGGAGTTATTCTTCTGTCTTTGGCTTGAGTATTATAGACACAAGATTTAAGTTGTAAGTGTACACGTATTTCGTTTTATCAGGTTTACTGTCATTACTCAAGAGTGCTCCTGTTATGGTTAGGATTGGATATGCATCAGAAAGACCATAGAAGCAGTATGGAATTTCATAATCTTTTGCTATGCATATTGTATCTGTATAACCATGGACAGAATCAGCTTGATGTGTGTAGAAGTTGGATGTCTGTTTTTTTCCTGTTACAGCCTCACCGTATGAACCTACACCAGTGACGAATGGGTTCGTTAAACTCTCTGTCGTAGGCTTATATCGAGCTGCAGGCTTTGCTGTTGCCATTGTACTTACATCTTTTTTGTCTATGATTATATCAGCTTTGAACATTGTTGGTAGTTTCTCCTTGAAATTATCAAGTGTAACTATATATATATCATATTTTCCTGATAGCATATTGCGTAACTTGAATCTTGCAGTGTAGTTAGTTTTATTTCCATTTATTTGAAAATAATTGAATACGCTATCAACTACAGTGTTTCCATTTTCGTCTTTATGAGTCAAGGTGTACCTTCCTGTTTCTACAGTAGTTTTACCTACAAGAACATTGTCAAAAACATAGGCAGGATTGTATTCAAATGTCGGAGCATAAAGCGAACTTGGATAGTTCCAAGAGTCTGTAATATATGCATATCCATTACTGCACTCGATAGGCTCATTGCCACCGAACATATCCACGAAGTTATCGACTTCAAACACTTCTGACTTATCATCATTTTCGTTAAGTGTACCAGCCTTCTTGAACTTGTAGCCTTTATATGTTTCAAGTGAGTCAACCTTTGCAATGTCGTTGAGTGATGTGATAGGAACCTGTCTTGGCTGCCAATTTGCATTGAAAATCATTCCCCTTAGGAGACCATTTACAATTCTTAACTCCTTGATGGAATCAATTTGAGCAGTGTCAATGACCGTTTCTTTTCCTGCAACATAATTCACTTTTTTATCTTCGTCAGCAACATAATCGAATTGAGAGTAATACTTCTTGTAGTTGTAGAACTTAGCAATTTTATCATATACACTATTCCAAGCTTTGTCTGTTGGTATTATGGCAACATAATTGCTGTCCTCTCGTTCTACAACCGAAGTCAAATATGTGTTGTATCTGAATGTTACAGAGTCAACCCATGTTGCAGTTCCATTAACAGTAGGACCTGCTGATGATGAATACTCATCAAATTCCTCTACCTCATATTTTTTAAGGAACTTATTGAGCATAGTAGCATCTGTACGAGTCTGAATATATTCGTAGATATTTGGGATGAAAGATGCTGGTGACTGAGTGATATGAAGAACACCGTTTGAAGAGCCAATATTAGGTCTTATGATACTTTGGCCTCTGAAAGTGTTGTTCGCGAAATTTAGAATAGCTCTTTTTCCATTGAGAAGTATGAGCTTCTGAGCCTCCTGTCCGTTCATAATATGAGTGTATCGTGTCATATTATTACGTACAAACTCGTTCTCAACCTTTTTGATGCTGTCTTCTATGCCACTCTCAATGAGTTTCTTGTAATACTCGAAATCGTATGAACCATTTTTCGGTGCCCAGATTGTGAATGTCTGGTCGCCGTTGAGCACTTCAGCGTATGTCTCGGATGTGAATCCTTTCTCCTTTAGAGAATATGGCAAGTGTTCGAGAATGTAGGCATAGTCAGACACCTCCTGATTCTCTTTTATGTTTTCCCAAATTGTCTTTGTGCCTGTTACATCTTGACCAATATTGAAATGGTCATCAGCACAAGATGAGAATGTAAAGAGCATGCTTGCTGTGAGGAATGAAAAAATCATTCCTCCAGCAATGTGCATCCTCTTTGATTTATTTATGTTGTTATTCATTTTGTCTAAATTAAGAATTTGTGATACTGATTACCATATATCTTCAGCAGTTTCGCCTGCATAGACTGTTTTTGGTACGAACTCAAGATAGTCGTAGAAGAATTCAAGATTCTTATCAGAGAGTACGGACTTGAAACGTATATAGTAAGTCTTTCCTGCCTCCAAAACGCCTGTGTATATAATCTTGCGTAGGCACTGCTCATAATTACGTCCTGTGTTTGAGGCATCCTGCTGGAAATATCTTGGACCTTTCATAAAGCCAAGGTTACGCATCGCCTTGTCGTTTTCGGTGTTGGCATTGTCGTCATTTCCGTCTTTAACCCATCCTGTAGCAGTCGTGGTTGTACCAGAGTTACTACGGAGGTCAATAGGAATGCCTACTGCAGGAAGGTTTCTTGGATTATCACCCAAGTAAATCTGAGCCATTCCACGGTTTGTATTGGCATTGATACCATAACGTATCTCGTATGTTCCTGTATATGGAACAGGTGGAAGCTTCATTGTGAAATCATATATTCCCTGAATGTTGAATTCATCAGCCTGATAGTTCATCCATGTGCCACCTCCCTCACAGTCTTTGTTTGGAAGATATATGAACTTTGTTTCCTTGCTCATGTCAACAACATTGTCAATGTAATCAGTAGGGAAGATGAATCCCTTCACAAAGTTTCTGTTTTGTCTGATGTTGTTTGTAAGTAATTCAGGGAAGAGCGATGTGATATCAAATCTCAGACGTTCATTGAGAACCTTAGTTGGTACATCTTTGTTCCAAACGAGAATATCGTCGATAGTATAGTAGAAACCGTTCAACGCATTATTATTATACTCCCCATTTGTATCGTTTATGTGTGTACCGAAGATTTCCATATCAGCTGTTACTTCTGTATATTTCTCTCTTGGACCGTTTTTGTATTTAGACGCACGGTTGATTGCACGCATAATTGTTGTTTTTGCATTAACAACATTCTTGTATGCAGTAATCTTCATGAGACGGCGTTGAATACCAATTGTCTCCCAATATTCCCATACGTTACAAGTAAACGATGTCTTGGAACGAGTCTTGATCTGACCAGATGGACTACCAAACTCATTGGCGAATGTCACCATCGTATTATATGCCAATGTCTCAGGAAGAATGTGGTATGCTACGAATTGGTTAAGCCAGTTATATGGGTTCTCGTAGTCATCTCCCCATGATGTGACATTGCCACAGTTGGTATCATCATCGAAGTCAGCGTGTTCACGAACATATTTCTTGAGTGACTCCAAGTCCTTGACACCAGCAGCTTCAAAGACACTGTCTGTCTCTACGAATACAGTGAAACCGAATTTTCTTGCCTCTGGGAATTTACACTCGAATTTTGAGTCGAAATATCCAATAGTTCCGATCTTGTCTTCGTATTCTTCTTCCCAGGCAAAATCACGAATCTTTGACATAATTAAGTCATATCCAGTGATCTTGAGAAGCTCTCCGAAGAAAGTTGTATTTGGAGTATTCTGAATCAAACCTGCGATTGTCGCATTTGATGGAGCAAGAACGTGGTCAACGGCATGAATATATCCGTTGGCAACTTCAACGTCAGGCTCAACAATTGCAGAATATGTATTTACATAAGTTGCAGTTGTTGTATATTCATCTCCATTGGCATTCTTATGTGTAATGTTTCCATACGAGATGCTGATGTAGCGGTCATTCATATTGGTTGTCTTGAGCGCACCTTCTTCAAAGTCTGTACTCTTATATGCTTGTTCATTTCCATTCTGAATGATAGAGTTGAAAACGATTTCCTGCGCTACAGAGTCAGGAATTAGGTTTACATCAGTAGTCTCAACAGTTGGATTCTCCATATTCTTTACAGAGTCGAGGTACTGTGCAATAGCTTCATTTGTTGGAGCAAAGCAGGTGTAGTTACCACGTGCTGCGAGAAGATCGTGCATTGTGGACTTTGAACGCTTGCTTGGCTTCACACGGTTAAGGAGTGTGAGATAACTGCTGTACATATCGGGATTGTTCTCGAAGTGATCAATCATCATCTCACCTGTGAAAGTGTAAAGGTCGCTTTCGTCGATTTTCTCTTTACAAGAAGAAAGAGAAAAGACTGAAAGTACAGCAACGGATAATAATCCGCCGATGATACCTTTGTTCTTTATGATGTTATTTATATTGTTCATATCTTTTCAATTATTTTCGGTTGTCAGTTCTTCCTGTTGTCTTGGATGTCTTCCATACACCATTCTGATAAAGCAAATAGTTTGCCTTAAGCTCGTTGTCATAAACTGGAGAGAATAATGATTGCATATCTGCCAGTTTTGCCTGAACAGCCTTTTGGTTACCAGAATATTTGCGGATAAGAAGACTTAACATGTCCCTCGTATTGCCACGACGCTGTGCAAAACGCACAAGGTCGAACCAGCGCTTTCCTTCACAAAGGAATTCACGCTGACGTTCTGCCATTACAAGGTACTCCATCTGACGTTGATTCAAGAAATTTTTTGTCTTTAATGAATCTGTTGAAGCTGTAGTATTTCCTTTGTCGTAGGCGTATGGATTTGAACGTCTGAATACCGTCTTTACATAGTTAAATGCTTGCATAAGACTGTCTTCGGATGCTGTAATCTGAGAAATAGCCTCTGCCTTCATAAGCAATATTTCTGAAAGACGATATACAATGAAGTTAACATCGTTTAAGACGTCTGAACGTGTGCTTCGTGACCAGCTATATTCTTTGTTTGCCTTGGAATTATCTGTAAGCATTCCTTTTGTACCATTAGTGAAAGACCAGTAACTATTGGCATATTTGTCATAGTCAAACTGTGTTTGTCCGTCTTCATCAGTTATGCGTTTCAGTGCCTCCCATCTACGATAGTCGGTCTTAGTAAAAACAGCTGAAGCAATCTCCTCATTTGGATTAGCAGCAACCTCTGCAAAGATAGTCTTTGGAGCAGTAAGTTTTGCTGTCTTATTATCCTTGAGATTCCAATAGAGTTCTTTGGTCATGTCATTTCCTGTATTGACACCATCAAATTGAATCTCAAAAATTGATTCTGAAGAGTTGCCTTCTCCAAAGAGATCATTGAAGGCATTCGCTTCCGGATTCAGAGAAACAAATGTACCAAGTTTTGTGAATGGATCATTCTGTGATAACAAGTCATCTAACACTGGTTGGACTGTGACCAAACCAGAATATTCCTGCTTGAGTTTCTTGTTTAAATCGTCATAGCACATTCTGATGACTTCATCACAGTAATAAATACACTGTTTGTAATCTTCTTCCGCAGTAGAATTTGCTTGTGCATTATCAGTCGGATTAGTTGTTACAGGCTCTGCCGCATACTCATTTTCCTCTCGGTTTACAAATGGATGACAGTTACCCTGCAAATAACTTGCTCTCCAAAGATACACATCAGCAAGAAGGGCATAAATTGCCTTCTTTGTGATACGACCCTTGTTTGCAACATTCTTGCCATATTCATTCATTGCGATTGATTTTACATCTTCCAAATCGACAATTATACTATCGAGTACAGCAAGCTGGGTTGTCTGTGGGTGAGACAACTGCTGTGAATTGTTGTTAATGTCGTATGTAATGTAAGGAATCTCTCCAAATGCACGAACGAGATAGAAGTAGCAAAGAGCGCGAATGGCTGTTGCTTCTGCCTTAATAGGTTTCCAGTTTTCTTCAGAGAAACTCTCATCTGTTTTTACAACCTCTGGTCCATGTGCAAGAATCTTATTACAGTAGTTAATAGTCTTGTACATTGGTGTCCAGTCATAAATGCCGTATGTAGGAAGTATATTGGCATTCATGACGTTGTATTCAACATCAGTAGTTTTTAGTTCTGTGGATGCGTCACAGTTGTCGCTACGCATTTCGCCCCAATATATAACCCTTTTAAGGAAGTCTCCATCCGTCATGCTCTTGTAGCATCCAAAGAGGGCATTGTTGAGGTCATTTTTATCCTGCCAGAACTCCTCCTCAACAATTACGTTGGTAGGAGTGATTGTGAGGTAATCCTCACAAGAGGTGAATGTGAAGAAGGAAGAAGCAGGTAGGATGGCAAGTGAAATTGCCAATCCTATTGCTTTCTTTATCTTCATTGTTACCTTATTATTATATTTCATATTTTTTTCTTTTTAATCAGATTCAAAGTTGGGCTTTAGAAACCGATGTTTAAGTTAAATGTGAAAGACTTTGAACGTGGAGTCTTTGAGTTGTCATAGCAGACACCCCAAGCACCATATCCAATCTCTGGATCAACACCTGTGTACTTTGTCAAACAGAACAGGTTGTTGGCTGATGCACTGAACGTAAGTGACTTGAGACCAAGATTCTGTGCAGTCTTAGCAGGAAGGCTATAGCCTAACTGTGCATACTGGAGACGAAGGAAGTCTCCATTCTCTACGTAGCGGTCGCTTGCAAGAGAATTGTATGATGCACCAATCTTTTCGTTCATAGCACGTGGTATCTCTGTTACGTCACCATTCTTACGCCATCTCCAAGAAACAGCCTGTGACTGGTTCTTGTTTGTGCGCATAGACTCGTTGTTAAGTCTTGCAGTGTTGGCAATCTTGTTTCCAAAACGATAGTTGAATGACAACTTGAGTTTCCAACTCTTATAATTGAAGTTGAGACCGAAACCTCCATTTACCTTAGGGTTTGAGTTACCAAGGTAAACGATATCAAGTTCGTTAATCTGACCATCATGATTGATATCCTCATAGATGACATCTCCACCCTTGAACTCATAGTTTTTACCATTAAGTCCGTAGTTGAAGTACATGTGGAGTGGATTACCCTTTGCGTCATAAAGGATATTTCCTTCTGCATCACGTGCTACTGGCACAGTTGCATTCTCACCACGAAGTTCTGCTGCGTATGCAGTGTTCTCTCCGTATGTGTTGTATGATGTAGTGGTATAACCGCTGTGGTCATAGTCGTAAGCATATACACCTACATATTTGAAACCATAGATAGAACCTACCGCGTTGCCTATCTGGATACGCTGAAGGTAATTACCATTGGCTTTGTCAAAGTTAAAGTTGCCGTTCATACTTGCGAGTACGCTGGCATCCATGTCTGTGATAGTGTTTACGTTCTGCGCAATGTTGAAGTTCAAAGACATTGAGAAGTCACCAATCTTTGCAAATTTTCCAGTATTGATGTAAAGTTCCCAACCACGGTTGCGGAGACCTCCGACATTGGCCCATGAAAGCTTGTTGAAACCTGTTGAACCAGGAATGCTTACACCAGACATGAGAAGGTCGGTTGTCTGCTTGTTGTAATACTCGAATACAACCTGGATAAGATCATCAAAGAAGTGGATGTTAGAACCTAAGTTCCATGACTGCATAGTCTCCCACTTAAGGTCTGTAAGACGAAGGTTGTTAGGAGCAATGGCAGTGTTAGTGTAGGTGCCCTTTCCGTATGTACCTTTATTTTCATAAGTATTATACATAAGGTATTCCTGACCTGGTTCCTTACCTACCTTACCCCAAGATGGACGGAATGAGAGCATTGAGATGACATGACCTACATGAAGTTTCTCGAAGAATGGTTCCTGATTGATGTTCCAACGTGCAGAGATACCTGGGAATGTACCCCACTTACGACCTGCACCGAACTTTGTAGAACCATCACGTCTTACAGTGGCGTCGAATGAGTAACGTCCGTCGAAGAATGCAATATGCGCACTTCCGAGATAAGACATACGGTGAGCCTTACCAGTACTTGTGTCTGTACCTTTTACGAATGCCTCTGCAATTGGAGATTCAAGACCAGTAGGAAGACCAGACTGTGAACTGCTCTGACGTGAACTATTCTCAGACCAAATTTCAAACTGTCCGAGGAAATTCATAGAAATGTTCTCGTTGTTGAACTTTGGTATGAAATTAATCTTCTCACGGTTTGTGATTCTGATACTTGAGAAATCCGAGTTTGAAGCAGTGTTTACATCATCAGCCCAAGAATCTGTTGTAAGATTCTTTGAATAGTATGTATTAACAGCCTCATTGAAGATATCCATATAAATCTCAGCGTTGAGGTCGAGTACGTGTCCTTCGTCTGGACTCTTGCCAAGAAGTTTGTAACGGAGATTGAACTGAGGAGAAATACGATATGTTGACTGATTGTTATATGCAAGATTAGCAATGGCAACAGGGTTACCAAGCTTCTTCATATCATCAAGACGATTTGAGCTATAGTTAGTGTCTCCTCCTGCATCCTTTGTTGGATTTGTTGGAAGCATCTTATAATAGTCTCCTGTGAGATTGCCATATTGGTCATATTCATAGATACTCATATTAGGCATAGCATCGTATGCCTTACCAAGTATGGATGATACTGATCCACCATCCCAGTTACGGTGGTTATCTGTGTATGTGAACGCAATGTTTGTCTGGAACAAGATACGGTCAGACACAGCATAATCGAGAACAAGTCGGTTAGTAAGCTGATTGAGAGACTGCTTGATGATTGTACCTGTCTGATGTGAATAACCACCAGAGATACGGAACTTAGCCTTCTCACCACCACCAGTAAGAGTTACATAATACTCGTTCTTTGCACCAAACTGACTGACAGCATCAACCCAATCAGTGTTCTTGTTGAAGTTGTAGTACTGAACAGGGTTTGACTGATCGTAGTTAAGCTCGACCATGTCAGATGTTGCTGCACTCTGCTTAGGATTGAAGTAAGCCTCCTTGAGCATCATTGTGTAGCCGTCACCTGTGAGCATGTTAAGACCAGAAGGCATCCATGAACCTGAGAACTTATAAGAGAAGTTGAGTTTTGTTGGACCTGCCATACCACGACGTGTTGTGATTTCGAGTACACCATTTGCACCCTTAGAACCCCAAATAGCAGTAGCGGCAGCATCCTTCAACACCTTGATATCCTTGATATCCTCTGTGTTTACAGAGAGAAGGGTAGCAAACTGTTCCTCATTATCAAGGTCTTCAAAGTTGATGTTTGCTGCACCGTCAGGAATATCGAAGATGTTACCATCGACAACGATAAGTGGTTCTGCAGAACCGTTGATTGTGCTGACACCACGCATACGCATAGATGTACCAGCACCAAGGTTACCAGAGTTGGCTACGATGTCAAGACCTGCAATCTTACCCTGAAGAGCTTCGTCAGCACTTGCGAAAGAAAGACCTTCGACATCGTCCATATCCATTGTCTGTGTTGCAACGGAAACCTCCTTGAGAGGAATAGCCATACCATTGCTGCGAGCCATTGGCTTTGCCTTGACAACAACCTCCTTGAGTGTTATCTCATGAAGCTTGATGTTGAACTTATTTTTTGTTGTACCAATAACTTCCTCGTACTTCTGATAGCCTGCAAAGCTGACGCTAATCTTGTCCTTTGGGTTTACAACTACGAGAGAGAAGTTACCATTCATATCTGTTACTGTTGCAGCAACGATACGGTTGTTTGCGTCACGTTCAACGACGTTAGCCATCATGATACCGCCTAAGTCATCATAGACGCTACCTGTGATGCGTCGCTTCTGTGCGAATGCTGAACTTACAAAGAAGAACAGCACTAATGTAGTTATTATGAATTTAACTTTGTTCATACTCTGTAAGTTTATTTCGTTAATCTGTATTTGCTGAGATACTTACGTGCTCTTGCTGTTGTGCTCCAATCAGAGTCGTAACGACCATTTGTGAGTGTCTTGTAGTCAAGTACATGGTCGATACCATGAATTACAGCAGATGAAGATGATGTAATACTTGCGCCTTTTGCTGTGATGTAATCACGTGCAATGAGGTTCTTGTCATTTGTCGTGTGACTTACATGACCATTGGCATCCTTGATTGAGAGTTTTGCATTAGCGAGACTTGTTGCACCTTCGGATGAAACGGAAACTTTACTATATACTCCGCTTGTGTTGAGTGTTGCTGTCTCAAATACGCTTGAATTCATTTTTGGCAGGTCGGCAAATACACTGTTGTCCTGGAAATGATTTCTTACGAAGTTGATAATAGCGGTTGACATTGCTAATACCTTTTCATTTCTTGCTGCTGTAAGTTTTTCAATTTGCTCAGCAGTTCTTGGCTCACCATTTCCATCTAATTCATAATCTTCCAGTGCAAGTGCTTCAACTTCTTCCCATGTTGGAAGTCCTTTTGCAAAGGCTTCGTCCATTGCTTCGTTTGTAGGAACGTAAACAGTGTAGTTGTAGTTGTTGAAGAAACGCACGTTTGTGGCAGATGAAGCTACGCTACCATCTGCATTGTAACATGGGATACCACCTCTGTTGGAGAAAATTGTAAATTTATCGCGGCTTGCAGTGTCATCTATTCCGCATGAATCCAAAGCAACAGAACTTGGTTGGCAGAGATCAAAGAACTTGCTGAAATTCTTATTGCTGTTGAGAATAGAATATACGGATTCAATAGCAGGCTGTATAGGCTCATCAATCATGTATGCAAAACCATTACCATAACCGTTTGATTGTGCAGACTTGTCATCAAAGCCAATTACAGAACAGTAGTCTAAGTTACTGTTTGATACAGGCTCAATCTGACCGATGCCATTGAGCAACCAACCGCCC
Organism: uncultured Prevotellaceae bacterium; assembly: GCA_946626925.1. Lineage (GTDB taxonomy): Bacteria > Bacteroidota > Bacteroidia > Bacteroidales > Bacteroidaceae > Minthosoma. Next base: position 22,374 of record CAMOVB010000015.1, read on the forward strand.
TTGATAGTCATACCATTCTTACGTCTATCAGCCTTATCTACATAGATTGCAGCACCATTCTTCGTGAGATAATAGTGCTTATTACATTCCATACCTGTTTCCGTCTCGTTAATACCTGTTGTAGCGGTGTTGTCTTCATGTATGACAGTATGTGTCTCAAGCATATCCTTGAGACGGTTGCCTATGACAGCATCGCTAACAGTAGATGAAGTAAGTTTGTCGCCAAGAACGCATGTCTTTGTAGCGAGGTCATAGTTACATTCGTATGTTGTTGCTTCTGGTTTATTCTTGTCTTTCCACTCAAATTTGTATGCTCTACCTACGAGAGTGCTGCCCTTTATTTCTGGTGAATAGAAAGACATAGGGTCTATGTATGTGAAATCCTTGTCTTGTGGCACGAAGAAACTGAAGCGGGAGCTCATTGCAAGAAGATATGCATAATAGTTAGTTGGTATTCCTGCCAGTTCTTTTGCCTGAACTGCCCAGTTGAAAATCTTCTTGTCCTGCTCAACGTATGCAGGTGCACTGACAGCTGCATATTCTGCAGGGGTAGTAACCTCGTTCATGACATAGATTATACCGTTATTTGCAATTAAGACTTCCTGTATGTTTTTACGGTGATAATCATCATTGTTGTCGAACATTGGGTCCTGAGCAGAGTTCTTGATTGTCTCGAACTTACTTGGTACGGAAGAAACAAAAGAATCCTTCATAAGGTTACTTACCAATGCGCGGATTACGCTGCGTGGAATACAGTCAAGTGCACGGAAAACCTTTTCCAAGTCTTCCGTATCAGGTGTAATGTCATTGATAAGATCGCCGGCGTATGCTTTCACGAGGAAGTTACCTCCTGCTCCAGGAGCAAAGAAATATTCCATAAGCTTCTTGTCGTTTGGACAGAAGATTACACCCATATCCTGAGATGCGGTTGTCTGTGTATTTGCTGCGTATAGATTCCATCCTGGGTCAAATGGAAGAGGTCTGTTTGAATTATCATCAAAGATGGCATTTCCTCTTGGGTTGTTTGTTGGGTCTGTTCCAGCATCAGAGAATAACGCCTCGTTTCCTTGAGAACGGAGAGCGAAATAACGCTTTTCAAAAACTGAATCCACCTGATTGCCATAATTAAGACGTGCTCTGGCAGTCAATTCTTCATTATAAAATGGTGCAGAGAAACGATCCATCATGTGTGAGAAAATCTTCGTATTCTTATTTGTACGAAGTACCTCTGCCATATTTTGTGGTGCGATATTTACTTTGTCAAGAACATTGACGTATCCGTTCTGACAAGTAATATCCTGCTTTATAACCTTGTTGTTAAAAATAAAGACATCGTTATTATCACGCTTAATACCTGTGATAATCTCAAAATCTTTGTCAGTAATCTGCTTGTTTGCAAGCTGAGTGTTGATAAAGTGTACCATCATGGATGGTGTTCCGTCAAGTGCAAGGTAGATACCCTTTTCACGGAAACGTGCCCAATAATCCTTCTCTTTTTCGTCGCTGCTGTAGTTGACAGGAAGCTCCTCACCAAAAAGATGAGGAATTGTGTCTGTAACATCGAAAGCTGTTTCGCGGCGCATACACTCACCTCGTTTAGGAACATCGTTGTCATCACCTCCAGCAGGTGTGCTTGACATCATTTCGAGAAGGTAGGCGTTGTTAATCATTGAACCGTTAAGCAGGATCCTTTTCTGGCTTGCGGTTAACTGGTCGTAACTTGTTACGCCCCATGGATTGTTTGAATAGAAAGATTTAAACGCATCGTCGTTTGCCACGAAAAGCGTTTTTGAACCTGTGCGCGCCAAAACTTCCTTGTACTCAAGGTCATTGATGAGCTTCACGAAGTTTGTGTAGTTACCATCCTCTTCCAAGTACTCGTATATGCTTGAACCGAGCCATGAAGGCGTAGTGTCATCAAGCGTATAGTCGTCCTTACAAGAGTAAGTGACGCCGCAGATTGCAGTAAGGAAAAATGCCTTTGTGGCAAGATTCCCTAATTTACAAAAGCGTTTGTTCATATAGTTTAGTTAGTGTAATTAATACTACTTTTTCTCTATGGTAATTGTCCTTAAAGTAGGCCGTGTTGGATGTTAGAGCCATTAATGAAAGAACGATTATAATCCGTGCAAATATACAAAAAAAGGCGGAAATGAAAATTTTCATTTCCGCCTTTTTTAAAGCGAATGTAACAATTTGTTAAAAAATTGTATTATTTGCACGATTCTGCACCTATATAGTGGTGATATGTTACAATTTTATCGAAATTGTAACGCGGTACAATTACTTTGTTACTTTCTTAATAGTTCCACCATTGCTCTTTAAGATGTACACTTTTTTTGACATAAGACAATTCTGCTTCTTTCCGTCGAGACTATAGTATTCAGCAGAAGAGTTGTTCCTGTTTACACTATTGATGCCATTTGCTTGGTTGTACCTGTTCCTGATGCTCTCAGGTATATTTGCGGTAATGGCTTCGGTGGTTGTCTCGTCTCCTTTGAGCGTTATGATACGCAGACGGAGAGTGATGCTTTCCTTTGTGAAAAGTTCTGTGTTGCAATCGTCAAGTGCTATGTTCTCGATTCTGAGCTTGGTACTCTCAAACCTGCTACGCTTGCCTGAGTTGTCGTGGAGTGTGTTCCACTTACCGTTTGCGTCCTTGTATTCGATTATCTCCTTTGCGGTGAAATCACCATTTTTGTTGGTGATGGACGTTACGAGTGTAGATGTGCTTTCGGAGAAGGTTGCTTGGAACTTGTTTTCCTTGTTTATGCCTGGGAACCATCCGACAGGTGTTTTCTGCATCTTCTCGTTGTAGGCATGAGTAGGGTGAGTGTCACGATAGACTTCGCCACATGGTGTTACCCACCAACTGTTCTTGTCGCTGTCCCATGAGATTGCAGCACGATAGTATGAATCCCAGTTGTAGAGTGAATATCTTTCGATAAAGTTAGCATTGTCAAGAACGGAGAGAATGTACTTGATGGCATTCTTCTGTTTTGCGAGTTTGTCTGAGTAGCTTGATGGCCATCCTTCTGTTGTCCATGATGCTCCATTGTTCCACTCTGTCAACCATATTGGGCGCCCCGTGTCCTTGTATATTTGTTCAAGTTGCCACCACCAGCTGTCAGAGTTGGCAGCTTCGTTTGTTCCCCAATAGGCATGGAAGGTTACGAAGTCGCAACGGTATGCCATGTCGTCACAATGCTTGATGAATTGCTTTACCCATGAAGCATCTGTAGGGCAAGGTGAGCCAATGCGAAGTCCGCATGCCATGAACTCTGGTTGGTGAGTACATGCTTTCCAAGGGTCAATGGTCGTACCACAGTCGTCAGAATGTTGTTCAGAGTGATCAGGCTCATTGTAGCCAAGTACGGCTGTGGCATCATCTCTGTCTATGTTTGACCATGAAGGCCAATAGATATGATTCTTGTGTGGTACATACTCCATGTCGGTAGTAGAGGAACGGTCGGCGCTCCATGTGTAGAACCATGTGCAGCCAAGTTCCTTGCCTTCTGCTTCTATGGCAGAACTGCCTTCTGTTGAGCACCATCCCTTTTTGCTTACCCAGTTCCACTTTCGTATGTATGCTCTTGATATACGTCCTTTAAGGAGGTCAGGAACGACATCAATGTACTTGTCGCCATGGTCGGCTACGTAGATGCGGCTATATCCAGAACCATCCTTGACAGTAGAAAGGCATACCATGTATCCTTGCTTGAGTATGAATGAACTAATCTCGTTGTCTGCTGTGCCGAGATTGTCGTTCTTGCCAAGCTTTAACTGATATTCGGTACCACTATATAATTCGCCTGAATATGCGTACATAGCAATGTCGTTCTTTGTGAAAGGATAGACAACAGCGCCGTGGAGATAGATGGCGACACGGCAGTTTGTTCCGTCAATAGCAGTCTTGCCATCGATACGTATCTGTTTGAGATATTTGCTCTTTACGTCTGATGGGCGTATGTTGTCAAAAATAAGATATGCGCCATCTCCTGTGAGTGACACCGTGCCATTGCCAAGTGCATTCGTTGCGGCAAGTATATGCATGATTGTTTTCTCGCCTACTAT
>CAMOVB010000016.1:0-25911 GCA_946626925.1 uncultured Prevotellaceae bacterium
ACAAGCAATCACTTGAAAATAATATGAGTGCCCATAATGATGTGGGAATCAGCCTCTGCTATATGTACCTCGGTAAGCTTGAAGAGAAGAAACATAATGATGAAGAGGCTCTTAAGTACTTCAGAAAGAGTTATGAGGTAGGAGTACCTACAGGTGATGCGTGGCACTGGATTGAACCTTGTATCTCAATTGGTAACTACTATTTCAATGAGCATAAGCTTGATTCGGCAAAGAAATACTATGACATTGCCATGAAGAAGGCTACTGAAATACACTCCATTGAACACCTTGCAAGAGTACATGGATTGTTTGCCAAGTACCATGAGGCAATTGGTAACTATAGTCAGGCAATCAACGAAATACATATTTGTAAGGTATATAATGACTCGTTGGCTTCACAATCAAGTAAGGATCATTTGTTGAATCTTCGTGCGGAATACGAGGCAAACAGGGTACGAGAGGTAGAGACGAAGATAAAGGCAGAACAGCGAATCAACAACATCATCATTTTGAGTGGTGGATTGTTCACTGCCATTATGATTGTTGTCTTTGTGCTTCTATCCCGTCTTATCGTGATAAGCCGACGTGCTGCACGTGAAAAAGAGAAGGCCACACAGGAACGTCAAGAGTTCTATCGTGGTGTCACTCACCAGTTGCGAACTCCGCTTACGGTGGTGCTTGGTATGACACAGCAGTTGCGTAAGTTCCTGCCAGAGAACGATCCATTGGCACAGCGTGAGTTTGATGCAGTAAACCGTCAGTGTCAGCAGTTGCTCACTCTTGTTACGGAGATGATTGAGTATTCTAAGAACGGTAGTGTTACCAAAGCACCTGTGATAAGTGAGGTTAATCTAAACCAAAATAAGGATATTGAAATTCCTTCATCAATGAACGAAGAGGATGATGGTCACTACATTCTTATTGCGGAGGATGACCCTGATGTTGCCCTTCTCATTACAGAGATGCTCAAGGCAGAGGGTTATAGTTATGCTTGGGCTAAGGATGGACAGGAAGCGTGGGAGATGATGCACGACAATATGCCAGAACTACTTATCACTGATATCATGATGCCACGCATGGACGGTCTTGAATTGATGAAGAAGGTAAGGGAGGACGAAAGCATTAACCACCTTCCAATCATTGTTGTTTCTGCGCGAGTGGAGAATGAAGATCGTCTTATTGGTTTCGAGGCTGGCGCAGAGGTTTATCTTGGCAAACCATTCATTCCAAACGAGTTGCTTATCCGCATTCGCAAGTTACTTGAACAGCGTCAGTTGCTGAAGAATAAGTTCAGACTTCAAATAGGCAAGGCGGCAAATGATGGTCCTTCAGAATCTGAGACGGAAAATGTTACTCTTGTTACGTCTGCCAATGTTGAGCCGATGCCTAATGATACAGAAGTAAAGGCCGTTACTCAAGTAAGGGCACCAGAACCTCAGCCGGAAGAGCCAAAGCAACAGGTGGCTATGTCGCCAAAAGAACGTCAGTTCCTTGAAAGTGTAGATACATACATCCAGAAGAACTTGTCAAATCAAAACCTTAGTTCTGCTTCGCTTGCAGATGCTCTCAATACGACAACAAGTACTCTGAATCGCAAACTCAAGAATCTTACTAACATCGACACGACACACTACATCCGTATGCATCGTATCGCTAAAGCTAAGAACTTGCTTGAGAACACAGACCTTGCTATGATGGAGATTCAGATTGAATGTGGATTCGACACACCAAGCTATTTTAGCCGTACGTTTAAGGCTGATGTAGGTGTTTCTCCTTCGGAATACAGAAAGCGTGACAATTAAGTCACGCTTTTCTTTTTCTCATTGCTTTAGTTAAAACATAGAGAAAGTAAAAAAGTCCCGGCAACCATATAGGCCACTGGGACTTCATTTATATTATAATTTCACCGTTATTTTACGATTCTCCGTAAAAGGCTTACTTCACATTACCTACCTTGATAAGGTACTCAGCAATCTGAACGGCATTGAGTGCAGCACCCTTCTTAATCTGGTCACCTGTGAGCCAGAAAGTGAGACCGTTTGGATTAGAAAGGTCCTTACGCACACGACCTACATATACGTCGTCCTTGCCTGCTGCGAAGAGTGGCATTGGGTAAGGGAGTCCTTCCATTGTCTCAGCATTAGCGTCCTTGTTTGCCTTTGCGCCTACGAGTGCAGGATTGTCGATGAGTGTTACACCATCAGCAGCAGCAATAGCCTTCTGGGCATCCTCTACTGCGATTGGCTTCTCTGTCTCAACCCATACTGCTTCTGAGTGAGCACGGAGTGAAGAGATACGTACGCACATGGCAGAGCAGTCAGCATCTGTGTGCATAATCTTCTTTGTCTCGTTGAACATCTTCATCTCTTCCTTAGTGTAACCAGTGTCTGTGAAGACGTCAATCTGTGGAATCACGTTGTAGGCAAGCTGATAAGCGAACTTGCTGACAGTTGGGTCCTCAGAGTTAGCAAGCTGCTTGTACTGCTCCTGAAGTTCTGCCATTGCAGCAGCACCAGCACCTGAAGCTGACTGGTAGGAAGCAACGTGGATGCGTTTTATATGTGAAAGCTTCTCAATAGGTTTGAGAACTACAACCATCATGATAGTTGTACAGTTAGGGTTAGCGATGATACCGCGTGGACGATTAAGAGCATCCTCTGCGTTGCACTCAGGAACTACCAATGGAACGTCATTGTCCATACGGAAAGCACTTGAGTTGTCAATCATCACAGCACCGTACTTAGTAATGTCCTCTGCAAATTCCTTTGAAGTACCTGCACCTGCACTTGTGAATGCGATATCTACATCCTTGAAGTCATCACCGTGCTTAAGGAGTTTCACTTCATACTCCTTACCTCTGAACGTGTACTTTGTTCCTGCACTACGAGTGGAACCGAAGAGAACAAGGTCATCCATTGGGAAGTTTCTCTCATCAAGAACGCGGAGAAACTCCTGACCTACTGCGCCAGATGCGCCAACGATAGCTACTTTCATATTTATATGTTATTAAAAAGATAGTTCGATTACAAATTATTCATAAAATCGGGTGCAAAATTACAACTTTTAAACGAAACGATAAATATTTATAGCAAAAAGTTAGTATCTTTGCCCGAAATTTAATCAATAAATCACTAACAAAAGTACTATTTAAATAATTGACACTTAAATTGGACCTGATTAGCACATATCTCAATCTGCCAATTACAAATCCTACGTGGATATTCTTTCTTGTATTGTGCATTATTCTGTTTGCTCCTATGATACTTAGCAAGCTACACATTCCGCACCTGATCGGAATGATACTTGCGGGCGTGATAATAGGAGAGAACGGACTCAACATACTTCAGCGTGACCGCAGTTTCGAGTTGTTCGGACAGGTGGGAATATACTTCATTATGTTCCTTGCAGGTCTTGAGATGGATATGCAGAACCTGAAACTGAACAGGACAAGGGGTATCATATTCGGAAGCCTTACGACGCTCATTCCTTTCGGGTTTGGATTTGCAACTGGCTACTTTCTTCTCGGCTACAGCATACCGGCGTCGCTGCTACTGTCGTGCATAATGGCGTCCCATACTCTGGTGGCTTACACCATAGTTGGACGTTACGGCGTGACTCGTAATCCAGCGGTCACGATCTCAGTTGTGGCTACGATGATTGCACTACTGGCTTCGCTCATCTTCCTCGCTGCAATGGGAGGCGTGCTCAATGGAAGCTCCGATGTGTGGTTCTGGTTGCTGTTCATCGGCAAGTGCGCTGGGTTTGCATTGGTTGAGTTCCTTGTCGTGCCAAGGCTCACCCGTTTCTTCTTCCGTAAGTTCATAGAACCAGTGATGCAGTTCACTTATACGCTCGCCATTGTGTTCTTCAGTGCAGCACTGGCTGAGGTGTGTGGTCTTGAGGGAATACTCGGTGCGTTCCTCTCCGGACTTGTGCTCAACAGATTCATACCGCACACGTCACCACTCATGAATCGCCTTGAGTTTGTGGGCAACGCTCTCTTCGTACCATACTTCTTGATTGGTGTCGGTATGCTTATCAACATATCTCCAATGTTCCATGAGATTGAAGCGGTACTGGTTGTCATCACAATGGTAATTGCCGGCACGCTGTCAAAATACATCGCGGCGCTTTGTGCGAGAAAGGTTTTCCATTTCACTTCAGGTGAGGGACTGATGATGTTCGGACTTACTGAGGCGCACGCGGCTGGTGCACTGGCGATGGTACTCGTAGGTACAAGGCTGGAGATTGCCCCTGGCGTACCGCTCATGAACAGTGCTGTGCTCGACGGTGTCGTCATGATGATTCTCATCTCGTGCATAATCAGTTCCATAGCCACTGATCAGGCGGCTAAGAAGATTAAGCTCTACGAGAAGGAGGAGAAGTCTGTGCGACACGACAGTACGTCACTCGACGACGAGAAGATTCTCATCCCTATTAATTATAAAGGTACCATCCAGCAGCTCATGCTCTCCGCCATAATGATGCGCAACCCTAAGTTGAAACGAGGACTCATCTGCCTCAACATCATCAATGACGCTGACCTCAACGATAAGACGCGTGCCAACAGTCAGGAGTGTCTCGATATGGCGGCTAAGATAGCAGCGGCAAGCGATGTACCTGTACAGACGCAGAGTCGCCTTGCTGTCAACTTCGTGACTGCAACTATCCACTCGTTCAACGAGAACCACGCATCGGAAATGATCATAGGTCTCCATCGCAAGGCCAATGAGGGGGACGACTACTTCGGACAATTTGCACAGGGACTCATCGAGAATATGTCACGTCAGCTCATCATAGTTAATCTCAAGCAGCCAGCCAACACTCTACATAATTTATATGTAGCTGTGCCAGACAAGGCGCAGTACGAGAAGGGCTTCTACCGCTGGATTAACCGTCTGGCGCGTATGAGTGCCGATCTGGGTGCAAGCATAGAGTTCTTCTCGCCTGAGAACACTGGCAGTCTCATCATGCGCTACATGAAGGAGCGACACAAGTCGGTACGGGCTGAATACTCGGTTCTCGACTCCTGGGACGACTTCCCTGCACTGCGACATGAGGTGAAGCGTGACGACCTACTCATCGTGGTCACAGCACGAAAGGGAAGTATCTCTTACCAGAACTCCTTCAACAAGCTCGGTTATCAACTGGAACACGACTTCACTGACAGCAACATCATGGTGGTATTCCCTGACCAACAGGAGGAGAACAATGAGACGTACACCTTCTCAGATCCTCACTACACCACTACATCGAGCACTGTCAACACGCGCATAACGCAGTGGTTCAGCAAGTGGATAGGAGAAATGGGATAGCTCTGGCACTGGCGTGCCAGAGAGGTAACAGTGTAGGGAGTGAGTTTTTGAGTTTGTAAGTTTTTGAGTTTGTGAGTTTTTAAGTTTTTAAGTTTGTAAGTTTTTGAGTTTTTAAGTTCGTAAGTTTTTAAGTTTTTCTGCCGAAACTGTTTCCACTACCCAAATAATGCTCCTTGATTCGTAGGGACTACTTGTTATGTGCACCTTATGTTTGCCTTATGTTCCCCTACATTTCCCTTATAAAACGTAGGGACACCTAAGGCACACCTAAGGGACAGGTAAGGGAAACACTCCTGACTTTCGATACAAAATTACAAAATTGTCAAGGTTGCGCTTCTGTAATTCTCGATCATTCTCAGTAATTCTCAGTAATTCTAAGTAGTTAAGTAGGTGTGCAAAATTATTCGACCTGTACGGTTGTAGTTTTGCACAAAGGTGCATATTAAAAAAACAGTCAAGAACTTTTCTCACTGACCAGCGGGAAGTAAACAGAACAAAAACAAGAAAAAACATGTTTTTTTTGATTTTATTTGGTTTTTACCATGTTTTTTTAACTGGCCGCACTGCGGCAAAAAACAACATACAGTTTCAACCGTACAGGTCGAAATTATTTTTACAATCCTTGCACCGCCTACTTAGTGTGAAAGCTATTTATGATTATGAGCGCCATGCTCCCTTTATCATTCCCCTTAGTTTCTCATTGAAGCCATCAGCTGCAAGGAGGTCCTCGAGGTTGAGGTGCATACGATAACGCCAGTAATGCTTTGGATTGGCAGGAATATTGATGCGCTCTGCATTGGCGTCAGGAAGACGGAGGGCGTCTGAGCCTGCAAGCCAGTCCTGTAGCGTGATGATACAAAGTGCTGACGGACACTGGAGATGACGCATCACGATGTCATCTGCAAGCCATGATGGCATTGGGTGAGGTGCAGGACCTGAGTATCCAAGTACGTCATTGAAGTATTCCTGTGCTGTCTGATAGTCCTCATCCCACCACATACGCATAGTGGCAGAGTCATGACTTGATATCGTGCATACGCTTCGCCATGGATTGTTCTGCAAGACACCGAACTTCACGTTTGAATCCTTTGGCATGGACTGTATCTCAAGTGAGAGAATCTGAAGCTGGTTCATTACCCAAGGAACACAGTCCGGTACCATGCCGAGGTCTTCGGCACACACAAGCATGTCTGTGGCATCGACGAGTACAGGCAACTTCTTCATTGCCTCTTCATACCAGAACTGGTTGTTACGATGATAGTAGTAATCGTTGTAGAGACGGTTGAAGTTGTCCTTGTCATGTTGCCAGAGCGTCTCATACACAGGGTCAAGCTGCACGGCGATGCGTGGATGGAAGAGGTGCGGATTCTTGTGGTCACGCACAAAGAGCACGTTGCTGATGAGTGAGTACAAGCCGTCACGTAGCTGCTTGAGTTCTTCCGTGTCCTTGTCTGCCTGTGCATTGTACCAAGCCTCTACCTTGCGCTGTGTATTGTATTCCTCCTTCATGTCCCAGATGTCATCATGTGACCAGCGGAGGAAGGTCTGCTTCACATAATCCTGCTTACCTGGGAAGAAACGGTCGATAATCCAATCGGCTATGAATGGCTTGGTCATAAAGTCCTCATCAAGCCATAGACCGTAGCCCTCAATCTCCTGCTTGCTCATGGCAAGGGCTGGAGAGAACTGACCGAGGAGGCCATGAACAGCATCGGTAGGTATCTCCCAGATACGGAAGAATCCGAGTACATGGTCTATGCGATAGGCGTCAAAGTATTTAGCCATATTCTGGAAACGGCGAATCCACCACTGGCAACCATCCTTGAGCATCTCGTCCCAGTTGTATGTAGGGAATCCCCAGTTCTGTCCATTGACGGAGAAGTTATCAGGTGGAGCACCAGCCTGTCCGTTCATGTTGAAGTAGCGTGGCTCTGCCTGTGCATCACAACCGTACCTGCTCACGCCGATAGGTATGTCGCCCTTGAGCATCACCCCCTTTGACTTTGCATACTCGTGTGCACCACGCATCTGCTTGTCAAGTATGAACTGTATGAAGTAAATAAAATTGACATCCTTGGTTGGATAAGTGTCATGGTCAAGGCAGAAACGTCCGTAAGGCTCAAGCCATGTGCTTTCTTGGCTCACGAATGTCTTGAACTCCTTACTACTGATTACGCCCTTGCCTTCCTGCGCATATATCTTCAGGAGATAGTCTATCTTGGCATTGTTCACAGCTTCATAGTCAATCTGTGGAAGAGCATTGAGCTTTGCCTGTAGCTTGTCAAACTTAGTCTGTTCCTTCTTGTCGGCAAGTTTTGGCAACTGACGAAGGTCGCAGTACTGAGGATGAAGTGCATAGATACTTATGCACGAATAAGGATATGAGTCTGTCCACGTGTGAGTGGAAGTAGTGTCGTTAATAGGCAGAATCTGAAGTATCTTCTGGTTGGTAAGAGCCACCCAGTCAATCATCATCTTCAAATCGCCAAAGTCACCCACTCCAAAGCTGCCTTTGCTTCGGAGAGAGAATACAGGAACAGCCGTTCCTGCTATGCGAGTACCTTCTTGTAAGTGCTTCATATTTTTTATTGGAGTTAAAGTTTCGTAAGTTCAACTGACGCTTTACTTGCAAGGAGTTAAAAAGGAGTTAAAGAGTAGTTAAAGTGGAGTAAAAAAGACGAATGTCCATCGCAAAGTGGTTTTACAAGATAATCCGCAAACAATCAAACGTCTTTTTAACTTCCGATATAACTACATTTTAACTACAATTTAACTACAAGCCAAACTTAAAAATCTTAATTCATAATTCAAAATTAGCTTTCTGCCGAGTTCGGCTGAAAGGATCTCATTCCTTGATGGTGAGCACGCATGCAGAACCGATGATAAGGAATACGCCTGCAAGGCCGAGCATCATCACCTGACTGCCATCTACCACGGAGAGCAATGTTCCGCCAAGTACGGCTGCCACTATCTGGGGAAGGCAGATGGTACAGTTGAAGAGTCCGAGATATGTTCCCATACGTGGATTACCTTCAAGAGCGTTGGTGAAGAACGTGAATGGGAGTGCAAGCATTGCTGCCCATGCAAATCCGATGAGGAAATAGCTAATCCACAGCACGTATTGGTTATGTATCCACACAAGACTGATGAAACCAGCAGCACCGAGGATAAGACTCACGATATATGCAAGGTGGTAGGAGCTGAAACGTGGGATGATTACTGCCCACACCACGGAACCTATTGCCTGTACGGCGAATACCACTCCTACCCAGTTGCCAGCCTCTTGGTAGGCATCCGATGTTACGTCTGTCGTACCCCAGCATGTATCAGCTATTGCACCTGGGGTATAGGTCCACATATACATGAATGCAGCCCAACAGAAGAACTGCACAAGCCCGATGGAAATGAATGTGTATGCCACGCTTGGCTTGTCTGCCTTCGTTTCGCCATCGTTCGTGGCAGTCGCACCGTCCTGTGGTTGCTGGTACTGTGAAAACTCCTCCGGCGGCATTTCCTTCACATTGGCTGTGGTGTAGATTACACAGAGTATAAGGATTGCAGCGCCGATGTAGAAACTATAGATGACAGAGTTTGGTACTACACCTTCTGGTGCCACGTTCTTGATGCCAAGGTATGTGAAGATGTAGGGGAACAGATAGCCTACGAGCGAACCTGCATTACACAGGAACGACTGTATGGAGTAAGCCAGTCCCTTCTGCTTCTCGTTGACCATGTCGCCCACCATCATCTTGAATGGTTGCATGGCTATGTTAATGCTCGTGTCGAGGAACATGAGCGACATGAGTCCGAACATCATCGTGCCTGTCAGTCCCCAGCACACAATCTGTGTGGTGATGCCAAGGCTTCCAGCATTAGGGAGGAGGAGCATCACAGCCACGGCGACAATTGCGCCAATGAAAAGATAAGGTATGCGCCTGCCGAATCGGCACCATGTCTTGTCAGACAAAGCACCGATGATAGGCTGGACTATCATACCCATCAATGGAGGTAGAATCCAGAAGAAACTAAGTTGATGTGGATCGGCTCCAAGAGTGGCGAATATACGTGATATATTCGCACTCTGCAGAGCGTATGCTATCTGTACGCCAAAGAAACCGAACGATATGTTGAACAGTTTCATGAATGACTGGTCTGGTAAGTGTTTCATATTCTTTTAGAAATTAGAAGGAGTTAGAAGAAGTTAACAGAAGTTACCGCTTCGCTCAGGACGAATGTCAGTTCGTTGAGAGAGTTCAAAAGTTCAAATCCACAAGAACTTAAAAACTCACAAACTTAAAAACTGGTCAAATCGACTTTTAATTTTTAATTTTTAATTTTTAATTTTCTCCGAGTCTGTATATAGATTCCGCCCTTCTTCATCGTCTTCACCTCCTGTCCCATGAGATTATATATTCGTGATGGCGTTGATGTAGGTTCAATTTCTACGTCGTCAATGGCAACGGTTGAAGTCACGTCTGTGTATGTAATTTCTGTTCCATTAAGTGATGCCTCAAAGTAACGGTCGGAGGTGATGTTCTCGATATCCTTTGTCTGTGGCTTACCACTACCTTGGTTGAAGATGATGTTGAAGTAGTAGCCGTATGACTTAATCTCGAATGTCTGGCGATACCATGTCTCTCCATTGATAGTGACCGTTGAGCCTGTCATGAGTTTACCCGGCCAGTTGCCGTTGAGCTGTGTATTGTTGTTGCTGTCCCATACATAGAAATAGACAGGAGTGAAGTCTGCCTTTACATACACATTCACGCTGTATGGCTTGAAGTTAGCCTGCTCATCTTCCTCAGCCTTCTGCTCTGCATCTATGCCATCAAGGGTAGTTACCCAGTCTGCCACAAGCTCGTTGGATATATAGTATCTGTAGCCCTTGCCCTCAGTAACAAGTGTGTATAGTGAAGTGTTTGCAGTATATTTTTCTGGAGCATAACCTACCACGCAGAGGAGCTTGCCACGTGTTCCATTGGTGAGTACAGCGTAATACTCGTTTGAGCAAGCCATATTGACGTATGTGCTCTGGTTGTTTATGCCCACGAGTTTGCGGATGGCTATCATCTTCTTCAGGTCATACTTGCAATCCTGCCAATGCTTGAGGAATATGCAAGGTGTACCAGGCATGGCAAGCAGATAGGCATTAGCGGCAAGTGTGTCTGACTTGATTGGATCCTGATTGGCAGAAACACGCTTCTCTGTGTCATGATTCTCCACAAACGTGACGGCATACTGACGATATGCCGGGTCGTAGATAAGAGGACGTGCAGCTGCATCTGACGTGTTGTCCTTGAGACAAGTCCAGTTGTGACTGTTGATGGCATCACGCACACGATAGCGGAACTGGAAGTCGAAGGCAGCACTCGTTGGTGTACCATCCTTCTTTGTTCCGTTTATCCAGTTCCTGATATTTGTAGAACTGTCCCAGTATTCGCCTACAGAGAACTGAGGCTTGGACGCTGTGTTGTAATCAGCTGTGTAGCTTGCAGAGTAGCCCTTGACCATATCGTAGCGGAAACCTGCATAACCAAGGTCATTGATGAGGAAATCCTCGTAAGCCTTGACTACCTTGTTCACGTTAGCTGACTTATGGTCTATGTCTCGGCATCCGTCCCAGCCCTCGCCTGTATCATTGTTTGCAGACAACTGTACGCCGTCCTTGTTAGCTTGCGTGAGAGCGGCTCCGCCGTCATCATTCCTGCATATATCGGTTGACTGCAACTGGTAGGTCTGTCCTTTGTATGTCTCAGCAGGGAAACCAAACCAACCATTGGTGTTGTGATGATTGATAACCACATCAGCAATGGTTCCAAGACCCTTCTCCTTGAAGGTCTTAATCATGCTGCGGAGTTCAGCCTCAGTACCGAATGTAGAGTTCTGATTGAAATAGTATAGCGGGAGATACCCCATATTGTTATAGTCAGCGCAGTAGCCTGAGTTAGGCACCCAGACAATGTCGAAGTACTTAGAGAGTTCGTCAGCCTTACTCTCCAACTTAGTCCACTTTGTATCGCCAAAGCTGTCCCAGTAGAATCCCTGAAGCATCACACCATCATAGTTCGATGGCCAGCCTTGAGCATTAGAGTGCAAAGCAAAAAGTGAAGATAATAAAAGTGTGAAGAGTTTCTTGTTCATAATTGTTTGTTTTTTAGATTAAAATAAGAGTGTCTCAGACTATTGATAGTCTGCAATACAAACTATTGATAGTCTGTGATACAAACTATTGATAGTCTGTGGTACAAACTATTGATAGTCTGTTTGACCATATTCTACAGTAAAACATAATGCGCATTATCGACCCTGATATTCCGCATTATCGAGGTCAATAATGCGCATTAATGATTTTTTAGAGATTATTTCTTAGTGAGTACCACCTTGCTCTTGCCCTCACATGTGAGGTAGAACTGAACGAGGTATTCACCATCGCCATTAGGAGCGTCGAGGTCCTTACCACTATACTGAGTAAGGTTGTCGTAGTTAGCAGGATTGCCGTCTGCACCACCCCAGCTGACAGTCCATTTATCGTTCATGGCGAACTTGAATCCGTTAGTGAGCGTAGTTGTGATTTCCCAGCACTTTTTCTCAACATTGTATTTCATGTGCTGACTTGCATCAGATTCATTCCAACCATTATGATTACCTACACAAGTGATAGATTCAACCTTTGTGAGGCTGTAAGTGCTTGTCTGGAGATTAGCATCTACCTGATATACTCCCGCCTCAGATACATTGAGGTTTGCACCTGGCTGTACGAGTGCGCCATCAGTACCATTACCTCCCCAAGTGTCTGCATCATCCCATGAAGCATTCTGACGAATCTTGAATTCTCCATCAAGATATACATATCCCTGATAGATACCATCGTATGAAGGTGAAGCGATAGGCTCGTCTGCACCCCATCCGTTATGGTTACCGATAACACCAATGTACTGATTGAAGCTGAGTGGAGTAACCTTGTATGTTCCATCCATCATGTTAAGTTCAATCTTGATGAATTTAGCACCGGCATCTACCTTGAATGAGCCATCGTTACCGATTTCGTTGCGTGGCTTGAGCATACCTGATGTACCGCTCTCACCATTACCTGTTGTGTTGCCAAGGAGTTTGCTCCAGTCGCCAGCAGCAATAGCATCACAAGCCTCATCATCACCAATGGCAAACCAAGTGTCGCCCTCAGCGGCAGCAGGAATGGTAATCGTGAAGATTGGGTCATCATACACATCCTTATCGCTGTGGTTGAACTTCTGTGCCTTTGAAGCTGCAGACTCAGCCCAGTCAAGAGTACCACCAACAACGTAGTAGTTTTCGGAAATCTTTGGAGCAACCAATGTAACGTTGAGTTTGCTTGTACTGAATGCGGAACGTACAAGCGTACTCTTTGAAGCATCTGTATAGGCATATATTGCGGACTTTATAGTCAGCTCACGTGGAGTAGGACGTTTGCCATATATCTTTTCTACAACATCTATGAGTTCAGCCTTTAATACTCCGACCTTACGTGCCTTAAAGCTTTCCTTTGTAGGTGTTACAGGATATTTTACACCAGTGGAGTCTTCCACATACACCTCTATCGAATCAACGGAATATGAGTCTGGCGCATCTGTGCCGAAGGAAAACAGATCAATCGTGTCTTTTGCCGTAGCAATGTCAACATCCTCTGCAGGAGTGACATTTATTTGTATCAATTGTGATTCCTCAGGTTCAAATCCCTGTGGTGCTGCCCAATCGTCAAAATTCTCGTCACAAGAAGAGACAAAAGCCATGAGCGCACATCCGTATAATAGTTTTTTTAGCATAGTTGTTTCGTTTTAGGTTAGTGGTATGAAGTAGAGACGACGGTCTCTACTCCGTACCTGTTTGTTTTACTGTTTTACAAAACGGAAAAGTCCTGTGATATCATTGAAGAATATCTCGTATGTTCCCGTCTCTGGAATGTAGAAGTTCCAACCGTTAGAAGCTCCAATACCATAATGTCCGTATGATACCTTGTTGAACATTCCACCGCCCCAGTTGTGATCCCAAGAGCCTTCTTCCTTGAATTTAACCTCGTCTCCAGCATTGAGGTCAATAACTGCGTACCAGTCATGATTCTCGCATACTGTTGTAACGGCAGTCATAGGTGTGTCTTCCCATCCATTGAAACTACCAGAAAGTGCAATGCCTGTAAACACATTGACTTTTCCTTCGTAGGCTGTTATCTCTGGTGTATTTGTCTTTGTGTCGAGATTTACAACGTAGTATCCGTCGGCAGGGACAGTAATGTTACCAGACCCACCATCATTAAGAACATAGTCACCAAACGCAGAGCCTTGTCCAATCTGAACTTTCCATCCGTCTGTGTTTGAACCACGGAACTTCATTCCTGTGCCCATCAGATAACCTGTCCAAGTAATTACACCTGTACCCGTAACTTCATCATAAGTGTTGTTAGGGTCAATGTACAATGGTTGGCATCCATTAGGAATAGGATCTGACCATGAGCCATCACCAATAGTTGAACCTGTCATATACCATATTATTGGGTCGGTAGCCACAAGTGTCCTGAAATATGGCTTGACAAGCACGCTTACAGTGTTAGAATAGATCAGTTGTGAAGAGTATGTCTTTGCACTCACACGGATGTTTAACTTTTGTGTGGCTGGAACTTGCTCGCTTTTTGTGATGTCGAGTAAGTGCATGATGTTACGGTTTATGTCTTCATAAGCCAAGTAACCACGACAAACGTTAACTGGGTCATCTATCTGAACATAGTTGCATGTTACCTTACCCTCGTCGTCTATGCTTTCTTTAAACTCATCCTCCGTGGTGTACTGAATGTAGTAGCTAACTGCAGCAGGGTAACCACCATAGTCTGGTTGACTCCACGTAATAGCAAGTGAATCTTTGCTTGATTCCAAATCAATAGCCATTCCCGCCAATGCTGGCGTGTTGAGAGCAAATGTCTCTGGCTGGTGCATTGTCGGATTTGAGCCATTGTCGTCAGAACATGATGTTGTGGCGATGATGCCAAGTCCAATTAATGCAAATGAAAATATATTATTTAGTTTCATATACTTCTAATTATGTTTAACAATGGTTAATAACCTTCGTTCTGCTTAAGATTAGTATTTGTGTCAAGGTCTGTTGATGGCAAACCAAACACGTTGAAATTAGAAGAGAAAGAGCCGCCGTTAGGCTGATTGCTCATGAACTCCCAACGATATTCTGATTGACCTCCGAAACGATTGAAACGGACAAGATCCGTGCGTCGGCGTCCTTCGAACCAGAACTCACGTGCCCACTCGTCAAATACATCTTCAAGGTCGTATGAACCCTTCTGCTCAGCATTTGCACGAGCACGTATCTTGTTTATGTACTTGTTTGCAGTTGGATTCTGTCCGTTTTTGCGGATAGAAGCCTCAGCATACGTTAGGTATGCCTCTGCTACACGTAGAAGAGGAAGGTCTGTATCTACGAAATTCTCTGCCTGTGCTTTCTTTCCGTCAGAACGTACGTTACGGAATTTTACACAGCTAAAGCCTTCACTGGCATCTTCAGTTTCAACATACTGGCTATAGCCTTTGCTGAAGAATAGAGCACGATCGTCCTTAGCCTTTGATATCATCTCTGCGAGATTGTCAGTTTCCGGAGCATCTCCATTAGGGAAGAATTTCTCTACGAGTTTACCCTTTACTCTTGCACATTTACCCCAGCTGTTGTTTGTTCCAGATGGAATGGCATCGCTCTCTTTGCTTCCGTATGTAGAGAAGACAAGGAAGTTTGTTGCATCATAACTCTGCGTCCTGATACCATCAAGTATTACAGGGAATATAGCTTCGTATTGTGCTCCATTCTCGTTGTTGTCAGCAAGGAAAAGCATCTGATATGGAGAATACACTTCGTTAGTAACAGGATTTGTCTTTCCAGTTTCAAGCAAGTGGTAGTACTTGCTATTGATGACCATCTCTGCATATTTCATGGCATCATCCCAACGTGCTTCGCCTGTATAGACTTCCGCATTGAGATAAAGACGTGAAAGAAGAATGTAGGCAGCTGCTTTGTCCAAGCGGCCATATGTATTTGTTCCTTCATCGGCAAGGTCTTCAACACAAGCCTTAAGTTCAGACTCGCAGAACGCAAAGAGTTGTTTGCGGTCATAGTATGGAGCCAACTCTGATGAAATGGAGGTTGACATAGGGCCTGCACCAAACAAGTCTGTCACATACATATAGTTCAATGCACGTATCAATCTTGCTTCTGCACACTTCTGTGGATCACTTGCCTGATCAAGATATGAGTTACAAAGAGTGATTGTGAAGTATAGACGATAGTACATGGCAAAAGAGAATGTGTTGCTTGCTGCAAAGGCATTGTGCAACAACTCTGGAACTCCTGCATCAGACCAGACCCAGCCAGCCTCGTCAGAAGTAAACTCATTGAGTGACCATGACATACGATAGAATCCAGACATACCTTCGTTGTCAAAGATTTCCTTTGGAATATCGCCAGATCCTGCACCACCATTCTGACCAGTCAGAGCGAAACTAGCATATATCTTATTAAGTAGGGCATCTTGGTTTAGAATGAGTGTTTGCTGAGGATTGATAGGAGTAACATCAAGGTCTTTGACACATGATGTTGTCAATCCGCCAACTGCTATAGTAGCAATTGTAGCAGACAGTATTGTTTTCTTTATATTGATGTTCATAATGTTTTATTTTTATCAGAGTGTATTGATATGATGTTAGAAGTTAAGTGATACGCCGAGAATACCTGTGAATGGACGTGGGTAGATGGCACTATCGTAACCTCCGCTAACTTCTGGGTCAATTCCCTTGTAATTTGTAATGGTAAACACGTTCTGTGCTGTGAAGTAAACACGACCAGTTATATCCCAATTGCAAATCTTATCAAAAGAATAACCGAGAGTGATATTGTCACACTTCAAGAATGAAGCATTCTGAATGAAGTAGTCTGATTGTGAAGATACATTGTCAATGTATTGCCAGCTCTTGTCAAGCTGATACTTCACTACATTATGCCATGTCTCGTTGCTGTAAACGTATGATGCAGATACATTAGCACGGTCATTTGCCTCTATTGAGTTGTACATGTAATTGTTGAGGCTTGCACGAAGGGAAATTCCCAAGTCCCAGTTCTTCCATATGAGTTTTGAAGAAAGACCCATGATTACATCTGCGTCTGCTTTCTTGTAGAAATACTTGTCCTTCTCGTTGATAACACCGTCTGCATTACGATCAACGAATTCGCCTTGGATTGGCTGACCGGCTTCATTATACACCTGCTGATAAACATAGAATGAACTTGTTGGGTGGCCCTGTGCATAAGCCATGACAGCACCTGCACCACTTCCACCTACGGAAGCATAAGCATGTCCGATAGGTGCGCCATCGGTAGTTGTGAGCTCGTCAATCTTATTCTGATTCCAAGTTAAATTATAACCGATTTCCCAACGCCAATCCTTTGTCTGTATAGCACGGTATATGAGTTGTGTTTCAATTCCTGAATTGTGAAGCGAACCAATATTGCCCAAAATACGTGTAGAGAAGTTAGTACCAGCTGCAACAGCCTTTGTGTTAAGAAGGTCTGTTGTTTTGCGATAATAGTAATCAACACTACCCACGAAACGATTGTTGACAAAACCGAAATCAATACCTGCATTCCAAGTGGTAGTCTTTTCCCACGTAATGTCAGGATTGTATCCTTCTGGACGATATGTTGTACCATCGCCAACTGCAGGATAGTAAGCTCCTGCTGAGTTTATCGTGTAGTTTGCAAAGTATGAATAGTCACTGATACCTTCCTGTTGACCAGTCTTACCCCAACCAAGTCGAATCTTTGCTTCTGATATGGCATCGCAATTCTTCAAGAATGGCTCTTCGTTAATCTTCCATGCAAATGCAGCAGATGGGAAGTATCCAAAGTTCTCACCACGATATGGGAATCGTGAAGAACCATCAGCACGCATTGTGAATGTGAAGAGATATCTATTGAGAAGACTATAGTTAAGTCTTCCGAAGTAGCTCACAAGAAAATTTTCTGTCTTATATAGAGAGTTCTTTGTGTCATAATATTCTGGGTCTGTTAACTCACCAGGATGTAATAAGTTTGTCAATGGATAGTACTTAGGATAATCCCAGTCTGTTTCTCTATGGAAATGAGATTCCTCTGCACCAGCCATTACATCAATGTGATGGATATCGTCTATATCCTTGATGTATTGTGCATATGCAGAACCTGATAGATTGTACTTGTCACCTTCATTCCATCCATTGCTTCCATAGTAAATATTGCCTGAATAATCATATGGAGAGACTTTCTTGTCGCTATGACCATGTCCTACGGAAAAACCGCCATTAACATGAATATGGAGATCCTCAAATCCGTGAATTTTGTAATCGAGTTCAAGGTTACCAATAAATTCACGTGCCTTTCCTATATTTGACTGGTTATAAAGTGCAGCAATTGGATTGTCTGCATTAAGACCAGAATATGAATGTGTCCATTCGGAATCGCCAAAGTCAGCAGTTGTCTCCCATTGCCAATATCCACCATACTCCTTTGCACTTTCTCTATCATCATAGATAGGCTTGGTTGGGTCTGCATAGATTGCCTTACCAACTGCTGAAGTGTTTGCGAATGAGTGACGAGAGAACATTGCCTTAGCATTGAAATTTACAGTCAGATGCTTGTCGAGTAAGACTGGACTGAGATTGATGCTTGCAGTATAGCGGTTGAAGTTTGATGTCTTTAGTGTTCCGTCTTGGTGTGTATAACCTAAACTAACACGGTAAGGCAAATTCTTAAGACCACCACTTATTGTTATATTATGGTCTGTATTGATTCCTGTACGATAGATTTCCTTCTGCCAGTCTGTATCTGCAAATAGATGTTCACCATCAGCATTTACATATCCAAGTTTTGCGTATTGGCTTGATGCCAACCAACCAGCGTCATCACCTTCAAAGCCTGTAAGTTTCTGTGCAAAATTGATATATTCAGAAGAATTCAAAACTTCAAGACGTTTTGTATTGAAGCTTGCGCTCACATTACCATTATATGAAATCTTTGCTTTTTGTCCATTGGAACCTTTCTTAGTGGTGATGATGATGACACCATTAGATGCACGGCTACCATAGATAGCTGTGGAAGATGCATCCTTAAGAACTGTGAAACTTTCAATGTCAGCAGGATTGATAGAGGAAAGTGCATTTGCAGAACCCTCATTTGCTCCGTAGTTGTCAAGAGCTAATCCATCAATAACGATAAGTGGGTCGTTTGATGCGTTGAGAGATGAACCACCACGTATTCTGATTGTTGCTCCACCTCCAGGAGTACCATCACCAGGAATAACACTCACACCAGCAATCTTTCCCATTATCATGTCTTGAGGGTTTGTTTGAAGACCATGGTTCATCTCGTCAGGCTTGATAGCGATTACCGAACCTGTGAGGTCAGTCTTCTTTACAGTACCATAACCGATGACAACGGATTCGTTAAGAATCTTCATGTCTTCACGAAGTGTGATGTTCATGTTCTGAGTGGCACGAACTTCCTGACTTTGGAAACCGATGAACGAAATTACGAGTGTGGAACCTTTCTCTACCTTAAGTGAGAAGTTACCATTAACGTCTGTAACGGCACCTTGTGACGTTCCTTTCACTCTTACGGATGCACCTATGACATCTTCGCCGATGTCATCTTTGACGTGTCCCTTGACAAGTATGTCTTGGGCAAACGCGCTAACAGATACGAAGATTCCGATGACCAGTGTCATGAGGAACCTGAGGTTTAGTTTCTGTTTCATGTTTTTTGATTTATAGGTTTGTTAATATTTAGTTTTTTTAAGTTTTTGAGTTTTTAAGTTTGTAAGTTCTTAAGTTTTTAAGTTCGTGAGTTCTTGAGTTTGTAAGTTCTTGAGTTTTTTAGTTTTCACGTTTATCTTTTCCGCAATAACTTAAAAACTTATAAACTCACAAACTTACAAACTCAACTTTTAACTTTTCATTTTTAATTTTTAATTTTTAATTTTTAATCGCGCGCAGCGCAATTGCAAATCCTCCACCGCTGGCACTCTTGAGACGGAGTACGCTCTTGCTTGTCACCTTACGCTTTGTGATGGTGTAGCTCTGTGGATTCTTATCCCAACTTGCGTCCTTACCGTCAGCATATATTGTTGCCTCATACTGTGTCTTTGGTGAGAGGAAACTGAGACTGAGTGTACTTGTATGACCATTCTCGTCAACTGATGAACCGATGAACCAGTTGTCTGAGTTCTTGTCCTTACGGGCAATGGTTACGTAGTCGCCTGGCTCTGCCTCAAGATATACTGACTTCTCCCAGTCGCATGGCACATCCTTGATAAACTGGAAGGCATCTGGGAATCGCTTGTAGTTCTCGATGAGGTCGGCTGCCATCTGGAGTGGACTGTAGATTACAAGGTAGAGACCCAACTGACGTGCAAGGGTACTGCGTACTTTGCTTGTGTTGCCTGGAGCTACCTTTGAAAGGTCCATCTCGAAGATACCTGGAGTATAGTCCATAGGACCACCAATCATACGTGTGAATGGCAGTATTGTCGTGTGGTCAACAGGATTACCGCCGAAGCTCTCGTACTCTGTTCCTCGTGCACTCTCGTTGCCTATCCAGTTAGGATAAGTACGACAGATACCTGTAGGACGTGTTGCCTCATGTGCATTCACCATAATCTTGTAGTCAGCTGCCTTCTTGATGCAACGGAGATAGTGGTTGTTGAGTGGCTGACTGTAGTGATGCTCACCGTAAGGAACGATGTCGCCTACATATCCGCTCTTGACAGCGTTGTAGCCATTATCCACCATGAACTGGTATGCCTTGTCGAGGTGACGGTCATAGTTGGCAGTAGAAGATGATGTCTCATGGTGCATAATCATCTTTACACCCTTTGAGGCTGCATACTCGTGAATACCCTTCAGGTCAAAGTCTGGATATGGTGTGACGAAGTCGAATACATAGTCCTTCTGATGTCCGAACCAGTCTTCCCAACCTTCGTTCCATCCCTCAACGAGTACAGCATCGAAACCGTTCTCTGCTGCAAAGTCGATATATTCCTTTACGTGTGCCGTTGTTGCTCCATGTCTGCCATGAGGCTTACATTTCTTGTAGTCAGTCTCGCCAAGTTTGACGCTATACACATCGTCGGTGTATGACCAATGACTCTTGTTGGTTATCATCTCCCACCATACACCTACGTATTTTGTTGGCTTAATCCAGCTTGTGTCTGTCAACTTACAAGGCTCGTTGAGGTTGAGTGTGATACGGCTTGCAAGGATGTCCTTTCCGCTCTCGCCTACTATGACAGTACGCCAAGGTGTGTTGAATGGTGTCTGTATGCGTCCCTTGTAACCCTGTGCATCTGGAGTAAGGTGAGATGTAAACACCATGTTCTTGTCATCCAGTTCGAGGTGCATGGTTGCATAGTCGATACATGCAGCCTCGTGGAGGTTGATATAGAGACCATCGTCTGTCTTCATCTGGAGGGCTGTCTGCACGCATGTAGGACCAGCAGGAGTCTGTGATGAGTTCTCCGTGATTGCATCCTTCATCTTGCCACGTATCTCAGAGAGACGACTTGTCTGATACTCGTATTCCTGTGTGTCATAGTCACCTGCAAGCCACCATGCCTTGTGGTTGCCTGTCATGGCAAATTCTGACTTTTCCTCCTTTATGTTGAAATATGTGAGGTTCTTCTGTGATGGGAACTCGTATCTGAATCCAAGTCCGTCGTTGAAAAGACGGAAACGAATGAGGATTGTTCTGTCGTTGTCTGGTTGACTGAGTGTTACAGCAAGCTCCTTGTAGTTGTTGCGGATGCTTGACTCCTCACCCCATACGGGTTTCCACGTCTCATCAAAGGCACTTTCCTTTGTACTGACAATCTTGAAACCAGTGGTCATGTCAGCTTTCCTTTCTATCTTCTGCTTGTCCGCGAAGGTTCTGTGTTCAAAGTCTATTGCCTTGTTGGCATTTTCCTTCACAAGCAGAAGGCCGAGGTGGCTGTCCTTGATGACGGTCTTGCCTTTCCTGCTAAGGTTATAGGTTGGCATACCCTTTGCATCAACACTGAAGTTCAGTTCCATCTGACCGTCTGGCGATGTGAGCTTCTGTGCATTTGCTGTTATTGACGCAAGTATTGCCAAGATTGAAATAAAGAGAGTTCTCATTGTTCTATTTTTAAGAGTTTGTCTGTTCGCATATTATAAAACCTAAATCTTCAACACAGGATTCCACAAAAAGATAACCTCTGTACGCTCTGTGGTCTCTGTGTTTCAAGATTCTTGTTTTCTTTTGTTTTCTATTGTAACTGGCACCTTTGGCGCACATATCTTAAGATTAATTTCGACCTGTACGTTTGAAACTGTATGTTGTTTTTTGCCGCAGTGCGGCCAGTTAAAAAAACATGGTAAAAACCAAATAAAATCAAAAAAAACATGTTTTTTCTTGTTTTTGTTCTGTTTCTTGACTGTTTTTTTAATATGCACCTTTGTGCAAAACTACAACCGTACAAGTCGATTAATTTCGTATGGAGAAATCCAGTACTATCACTTCCCTTGCTCCAAGAGTAATCTTCTCGCCAAGCGTTCGCCTCTTTGCAGTAATGACATCATAGGCTGTCAACGAAGGAAGAACTTCTGCGTATGTGCTTGCATCCACGGTCTGTGGCTTGCTTGTTCCGTTGATGAGTACCGTCACCCTCTGTCCCTTATAGAATCGGGAATATACATACACACCGTTGCGGATGGCAAAGTGTGTGAGGTCTCCGTATGCCACAGCCTTGTTGTTCTTGCGCCAGTTGAGGAGCTTCTTTGTGTAGTCAAAGTACTCGTTCTCCAACTTCGTTCTGCCAGCCTTGGTGAAGGCATTGTGGCTGTCCTCTGCCCATCCACCAGGGAAGTCCTGACGGAGAGCGCCGTCATTCACGCTCTTGTTGGCATACATTCCAATCTCGTCGCCATAATACAACTGAGGTGTACCACGAAGAGTGAGAAGAAGCGCAAGTGCCTGCTTGTATCTCGTGATGTTATTTGCCATCTCCTTGGTCTTCTGGAATCTGTCCGTATCGTGATTGGCGAGGAACGTGAGGAGGTTATTGGTATTGGCATAAACCATGTCTTGACCAAGATAGGCATAGAGTTTTGCGAAACCGTTGTCCCATTCGTCTGTTTCTTCATCCACGACACTCGTGAGGAGGTACATAAGTGGGAAGTCCATCACAGTCTTCAACTCTGAGTTGAGTGGTGCTGCAAGTTTACTGTCTTTCTGCCAATAGCTTACGCCAACATTATTGTTAATCCATGTCTCGCCAACGATGTTGAAACCTGGATATTCCTCGTCCATCTCGTGACACCAGCGTTTCATGAAGCCGAAGTCGTTGTATGGATATGTATCTTGTCGGAAACCATCAATTCCTGCATATTCCACCCACCACTTACTTGCTTGGATGAGGTAGTCAGCAACGAACTTGTTCTTTCCGTTTAAGTCAGGCATAGTCTCGACAAACCAACCATCTACGGTTAGTTTCTTGTCGAGAGCTGATGCGTGATTATCCCCTGCTGCGCTCGTCTTGTAGCCTGTCTGAGTGTACTTGCTGCCGTAGTTGAACCAATCGTCAGCAGGACGGTCAGTAAACAGGAAGTTCAATGAGCCGCAATGATTGAAAACAATGTCCTTTATTACCTTAATACCATTATTATGTGCATTATGAACAAAACCTTTGTAATCTTCATTACTACCGAGACGCGGATCCGTCTCATAATAGTCAGTAATGGCATAGCCGTGATATGACATCTCTGCCATATCGTTCACAAGGGTCGGAGTAGGCCAAATGGCTGTGATTCCCAACTCGCTGAGATAGTCAAGATGCTGAGTCATGCCTGCAAGGTCGCCTCCATGACGTGCCATGTCAGTCTTTCTATCCCACACCTTTTCTCTCTCAACCTTAGAATACATAGATGCTTTCTGCTTATCGGTAAATCCCTGAGCAAAACGATCTGGCATAAGGAGATAGACGACATCCGAAGCGTCAAAGTTACCAAGACGTGCATTCACACGTACCTTCAACTCGTAAGGGATGCGCTTTACCACCTTCTTACCATTCACAAGGTCGATACTGAACGTCTGTGCTGGAGCACCTTTTGTATCTACATATAATATTATATAGTTCTTGTTGTCAAACTTGTTTACACTTTTCAGTTCTATGCCCTGAGAGTTACTCAACTGAACATCGTACATACCAAGTCCTGTACCGTGAATCATTATCTGAAGCTCGGTATTCTTCATTCCAGCCCACCAACATGATGGATGAATATGACTTACATTTAGTTTCGCTGCGGTGATGCCAAGGAATGAACATAGGCTCAACAATAGTGTTAGCGTAAGTTTTGATTTTCTCATTAGTTTAGTTGATGTTTTGACTAAGTTTTGGTATCACTTTCCATGGTTATTAGGCAAGTCATACGTGCAACCTCAGATAATAAAGAAGAACGCATGACCGTCCTAATCGCGATAATTATTTTTGTACGATGCAAAATTACGGTATTCTGCAATACAAAAAAGTGATAATAAGAAAAATATAAAATGTAACAAACACTAACAACATGATATTTAACATTTAGAAATAAAAAAATGTTAAGAAAATATAAACGAAATACAAAAAAATAATCTTACATTTGCACCAAAATGTTACAATAGTCTATATAATCATGAAACATATCATTACATTATTTCTCCTGTTTTTTGCCTTTTTCGGCAATTCAGATGCTCAGCAACTCAACAACTTGCTGAAAGATCTCGACAATGCAATACAAATGAAAGGCAAATATCACAAACAACAGCAAGGAAAGATTGACAGTCTGAAAACACTTATCAAAGTAGCTTCTGATGCTGAGCTTTATTCCATCTATAACCAGATATACGAGTGCTACAGCAACTATCAGGTGGATAGCGCATACCAATATATAACAAAAATGGATAACCTCGATGCCGTCAAGCGTAACAGGTCTTTATCTCTCATGGTCGATATGAAGAAAGCAATAACTTTCGGTATCATGGGAGACTTTGCTTCTGCCATCAATATTGTAGATACAATAAACATGGGTGATGCCTCTGCCGACATTCGATCAGAGTACTTCCACACTTGTCGTACCGTATATGGATGGTATGCAGAATACACCAAGGACTTCCATCATAACGACAACCGCTATGAACGGCTTACCCAGTCATACCGCGACTCCATCCTACGTTTCACTGAACCTGGGATACGTCGTAACAACGTACTTGCCGATAATTACATCGTAAAGGGAGAGGCTGATGTTGCCATCGAGATACTTCATGACATACTTGCCAATGCCAAGGATGAGCAGAAAGTATATGCCTACTACAACCTTGCCCAATGCTATAAGATGAAGGGCAACGATGAGAAGTATGCCATCTATCTCGCCCTCACGGCAATATCGGACATCAAGAACGGAGTAACGGAATATATAGCCCTTCCAGAACTTGCAAGTCTCATGCTCAAGATGGGTGATGTGGATAGAGCCTATAACTATCTATTCTGCAGTATGGAAGATGCTCATTTCTGTGGCGCTTTCCTCCGCACATTTGAGGTAAACACCATCTTCCCTATCATCGACAAGGAATATCGTGAGCAGGAAAGACGAAACCAACTGTTTGAACATTCTGTGCTTACTGGTGTCTGTGTACTTGCCGTCATTCTTATCCTCGCCCTATTCTATCTCCAGAAACAGATGAAGCGAGTGCATAACATCAAGGAGAAACTGTCGGAAGCCAACAAACGTCTGGCTGTGGCAAACAGTCAGTTGGAAGAGGCGAACCTTCAGTTGGCAGATGCCAATTCACAGTTGCAAGGCTCCAACTTCCAGTTGGGCGAGAACAACGACATGCTCTCAAGGGCAAACGACATACTCCAGAACACCAACAAGATAAAGGAAGAATACATCGCCCATTATCTTGAAATGTGCCGCAGTTATATGGATACGTTCGAGAATTTCCGCAAGTCCCTGCTCAGACTTGCCAAGAGCAATCAACATCAAGAGATCATGAAACTTCTCAAGTCGGACGACGTGATGGAGGACGAGCAGAAACGTTTCTTTGCCGACTTCGATAAGTCATTCCTCAATATCCATCCCGACTTCATCAAGGAGTTCAACGCCCTCCTGAATGAGGAATCGCAGCTTGTTCCAAAGAAAGGAGAGCTTCTCAACATCGAGCTTCGCATCTTTGCCCTCATCCGTCTCGGAGTGGATGACTCTGCCATGATTGCTCACTTCCTCAACTATTCCCTTCCAACAATTTACAACTATCGCTCACGCATCCGCAACAACTCCATCTATGACAAGGACGAATTTAACCGCCGCCTCATGGCAATAAGTTAGTCACAAGTACATCTAATTCTGACGAGACCCATATCTCACAACATTTACACCCATATCTCCTGCACGAGAGATATGGGTGTAAACATGTAATTTTGAGGTAAACTATTTCAGGTTACCTCTTTACAACAAAACATACATTTACAAACGGTATTGCACAT
>CAMOVB010000017.1:0-25030 GCA_946626925.1 uncultured Prevotellaceae bacterium
CTGATGGAACGAGAGCAGCATCTGCCTGAAGCTCACCGTCAACCTTGAGTGTTGGGTCAAGTTCCTTAGCAAGACGAGTAGCCTCAACAACCTTGTCAACTACCTCATGCTTAGCACTTCCCTTAGTTGAGAATGAGAGCATTGCAACACGTGGGTCAGCAAATCCTGCTACGCTCTTGGCTGTCTGAGCTGTACAAACAGCAATCTGAGCAAGCTGTGAAGCGTCTGGCATAGGAGTAACGGCTACGTCACCCATTACGAGAACGCCCTCCTCACCATACTGTGGAGTCTTTGTGATGAGAAGCATAGCACCTGATACGCAAGAAATGCCAGGAGCACACTTGATAATCTGGAGAGCTGGACGGAGAGTGTCACCTGTTGTAGAGAGGGCACCGCTGATCTGACCGTCAGCATCGCCACTCTTGATGATGAGACATCCGAAGTAGAGAGGGTCGAGAACCTGCTCGCGAGCCTTCTCGATAGTCATACCCTTCTTCTGGCGAAGCTGGAAGAGAAGCTGTGCATACTCCTCAGTCTTCTCTGAAGTAGCTGGGTCGATGATTGTTGCCTTGCCAATATTCTTGAGACCGAGCTTGTCAGCAAGAGCAAATATTTCCTGTGGATTACCGATGAGAATGATGTCGGCAAGGTCGTCTGCGAGAGACTTGTCGGCTGCTGTGAGAGTACGCTCCTCGAGTGACTCTGGAAGCACGATACGCTGCTTGTTAGCCTTGGCACGTGCAATGATACTTTCAATTAAAGCCATTTGTAATATGTAAGTTTATTTATCCTATTATCCTTCCGTTTGCACCTAATATATATAGCAGTGCAAACACTCGGCAAAATTACATATTCATTTTGATATGGGAAAATAATATCATCAAAAAGTATTCGTTTTGCTCACTCGACTTTGCAAAACAGTCGTTTTTGACACATATTCAGCAGAAAGTGCTTTTCATATCTACTATCATTTTTCGTGTCTATTTACACCAAGAACTCAAAAAGCACACTCACCTGCATGCTTTTTGAGTTCTCTGATTTGTTATTTATACTTATATCTTAGAATCTGAAGCTACCGCCAAACGTCAGACGATTCTCGAATTTGTTTTCTGAAGCACAACCGTATGTGGCAAAGCTATGAACACTCCTTCTTTTGTCGTAAGTTTCACGCTTGTCAAATGCATTTTCCCACTTAACATAAAGGTCGAAGTTCTTCCAGCTCTTTGATGCACGCAAAGTGAGCCATTTATCAAATTGTCTTTTGTCATTTACACTTCGTAAATAGTGATAACTATTGTCCACTCTATGGCTTACAAACATTGCTGATGCCGACACGTTGATGTTTTTAGGCAGTGACAACATTGGTGTGATACGGAATATCCAAGTGTTACCTGTTGTATATTCGTAGTTTTCGCTTGAATAGTATGAGCCTCCTGTCGTTTTCTCTTCTCCATCGGCTTTGTAGAAGTTGATATCTCCCATTACTGCAAATACATCTTGATGATAAGCAATGGATGCTGTTATGTCATACAAATCCACATCGTTAGTTGTTGTCATCTCGTAGGATGTATTATAATATGCATATGGATATACATCTATTCCTTTCGTATATTGCATTTTGAGACCTGCACTTATATTCTCGCCAGTATAAGCATAATTGAGATTATATATGTTACAATCTATATCTTCTACCCATGGTTCAACTCTTCTATCCAACAAGTCGGCATATATTGTAAAACGGCACATATCGATTGCATGATATCTGTATGATGCCATCACACTGTTTTGGGCATTTGGCTTCCATTCTGCACTTACAGTTGTAAGCGAACTGTTGAACGATTTATTTCCCGAACAATCACCCGTTTTATATTTCAAAGTTTCTTCATTGAAGTCATAGCGTTCACCTGCTGAAAACTTGAACTGTCCAACCTTTAGCTGTACAAGGATGTAAGGAGTGAACCGACTTGAATCGCTCTCATAAGTATCGTTATCATAAGTTAAGTTTTCGTATTCATTTTCTTCTCTTTTTGAGTTCATCCACGCACCTTTTACTCCAGCCTTAATACCTAAGATATCAAAAGGACGATAGTCTGCGTGAATGTCAAATCTTGTTGTGTTACTTTTTACACATATATTTCTTTCAAATGAATTAAAATTAAGATTATTATACTCTGTATCGGCAATGTCAGCATTGTCCTTCTCTCTTTCGTGGCTCAAGTTCACGCCAAATGACGTTTTCGCATTAAGAGTGTGCTTCCAGTCAATGATGGCTGTGAATTCTTTTACTCCCATATCCGTTGTCATTTTGCTGGATGTTTTTTCAATATTGCTGGTTGTTGGAGCGTTACGGTTGATTATTTCCAAGGTGATGCTGTTTTTCTCGTCCTTATAGTTTGCTCCAAAATTCAAAGCATTGAGCTTCTTCTTATCATTTTCATTGTAGAAATAAAATTTCTCTCTTGATGCTTTTAAGTCAGATGTCGCCCTTATGTCTAAGTATTCTTCTTTGTCACTCTTGCTGTGACTGATATTGCCAACATAGTTTCCCCATACGGTCCACTTGTCTGCCTTGTGACTAATGTTGAAAGTTGGAATATGGCTGTTGTTCGTCTCGATTTGGAAACCTACGCGTCCATGTGTACCTTCCTCCTTGTTACGAAGCACGATATTGATGTTACCATCGAGTCCGATTGTGTTACCGCTGATGCTTGGGTCGGTGATAACCTCAATGCGCTCCACATCGGCTACGAGTGTGTGGGCATAGAACGACTCTGGGTCCTGGAGGTAGTTCTCACCATTGACCATAAGAGTATATATGGTAATTCTCTCTTTGTACTTCGTAATCATCTTGATTACATTGCTAATAGGCTCATTCTGCGAAAAGCCCATCTTTGAAGGATAGTAAGTCTTAACGCCAGCTTCTACTTTTACCATTTGTGTGTCGTTGTTCTGTGCCACAGAACCGATAGGGCAAAGCATGATTGCTGATGCCACAAGAGCAATTTTATTTATACTCATGATAGTTGTTTTTATTTGGGTTTTATTTTTGATTATTGTCTGTATCTTTTTTCCGAATGCAAAGATAGTTCTTTTTTCGTTTAGATGTTCTCATTTAGGCCAAAAGCTTTCGTTTGATTCGTTCAAAGCTTTCATTGCATCCCACCAAAGCTTCATTTGGTTCGTTCAAAGCAGTACAAGCATTATGTTATTCCACCGGGATTCCATGCGTATTCTTTACCTCACGCATGACGAAGACACTATTGAAAGAGCCAACACACTCGATGTTGCCCAACTTTGTACGCATAAATTCGTGATACGACTCCATATCACGAGTATATATCTTCAATGTAAAATCATAATCGCCACTCGTGTTGTAACACTCGGTAATCTCATCTATGTTCTGTACTGCTTCCATAAATTCATCCATCAAGAGTTGTGAATGACGTTTCAGTCGCATATTGCATATAACCATTATTCCTTGTCCCATTCGCCTGGAGTCAAGTACTGCCTTGTAGCCCTTTATGAAGCCCTCACGTTCAAGTCGCTTTTGTCGCTCAAACGTAGGCGATGTAGAAATGTTATGCCTTCGGTTCATAACGGGACGCATAAATTTGGCATTTGAGACTTACGACATAATATAGTCGCCCGGACTAGCGCTAGTTTGTATCACAGACTAGCGCTAGTTTGCGTTACAGACTAGTACTAGTTTGTATGACAGACTAGCACTAGTCTGCGCGACCACACTCGACTGTCGCTCCGACTACTATCATCCACTCCCATTCTGCATACCGATAAAACAAAAAAATCCACCTGACCGCATTTCAACGGACAGGTGGATTACCATTTATTATATATATTGTAGGGGTTATGCGTTATAAAGAATCAAAATCTTAATTCTTAACTTTTAATTCTTAACTCTTAACTTTTAATTTTTAATTTTTAACTTTTAACTCCACGAAGTGGTTAGTGTCTCTGACGTCGTGCAGATATGCGTGGACCTGACGAAGAAGACTTTGGTGCCTTTTCTTTCTTGGTAGAATTCTGCACTGTAGCATTACCTGTAGAAGTCTGTCCTCGACGAGTATTTGTCACAACAACTTTCTTCTTCATCTGTAGCTTGGCAATGCTGTCTCGACGTGCAAGCTCAGCAGAATCGACAGGCGTTGTCCAAATATGCTTCTCAAAGTCTGCCATCTCCTTTTCAATCTTATCCTGTGCCTTTGCAAGACCAGCTTGCTTGTTACCGGTACTATCAGCTACAACCATCTCTTGAAGCGACTTACCCTGCATATTGTTGGTAAGGTAAATCTTTCCCTTATAATGGTTTGTGGCAAAGAAATCAGCAGATGACATCTTAGCAGCATTGTTAACGTTGGAAGTCATGACCATGTGCCCACTCAGATATGTTGCTACGTCATCATACTTTACCCAGAACAAAGGATAAGGCGTAAGTTCATCACCAAAATCCGAACGCATGAGCACAGGACAAATGGCTGTCACGCGACTATGATATGTAGCGGTATTCTGGTCATAATAGCTGCTTTCCTTCACATAGTAGCGAAGAACCTCAGCAGAAGGAATGTCCGCATCATCAATCTTGTAGGTATTACCCTGCAACTCATAATATATGCTGTACTTTTCAAGGAAGTCCTTGAAGTGCATTCTCTTTTCTGGAGAGAAATCCTCAAAGCCATCAAGATTATACTCATATACAGGAAGCTTACCCGTACTGAAAAGACGGAACAAAAGTGTGAACAGATTAACCTGCTTACCCTGTGGCTGCACTGGATAGTAGAGAGCCGCATTTGCATCCTCCTTCAAGTCAAGAGAACGGTAAAGGTCACGTCTCCACACAACCTCCTCAGGCATAGCTACCGCTGTTGGGAACATAAGGTCGGCACGACTTATTGCCGGAGTAGTCTTCTGTACCCTGCCAGTTGTATTGTTACGTCTTGTCGTGTTACGGTTGTTCTGCACCCTACTCCTCTGTGGCTGAGCCATGACAGTAAGGACGGAGCAATGGAAAAACATTACCGCAAGTAAAAACAATATCTTCTTCATATCTTAGAGTTACATTTTCAAAGTAGAAAAGAAAAGATTTTAATATATCTCCACTTAACTACGAGGAAGAAAACTTAAATATCTTAGTTTATAATTACTTCAACAGGTGAAGTAAGCGTTCTCTCAATACCATCAGGACCTATACACTTGATTCGTGATATATTAAAGAGCTTACCTCTACTAAGCTGACGGATTCGTGCAATCTGGTTGGATGTGAAGTTGGCAGAATTGCTGACTTCTGGAACTGCATTACCCATATTGTCAACAAAGACTGTTTCAAAACCGACTACACGGAATGGTATATCCAACAAACCATCATCAATAGCTGCGCTTACAGAACCAGCGGCAAGAAGCATCTGCTTAGAGATACGACCACCCTTGAAACGTGTATCACCACACTGGAGGTAACCTGTTGGGTCTGGCAACTTACGCACCTTGAAAGTGAACTTACCCATCTCCTGTGAACGTCCTTCGTTCATGGCTGTCACAGTAAAAACGACATCTGTTCCCACCTTTGAAGGTACCGCAACATACTTACCGTCACCTTTCTTGGTAAGTGAGCCGTTGGTCATTGACACATTTATCTTATTAGCAGGAACACCAGGTACACTGACGCTGATAGGGTTAGTGTAACCTGCATAAAGCATATTCATCATTGTGGCAGACACCGTAGCAGATGGTTCAACAACCGTATATGGCTGACTGAACTCACGCTTGATAATCTCGCCATTACCATTTCTCATCACTATGTAGCCGTTCAGATTGAAATCACCAATAGAACTGCACACTGTTTCATAATGTCCGTTTGAAGCCTTGAGAAGGGTGTTACCTACATAGATATCTGGTCGCTGCGTAGTATCAACAGCTGCCATTACAATCTCTGCCGTAAACTTGCCACCGCGTACCACCGTCTTTGACTCGGGGATTACGAATGCGCTAATCTGGTTAACACGCACATCCTTGACGTCAATATTAGATACAAGCTGATGGAGCACCTGACTCTCTGCATGCTTTACATCCGTCTGCAGTTTGGTAAGAAGAGTTACCGCCGCAACGACAGGTGTGTTCTCAAACATATACTCCTGCCAGTTCTTGCCAAGATTCATGGCTGAAGATGGAACTTCCGTAGTAAGATTATCGCTTATGATGCGATGCTGTACGGAGTCATTTATCATCTTAAGTATGCTCTCGCGGAAAGTGTCGATAGATGCCTTGAGCTTACCACCCTGACCGCTTCCCGGAGCAAGCATGACGTGAGTAGCAGCCTCAAGGTTGTCACGGCTACTGATATTATGAATGTCGCCATCATCACCGTCAGCCTCCTTCACAATTTGTATCTTGAGGCGTTCAGAGAGATTATAGAGTGAGTCAGAGAGGGCACGAACCTTTTGTGCCTTATTATACCACTCACGAGTCTTCTCTGGATTCTGCTTCATGGCAGCATCCAGCGCCTTATAGATTGCCTCATTCTGAAGGTTTGAGTTATCCTTCGAGCGATTGAGACTCTCATCCACAAGCGTGAAGCCCTTGAGCACATCTGAACTGACGTTCATGGCAAGCATAGCCATAAGAACGACATACATCAGATTGATCATCTTCTGACGCGGTGTTATCTTCTTCTTTGCCATCCGACTTAACTTATTTTCATTTTCAAAGCCTCAACCATCTTGGCATATACCTCATTCAACTCCTGGAGCTGAGAAGCAAGACGCTTGGTCTGTTCGTTAACATCATCAATAGTAGCAGACTGTGAGCCTACGCTCTTAAGCTGAAGCTCGTAGAAGCGATTGATACCTGTAAGTGTACGGTTCATATTCTCCATCTCCTCTGAGTCGCGCGTGAGACGCGCACTCTGCTCTGCCACCTTCTTGAGTGTTTCAGTGAGGTCTGTGAGTTGCTGAACGTATGCTGTTGTAGCCTTCTGCATATCAGGAGTCATGCCCTGGAACTGAGCCGCCTGAATAACTGGGGCAGAAGCAGTAGATATATTCTCTGCAAGCTCTGCAGCATTGACAATAGTCACAGGTGTTGGAGAAACAGAAGCATTGCTTGGAGCAGAAGAACCTGCAGCACCAGCATTACTGAGATTTGCAGCCGCATTGGCAAGAGCAGCCGCTGTTTCCTCAGAGATACCTGCACCACCGCCACCTACGACAACCGTACCACCAGCAGCAGGAGCACCCTCGCCTGAGTAAGGAACACCACCACCTACATAGACAGTTCCGCCAGCAGGAGCATTACCCATGTTGGCAGCAGCCTTTGCAAGTGCCTCTGCCGTCTCGTCTGTAAAGATGGCGTTACGTGCATCTTCAGCAGCATTATCCACATCCTCACCAATGGCCGTCTGATGTTCAAAACCTGCAAGGAAGAACACGACAACCTCAGTACCCATTCCCAAGAACAGCATAATATCTGCTCCAGAGATGTGTGTAAGCTTGAACAATGCACCAAGGATTACGACTGATGCACCCCAACTATATGCGAAGTTCAGGAATGTCTGACCTTTCTGACTATCCATCCATTTCTGGATACCTGATAACTTATATTTCTTTGCCATCGATTTATTAAATGAAGAATGAAGAATGAGGAATGAAGAATCTAAAAAAATATCGTCATGCCATTCACAATTCATTCATGGTTTACTATGTTTAGAAGAATTTCGACTAAAGACTGAATATTTGCAAATGCCATTCCCTATTCTTCATTCTTTATTCTTAATTCTTCATTCTTTATTATCTTCTCGCCCTTGTAGCTGTTCCTACCTGACTTCTCACACAACGGAAACCAATGTATGAACGTCCTACGTTCTGGTACTCGTTTGTACGCCATGCAGACTTGATGAAACTCTCTGGGTCTTTCCAAGAACCGCCACGAACACTCTTTTTCTTCAACACATAAGGATCTTCCTTTGCCGCATTGTAGTTGAGTGTAGGGTTCATATCACTCATGGAGAGTACACCAGCCTCGGTATATACGTTGCTTGTCCACTCTGCCACGTTACCAGCCATATCATAGAGTCCGTTGCTGTTAGCACTATAAATACCCGTCTTAGACGTTATGAGATTACCATCCTTCGTGTAGTTACCTCTGTCAGGCTTGAAGTTGGCATAGAAGCAACCTCTGTCACTTGCCACTCCATCTTGTTCCCAAGGAAGTTCGTTGCCGTTCTTGCCTCGTGCAGCATACTCCCACTCTGCCTCAGTCGGCAGGCGGTAGCGTTGGATAAACTTTGCCGCAGCACCAAGACCCTTGATAAGGAAATCTGTACGCCAATTGCAGAACGCATTTGCCTGTTCCCAATTAACTCCTACCACAGGATAGTCGTTGAAATTGGCATGTGTAAAGTAGAGACGCATGTATATTTCGTTCTCTGCATTCTGGAAATCGTTAATCCAGCAAGTGGTATCAGGATATACGTTTACGATATATGTATTCACAAAGTCCCAATGACTTGAAAGTGGACGTGTGATTGTCTCACGATGAATGATACCAGCCTCATCAACGTATGCAGTATCCTTGCTTATCATCACCACCTCGTCTGGGTCAACATTGACA
Organism: uncultured Prevotellaceae bacterium; assembly: GCA_946626925.1. Lineage (GTDB taxonomy): Bacteria > Bacteroidota > Bacteroidia > Bacteroidales > Bacteroidaceae > Minthosoma. The sequence goes on from CAMOVB010000017.1 coordinate 8,617, forward strand.
TCTGTATTGAGGTTGCGCTCTGCAGGGTCAAGGCGATACTTACGCTTGGCTGCCATGACATAATCATAGACCTCATAACGATAGTTCAACTGCTTTGCATCAAGCATCTTCTCTCCAGTGAAAGGATGAGTAGTATAAACGCTCTCAATGGCTCTCTGCTGCTCCTCATCAGGATTACGTGGAATTGCCTTGTTCCAGTTGATATGTGGCTTGATTGGATCACCGTTCTTGTCAGTATCAATCATGAATGTCTCGTCGCCTCCATAATTAGGGTCAGCAAGACGAGTACGGATGATGGAGTCACGAACCCAATAGACAAATTGACGGTACATGGCATTTGTCACCTCCTTTTCATCCATCCAGAAGGCATCAACGGAAATCTCCCTTGATGGCATTTCCTTGCCCCACAATGTGTCAGTTGTCTCTGAACCCATCTTGAGCGAACCACGCTTAACAAGCACCATTCCATAAGGAGCAGGTTCGGTAATAGCAAGACCGCCTACGCCTGTAACCTCACCTCCAGTGGCATTCATTCCTCCCTGAGTGGAGAAACATGAATGTAACGAAAGAGACAAGGTCGTCACACATACTGTGAACAATGCTGTTATTGCTAAACTCTTATTCATCATTATATCTATATCTTTTTTTCAAACTTGAATAGTTGGGAGTTCTTGTAGCCAACATGGAATACAAGTAATATCCAACTTTTAACTTTTATTTTTTAACTTTTAACTCTTGCATTATTCATAATGCAAGTTACAGCCATCTTACGGACTTATGCTTGTTTCTGCCCTTCTTGAAGAGGTCAAGTTCGGTAAGATAGCCTACTACCAGTTCGTGAGAACCATTCACCATACCTATTCCTGAGGTGAACATCTGGTACGAATAACCAACTGTTGCTCCATGAAAATCGCCTCCTACCATGAATGTCGTTGACACTCCCGGACTATAACCTAAGCCTCCGTAGAGCTTACGGCCATCGTATTCATACACAACCTTGCATTGCACATCTTCTCTCCATGACTTGAGGTCAGACATCACCATACAGGATGGCTGTAATGTTATAAACGAATTTTTTAGCTTAATATTGCTTCCAGCCATAAAATAATATGAACGAGGGAACTCTAATTCGTATTTTTCACTACAAGTTATAGTAGGTTGCATGGCGTGCATCACGGAAAGACCTGCCCATAAGTGAGGCATGGTGTAATAGACACCAAAGTTGAAGTCAAGCGAGTTGCCTGTGACAGCAGAAGATGGAAAAGCAGGGTCGGTTGTGTCTTCAAGTTCCAGTTTAGAGCCATCTATTTTCTCACTTATCATTCCGATGTTTGCTCCTATGGCAATACGGCTTTTCAATCCGAGCTTCACATTGTACGCATACTGAAGGCTTATCTTTGATGTAGTAAACATACCGACAACGTCATTCAGGAAACTCAATCCCCCACCATGACGAGGACTCAGAAAGTAAATCGGCATATCAGCACCAAGGAACATCGTGGCAGGAGCACCTTTATATCCAGCCATCTGCATGGAATATGCACCAACCACATTGAGTTGTCCTTCCGTACCAGAAACCGCGGGATTATAATATGACCTAAGGGATGTGTAGTCGGCAAACTGCACATCCATCTGCGCATTCGCCATCTTTACCACGGAAGTGAAAAGCGCAAAAACGATGATAATCCTTTTTCTCATATTATAATCAACCGCAAAGTTACATTTTTATTGTCGTTTTACCAAACATTTTTTAAAGAAGAGCTAAGTAAATGAGCATAATAACTAAAGAACGGGAATTATACTTACTATATGATTAAAATAAAAAAAATAGACGTCGTTTCACAACGGCGTCTATTTTCGTTAACTTAATAGTTAATCATCGCATTTAATCTTTACCTATTCATATTTTTTGCATTGTCCCTTCAATTCCATTTGAACAACCCTTAATAACCTGTAAAAACAAACATATTAAGTTCTTTTTGTAGGATTATTCTTTAGTAAGACAATGGAAATCTCAAATAGTTTAATCGAAAAAGGATTTTTTTTGAAAAAAATCACTTTTTCTTTATCGCGTCAAGCCACTAAAGAATGGATGGGCTTAGAGAACAGTAAGATGCGTCTCCATTATTGCCTTATATTCTTTTCCTTCATTATCCGTATAAATGTAAGCTTGACGGATGACATAAGTCTTATTCTTTGTAAGCCTTCCCGGATATTGTCCCACATAACAGCCATAACTGTCTGGGTACATCTCCGCAAATATATAGGATGAGCTGCCATAATCACAGACGTTACCGACGGAATTGAACCAATGTCCGTAACAAGTGCTACTTGAAGTTGATGTTGTATGGCGGTTTGTCTCTGTCTTACCGTCTGTATTTAATCCTGCAAAGCGGAGGTAGTTCTTCTTACCACTTGTCTTGCCGACAACGACTGCCTTCATCTGCTGAGTAGAAACGCCGAGTGCCTGTGAAACGGCATCCATATCATACTGCACACGCACACTTGTGTAGCCACTACCGCTATACGCAAGGCTTGCATTTATGACAACCGTTGTATCCTTGCGGACATAATCCCCAGGATATTCACCGTATGTCTTGACAGCTCCGTAAGGATCTGTATTGCTGAACTTAACTGCGTATGGCCATTGTTCTCCATTTCCTGCAAAGTTTGAAGAAGCAACTCCACCTGTCCATGAGTGTGACCAGTACTTTGTAGGAGCACCCATTACCACGAACCAGAGGTGAGTACACTTCTCAGGAACGGTAATGCTGACTTCGCCATCCTTGGCTGATGCCACATCAGAATATGTACGTGTTCCATCAGATGAATATGCTACAAGTCCGTAACGCCATCCTGCACGCTCAACGTATGTCTTGCCATATCCTTCACATCCTGCTATTCCCTTGAATGTGGCAGTTACGACTGTTCCGGCTGCAGGCACCTTGAGAGGATTGGCATTATAGCCATAGTTTTCTGGGCAATATTGTGGGTCAACCACCCACCAGCTCTTGTCATTATCAAGATACTTTGAGAGGATGGATGCCGATGGTTCAATGAGTCGCTGTGGCTCAGCGCCAATCTTTGCCTTGCCATAATTGCGAACACCATCAATATCTATTGTCACAAGATGTGCAAATGCCTGATACATCTCATCGCCAAATGTTTCCTCATTAAGTCCGAAGAGACGCATATAAGTCTGAGTAGGGTCTTCTGGTTTCTTTGTCTCACGCCAGATACGTGCGATAGTATTCTTGCCGTGAAGCTGGCACCAGTAATCCTGATAGAAGCAGTTGTTGTAACGAATATCCTCATGATGGATGTTGAGGTGGTGAGTCTTGAGGTATCCCTCATAATACTCGCCATCGGAATACTGCAAAGAAGGATAAACCTTATAAGCCTGCCAGTTGGCACAATCTTCCCACCACTCGTTGTCATTTCCCTGACCAATACCGTAGCCGAAACCATGAGTATTGCCAAGGTCAGCAGATACGAGGTACTGGAATGTGTGACCAATCTCATGTGCGACAGTATGTCCGTTGCGGGCAGTTGCCGCACGAGGAGTACAATGGAACACACCTACCTTGTAAGGCTTATTTACCTTTCCTGAAGAGCTCATAGTGTAGAGAAGTCCATCCACTCCACTACCGTCTGCACGCCAGTCGCCGTTGTTTCCTCCCCAACCTTTCTTGACAATGTACATGTGTATCTTTGCCAAGTCGGTAGTCGAGTTGCCCGGCTCCACGAAGCCCATCTCATCCACATAGCATTTCCAAATCTTCTCGGCATCCTTGATGAGCGTGTTCACGTTACAAGTGTAGCCGTCGTATGAGATATTACCGTTAGGTGTCTTTGTAATTCCGTTTTCCCAGAAGATGATGAAGTGTTCAGATTCTACAGAACGCTGGAAACAGAACTGGGAAGTGGTCTTAGTATAGTCATTATTTAAGTAAGTGCTTGGCTGCACGATAAGCCTGCCTGGCTTATTGAAAGTGTATGAGCCATTAGCTTCAGAGTCGTACATATAGCTTCGTTTCGTAAGTACTGCACTACTATTGTACACCGTCATGTTGCTGGAGCGGAACTCTATCGAATCCACTCCCTTCATAGGGATGACACGGTCAACCACGGAACGTTCACTATAATCAAACCACAGTGTGTCACCTACTTCTGCCTTAAGGCTCGAAGGAACAGCACCAAGAAAAAGTGCTGAAGCAAAAGAACAAATAAGTTTCTTCATAATCATCACTTTTTAATAACCTTGAATGATGTGCTTCCTGTATTGACTACATACGCACCATTTGCCAACTCGTTGAGATTAACTGCCACACGTCCATCGTTCTCTGAGACTTCCGCCTCAACCTGAGCACCCGAAGCGTTAAACACCTTTACCTTATCCGCATTTCCGGCAAAGATAATCGTGTTAGACTTGTACGTGTGATACGGATTGTTTTCCACATCCTCCACAGCATTTGGGTCGTCCGTCTTTGAAACCACGAATGACTCAAGCTCAGGGAATGTATATTTATGCTCATCACCCAAAGTTATCTCCCCTTCATGAATTTTCATCATAGGATAGGAATCTGACGTAATGAGGAAATATACCTTAGTTCCATTCTTGAGAGTGAGGACAAGGCTCTTGGCTGAACCAGAGAGAATACCAACAGTTGCAAATATAAGAGTTAGAAGTACCTTTTTCATTTTCCCTCCTTGTTTAAGTTACGTACATTGAAACCAAACCATATTGTTGCAGCAAAGAATATTACCGCAAAAATGGCGAATATCTTCACGTTTGGGTCGCCATTTGGTAATGAATAAGCCATCCATGCACTCGCGACAAAACAAATTATCGAAAATAAGCATGATGCCATCATCATTATTTTCTTTAATATTTCCATTGTTATCCGATTTCTTTAGTTGATATTTTGATAAGTATAAGTTACCGATGTACGTAATCTATTCTTCGACATTCATCCTCAATGCCTCCTCAATGATTCCTCATCGTTCCTTTTAACATTTTAAGTTAAAAAGAACATGATAATAAATCATTCTATATTCTCCCTCCAAAATGGGAGGGAGAGGGCTTTCTTACTTATTCAGTTTCCAAGAATAGCCATCCTTAGTATCCTTAACCTCAAAGCCAAGGGCTGCGAGGTTGTCGCGGATAAGGTCGCTTGTTGCCCAGTCCTTGTTAGCCTTTGCCTTGCTACGCTGTTCGAGGAGCATGTCAACAACCTTGCCGAATGCTTCTTCGCGAGCATCGCTCATACCTGCATTTCCTGCTGAAGCAGCAGCACCAGCCTTGATGCCGAGGATGTCGAACACGAATGTGTTGAAGAGTGACTTGAGAGCCTCAAGTGCATCAGCTGATATTGTTTCCTTCTTGTCGGCAATACTATTGATAGTCTTTGTTGCCTCAAAGAGGTTAGAAATCACGATAGGAGTGTTGAGGTCATCATTCATAGCCTCATAGCACTTGTCCTTCAAGCCATCAACAAAGTCCATTGTGACAGTTGCCTTCTCAGATGCTGAGATATTGTTGAGGGTCTTCCAAGCGTCAAGGAGACGCTCAAGTCCCTTCTCTGCTGCCTGAAGTGCCTCATTTGAGAAGTCAACAGTTGAACGGTAGTGTGCCTGAAGAATGAAGAAGCGGATAACCATTGGAGCATATCCACGCTCAAGACGCTCATGTTCACCAGTAAAGAACTGAGGAAGAGTGATGAAGTTGTTGTATGACTTACCCATCTTCTTACCGTCAATGGTAATCATGTTGTTGTGCATCCAGTACTTTACCATCTGGTCACCCTGACTTGCAACTGACTGTGCAATCTCACACTCGTGGTGTGGGAACACGAGGTCAAGTCCTCCTCCGTGGATATCGAAGTGTGAACCGAGGTACTTGCGACCCATGGCTGTACACTCACAATGCCATCCAGGGAAACCGTCACTCCATGGTGAAGGCCAACGCATGATGTGTTCTGGCTGTGCTGCCTTCCAAAGGGCAAAGTCAGCTTGATTCTTCTTCTCTCCCACTCCTGCAAGTTCACGACTTGCGTCCTTGATATTTTCAAGGCTACGACCAGAGAGAATGCCATACTTATGGTCTTTGTTGTACTTCTCTACATCGAAGTAGATAGAACCGTTTGACTCGTACGCATATCCATTATCAAGAATCTGCTGAACGAGTTGCTGCTGCTCGATGATGTGACCAGTTGCGTGTGGCTCGATGCTTGGAGGAAGACAACCGAGAGCATCCATAGCCTCATGGAAGCGGTTAGTGTAATACTGAGCCACCTCCATAGGTTCAAGCTGTTCAAGACGTGCCTTCTTTGCAATCTTGTCCTCACCCTCATCTGCATCATGCTCAAGATGGCCTACGTCAGTGATGTTACGGACATAGCGAACCTTATAGCCAAGGTGCTTGAGGTAACGGAAGAGAATATCGAATGTGATTGCTGGACGCGCATGACCGAGATGAGCGTCGCCATATACTGTAGGACCACACACATACATACCTACATGAGGTGCATGGAGTGGCTTGAATACTTCTTTTCTACGTGTTAAAGTGTTGTAAATAAAAAGAGTTTGTTCCATTTTCAAATAAATTTTGTACAAAGGTAGTTAAAAAACAATTATCTGTCTATAATATAAGTCCAAAAAAAAATATTTTGTATCTTTTTAATTCATAACATTACCACTTTCCGTTACGTTTACCTACAAAATCTCAGAGAAACGAAAAGAATGTTAAGAGAAAAACAAAAAGAAACTTATAGCTTTTTCCCACACAAAAGCATTCTGACTATTTGCCATACAAAAACACCCTAACAGTAACAAAATGACATTTTCTCATTCCTCGCCAATCCTTCGCTAACCCTTCGTTAACCGTTCGTAATTCTTCCGAGAATAGAAGTATGACAAAAAGAAAGGAGAAACTATAAAATGAATAGCCACTTTCCGTTTTATCAGGTATGGAAATATTATCCTCTGCTCAGAAAGAAAAAAACGCCCACACGACCGACAAGTCGTATGAGCGTTATATTTTTGTTTGAAAAAAAATCTTAGAAACGGAAGCCACATTTAAAATCTATGCCTGACCATTTCAAATCAGCTCCACTTGCAGAAGTGAAGTTTGTAAATGCTGCATTGTAACCTAATCCAAGAACAAAACGCTTGATTCTCAAATCACATCCGAGATGGCCACCAAACTCTGCACGATTAAGATCTGCCTCTTTATCATCATACAAATCTATAGAAGTAGTGCTTGAAGAATTTTTCACTTCATCTGTTGCAGAAACACAACAACTCATATATAAACCAGCATAAGGTTCAATTGAGATTTTTTCATTAAGATCGATTACATACTTCAGAGCAACAGGAACCTGTAATTTAACAAACATTTCAGTGGCTTCATCTGCATTTACCCCCTGTTTCCTAAGATCATCCTTAATATCGCAGGCGCAAATAAACACTCTTCCACCTAGGACAAACTTAAGGTTTGATGTCTCTCCCAAATTAAAGAAACGATTGTAGCCAAAATTCATACCGAAATAATTGTTTGTTTCGGAGTGAGTATCACCAAAAACGCCTGTTGAAGAAAGTTTTAATGTGGTAGGAGAAATAGTACCGTAAACTTCATTTTTTCTCTGTGCATTTGCATTCAAGAACAATGCAGACATAAAAAGAGCAATAACAATTCTTTTCATAAAGTTTTAGTTTAACGTTGAAAATTTATACAATTAAGTTTTTTGTTTATTCGCTACAAAGTTAGAGCATTAAGTTTTCTTACACAACAATTATCGCTTATATTGTACAATTTTACCTAAAATAATTTGGAAAAGTAGTAATTTCACACAAAGAATACACAATATAACACAATTTTATTACTCCATACAAACATTTTTTTCGACTTTGAGAAAAAAAAAGAAACGACAAATGAAAACTTCAAATATTTGTCTAATAATATAAAAGTAAGTATCTTTGCAGAAACAAAATCAAAATATTTATGGCACATACATCAAGCAACAAATTATTCAAAATATTTGCAATAGTTACTATTCTCCATTCTTCATTCTTTGCTATTCATTCAACAGCACAAGTAGTGAACGAACTGGAAAATAAACCAAAGATTGTGGTAGGAATAGTGGTTGACCAGATGAGATGGGATTATCTCACACGCTATTATGAGCGCTTCATAGATGGTGGTTTCAGACGAATGATGGCTGACGGCTATAACTGTAACAGACTTTCCATCAATTATATTCCTGCTGTTACGGCTGTGGGACATACAGCTATCTACACAGGTTCTGTACCTGCCTTCAACGGCATCATAGCCAACAGCATGTTCTTTGACGGCAAGTGGGACTCTCCTGTTCGCGACCTACGATACAATGGTGTGGGAACAACAACCAAGGAAGGTATGGCTTCACCTCACAGGATGATGACCACAACCATGACTGACGAGCTTCGTCTCGCAACCAATTTCCGTAGCAAGGTAATAAGCATAAGCATAAAGGACAGAGGCTCAATATTCCCTGGAGGACATTGTGCCAATGCTGCCTATTGGATGGACAGCAAGTCAATGGACTTCATCACATCAACATATTACATGAAGGAGTTGCCTAAGTGGGTCAAGGACTTCAACAAGAAGAAACTGGGAGAAAAGTATCTTGCTGAATATGGTCGCAAGAAAGACAAGAACGGCGAACTCGTAGCCGACTTTTGGGAACTCATGTATGATGCCAACACCTACGTTCAGTCAGCAGGAAAGCAGGAGAAATACTATGACCAGCGAACGGGTACTATCCTCAAGTACCTTCCTTATGGCAACACATACACAGCCGACATGGCTCTTGAGGCTATCAAGAACGAGTCACTAGGAAAGAATCCTGATGGTGTTACGGACTTCCTTGCCATCAGTTTCTCATGTACAGACATGATTGGACACAAGCTCGGCCCTAACGCTCCATGGATAGAGGACACTTACCTCCGTCTCGACAAGGACTTCAAGCGTATCTTTGACGCTCTCGATGCACAGGTTGGCAAAGGCGAATGGGTGGCATTTCTCACAGCTGACCACGCAGGAAGTCACAACGTGGTGTTCCGTCAGGAGCATGGCATCCCAGCCGACACATGGCCATACTACCGCATAATAAAGGAACTCAACGACACTCTCAAAGCTACCTTCCATTTGGACAAAGACCCAATACACAGCCTTGAGTGCCATAACGTATTCTTTGACAATAGCGTGGTCAACGCCAATCCACGTATTGCAAGTGTACGTCAGGACATGATTGACCTCTGTATTGACATTCTCCAGAAGAAGTCAATCGTGGCATACGCCTTTGAGCCAAAGAAGGTCCCTGCATACATCCCTGAGCCAGTACGCACAATGGCGATAAACGGTTATAATCCAAAGCGTAGCGGAGACATACAGGTAATACTCGAAGCAAACGTAACAGAGGATTATGACGATGGTTACACCCCTAAGCCATCACACTACCACGGCATTCCTCTCGGTACAAATCATGCCGTATGGAGTCCTTACGACACTCACATACCATTCATCGTGATGGGTAAGGGCGTTCGTCACGCATGGGATGACCAGTCGCATACAATAAATGATATTGCTGCTACCATCTGCTCTATTCTCAACATTCAGCAGCCAAGCGGATGCATAGGTCATGCAATAGACGTGAAGAAGAAATAGAAATTCCCTGACTTGACTAAAACAATTAAATAATTATATAATTTTAAATCCTGAAAACAAATGAAAAAGAAATTCTCATTTATCTATCTGTCACTACTCGTGGCAACATTATTTACTGCGACATCATGCTGGGATGGAAGCGAAGATGATGCTTACCGTAAAAAAGTTGCTGGAACATGGATTCTATATTATGCCACAGCAAATGACGTAACTCCTGTCATGAGTACCCAAACTGACGAAACTGTCCTTTTTATTTACGGAAATGGGAAGTACGAGACATATAGCTATGACAATTATGATTATAGCAGTTATTTTAATAAAACAGAAGAACTGCTTGATAAGAAAGGTTGGAATGTAAGAACAACAGGACATTGGACATTGGAAAACAAGGAAATCGTTTTTTCTGAAGAGAACAGTTACACGCTAAATGATGACGGAGAAGAAGTTTGTAACAAGAGCGAACTCATCAGGAAAGCAAACGTAACATTCGACAAAAATGAAATGTTTTTAACTTACACATATAATTCATCAACCGAAGGAACAAAATACGCAGAAGAAAACATTCATACTTTTGAGTTGTACATCAAGTATGAAATACCTGACAATGGCGTATTCTAATAATATCAAGCAATTACAAAACAAACAAAAAACAACTTGGAACGAAGCTCTTCGTCCCAAGTTGTTTTTTCTATAATACAGTATATCAGATTAGCGATAATCTACTAAAACACATCTAATACGCTATTCACACTTTATTTTTCACCTTCAAAGACGCCTTCAATCTCAGCCACATATATCGTGTGATAGCCACCACCATGCGGTCCTGTGTAAAAGCGCTCAAGTATTTCCTTGTCAAGGATGTTGCATGGCTGCATGTCTGTCTGGAAGAGTTTACGACATGAAATGGTGAGACGAGCCTCATCAAATCCAATAACTCCATCGGCTACATTGAGAGGATGAAGTCCTGCGGCTTCAACCTTGTTCATGTCACGTCCTGACTTGCTGCCACACAACTGGAGAGCCTTGCGATATTTCTCTGTGAAGAAACTGAGCGAGAGTCGTTCGTTGGCTTCGAGAAACTCGTGTGTGTAACGCTCTGGGCGAATAAAGAGGAACGCAACTGGACGATTCCAAAGGATTCCAATGCCACCCCAAGAGGCAGTCATAGTGTTGAAATGGTCTTCTGTTCCTGCTGTCACGAGCATCCAGTCCTTACCGATAAGGTCGAATGCGTTCTCCTTGGCGAGTGCCTGTATATCTGTCTGTTTCATACGTTATGCTCCTTTCTGATCTTGTTCGATAAACTTAATGAGACGCTCAACGGCTTCTGCCTCTGGGATATTCTTCTCGATACATTCCTTCTTCTTATAGAGACTTACCTTGCCTACTCCTGCACCTACATAGCCATAGTCAGCATCTGCCATCTCACCAGGACCGTTGACAATACATCCCATGATACCTATCTTGAGTCCTTTAAGATGACTTGTTGCAGCCTTAATCTTCTTGATTGTCTCCTCAAGGTTGTAGAGTGTACGTCCACATCCAGGACAAGAAATGTACTCTGTCTTGGTGAAGCGTGTGCGTGATGCCTGAAGTATGCCGTAAGCTGTATCTGTAATCTGCTGTTGAGGAATCATTGAGGAGGCATTGAGGAGGATAATACCATCTGCAAGACCGTCAATAAAGAGGACTCCTGAGTCAAGTGCTGACTTAAGTTGGAGGTCTTCTATGTTGTCCTCCTGATATGTCTGGCAGATGAGCATAGGGTTCTTCACACCAAGGTTCATGAGTTGGAAAGCGAGTGCACGATGTTCACCAAGCTTGTTTGGTGACTGTGGAAGACTCACGATGAGTACCTCTGGATGATTCTTGAGGAACTTAACATTCTCGGCATTGAGACGGTAAGGATTGAGGACAACGGTATTGCGTATAGGTACTTCGTTGAGTACCACAGCCACATTGTCGCCACCAATAGCCTTGACTTCTTCACCGTTAGCCTCTTTAAGCCCAGGGATTGTGACAGGAACTGTCTTACGCTTCTCCGGACGAAGCCACTTGTACTCGTCAGGAAGGATAAACTCCTCGATAGGGAGTTCTGCATCCTTACGTGAGTTGATGGCATAGTCAACAAGTTTGCGTGCAACAGGAATCTCGTTCTCAGGTGCCTCAGAGAGTGAAACACGTACAGTATCGCCAATACCATCTGAGAGGAGTGCACCAATACCCACGGCACTCTTGATACGTCCGTCCTCGCCATCACCTGCTTCCGTCACGCCAAGATGAAGTGGGAAAGCCATGCCTTCCTTATCCATAGTAGTAACGAGAAGTCGTACGGTACGAACCATGACGACCGTATTACTTGCCTTGATGGAGATGACAACATCCTTAAACTGCTCACGTACACAGATACGGAGGAACTCCATACATGACTCCACCATCCCCTCAGGAGTGTCGCCGTAACGGCTCATGATACGGTCGGAGAGACTACCGTGGTTCACTCCGATACGGATGGCTGTGTGATGTTCCTTACATATATTGAGGAAAGGTACGAACTTGTTCTCTATCTTCTTTATCTCGGCAGCATATTCCTCGTCTGTATATTCAAGGCTCTTGAATGTGCGTGCTGGGTCAACATAGTTACCCGGATTGATACGCACCTTCTCGCATATCGTGGCAGCAACATCAGCCACGGCAGCATTGAAGTGTACGTCTGCCACAAGTGGCACGTTATACCCTTGCTGACGAAGTCCTGCATTGATATTCTTCATGTTCAGAGCCTCGCGCTTACCCTGAGTGGTGAAACGTACAATCTCGCCACCAGCATCAACAATACGCTTAGCCTGAGCCACAGAGCCTTCTGTGTCCATTGTTGAGGTATTTGCCATTGACTGTACACGGATTGGCCATACACTACCCATGAGTACGCCACCGACATTAACCTCTGAACTCCAACGACGTGAATAGTTGAATAAATCAATCATTATATTAAAGTGTCAGACCCACCCTACCCCTCCCTACAGGGAGGGAACTGAGTTACCACGAATGCAAAAAGCAGCGAACAAGCAATCCTGCTCCCTCCCTGTAGGGAGGGCTGGGGTGGGTCAGTTATTAGTCAGTTATTAATTACATTTATATTCAAACTTGACTTCCTTAAGCTCCTCGTTTGCTTTCTCAATCTTCTTACGAAGGCCGTTCTTGTACTGAGCAAACTTCTCGGCAAGAGCCTCATCTGAGAGAGCAAGCATCTGGACAGCAAGGATTCCCGCGTTGAGTGCGCCATTGATTGCCACAGTTGCTACAGGAATGCCTGGAGGCATCTGGAGCATGGAATAGACAGCATCCACTCCATCGAGTACAGAACCCTTTACAGGTACTCCGATAACAGGAAGAGTTGTGCTTGCTGCAATTACTCCTGGGAGTGCAGCAGCCATACCTGCACCTGCAATAATAACCTTGATGCCACGTTCCTTTGCACCCTTGGCAAAAGCCTCAACAGCATCTGGTGTACGATGAGCGCTGAGAGCATTTATCTCAAAAGGAATCTGCATCTCATCAAAGAACTTGGCAGCCTTCTCCATTACTGGAAGGTCAGATGTGCTGCCCATAATGATTGAAACAATTGGCTTCATATGTTTAAGTTTTTAAGTTTTTGAGTTTGTAAGTTTGTGAGTTTTTAAGTTCTTACGTTCTTGAGTTCGTAAGCTTTTTGTTCTCGAAAACGAATGCTCGTAGAGTTAAAAATCCACGAACCAGTTGTACAGGATGAAGAACATCGTGCAGGCAAAGCCGACAGCAAACCCCACGAAGACCTGTGCAACGGTATGCTGACGCAGGATGATACGGCTCGTGCCGAGTGCGCCCGAAAGGAGAATGAGAATACACACAGGAATGGCAGGATTAAAATAGAAGAGATAACTGAACGCTATGAGTGCGCCAACCAGTCCTCCCATACCTACCATGTGGGTGCTTATCTTCCACCAAGCGTTTATCACGACACAAATCAATTGCGTCACAAGAGCGGCAATCACGATACCCTTGAAGAACATGGCTGCCTTAATGTGAGTCATCAGCACAAGACAGGTTGTGTAACTGATTACCGTCAGTATGTATGGCAAGTGGCGATGTTCCCTTAGGCTCAACTGCCAATGTGTCCACTTGTTAAAGACACGGAATATGTTTATTCCCGTTCGAGGGATAAGGACGGTAAAGATATAGATCATTCCCAGCATAAACGCCTTGTAGCCGAGCGGAAGCATCCGCAGATAACTAAAGGAGAACAAGCCGAGTATAATCCATAACGGAGCATAAAAGGGAGAAAGAACAACGGACAGGAACTTAGCCATCCGCATCAGTTTCTTTTCGTTCATCAGTATTTTCTATTTGTGGAAGATGGAATTCCTAATTTTTTTCTATATACATTTACTGTTCGACGACTCACCTTGACACCACTCTTCTTGGCAAGCAGTTCGGCAAGCACCTCGTCTGAATATGGGTTCTGTTTATCTTCACCGTTCACGATGTCACGCAAAGCAGTCTCCATGTCGTTCTGGTCAATCTCCTTGCCCTCGGCATTGGTACTGACGCGCTTGAAGAACTGAGAAAGCTTGTAGAGATTGCCATCCACGAGGGCATACTTACTACGGCATATTCGTGATACGGTCGATACGTCAAGTCCTGTCCGTGAAGCCACATCCACGAGAATGAGGTTGTTGAGGTCTCGTTCGTTCTGTGTCAGGAAGAATTTGTGTTGAAAATCGACTATCGTCCTCATCACCTTCTCCAGATTATGCTGTCTCTGGTGCATGGCTTCGATAAACATACGTGCATCATCCACCTTGCTCTTCATATAGTCGAATCGTGCCTTGTCGTGACGACTCATCTTCGAAGGCGAATCATGCATCATCTTCACGAGGTTAAGATAGTCATGGCTAAGATGAAAACTTGGCATATAACCACCATTGAGCGTGATGCTAATGTTTCCATCTTGCTCGGTAGTGAGTATGAAGTCAGGCGTTACCGTCTGTGATGCTCCAGATATTGACTCACAAAGCGCAAGTCCTGGATAAGGATTGAGTTTGCGAATGACTCCAAACACATCCTCAAGATGGAGGATGCTGTAACCCGTAAGCTGTACGAGCTTATCCTTATTATTGTTGATGAAGAGGTTGTAGTACTTATCAACTATTTCCCTTGCATCTTGAACGAGTTCAAGTTTCTCGAATTTTTGGTTATTGCCATCTTCGAGTATTCTGTCCAACTGTATGAGCAGACACTCACGAGTGTCACGTGCCCCTATGCCTGGAGGGTCAAACTGATGAAGAATGGCAATCATCTCCTCAACCTCGTCCTCGGTGGTATAGACATTCTGGCTGAACATCAGGTCGTCCACGATGTCGTATGTTGAAGAAGACAGATAGCCATTGTCGTCCAACGAACCGATAAGGAACTCTATGATTGAGAATTGTTGTTCGGTAAGATCATAGTTGGCAACTTGTGACCAGAGATCATCAAGGAATGTGACTGTCTGTCCGATAGGCATTTCCTGCTGCTTGTCGTCATAACCACGTGAGCCTGCCCCTACTTCATCTTCCGAGTCACCAAGTATTCCTGTGTCATAGGTCTCAGGAGCAACATATTCCTCAGTCTCAACCCCTTCGGCATTTTCAACATCGGGAGTGAAATCGGCATCCGTATCATTATCTGATGAACGTCCAGTTGTACCTTCTTCAAGAGCCTCGTTATCGTAAATCTTATTCTTGACCTCTTCAGCCAACTCGGTTACGGGCATCTCGTAAAGGTTCACCAACAGCAGCTGCTGTGGCGAGAGACGCTGGAGCATCTTCTGCTTCTGTTCTAATGCTAATCCTTGTGAAATCCCCATAATATACTGTAACTTGCTTTATATTTTCTTTATGCTTGCTTTATGCCAACTTTCTCCACTCATACTTCGTGTCGAAAGAGTTAAAAATTAAAAGTTAAAAATTAAAGATTACCCGTATGCTGTGTTGCACAGGAATTTTCAACTTCTCAACTCAACTTTTAATTGTTAACTTTTAACTGTCAACTCCTGTATGAAAATACAGGTCAGAGTCAGTACTTAGTCTCATATGAGTCAGTACTTAGTCAGTACTTGCTCCCGACTGTTCCGAAAACGCTTTTTGCTCGCACAATTCTTACGTCATAATGCGTAAGTCGAATTTTTACGCAAAGATATAGAAAAACATTCATTGATTTTACAAAATATTTACTAATTTTGCTCCACAAAACAATTTTTCTTTGATGGAAGACTTCATACACTTACATGTACATACTCAATACTCCATTCTGGATGGTATGTCAACTGTCCCAGGAATAGTTGACAAGGCTATCAAGAACGGAATGAGAGGCGTTGCTATCACCGACCATGGTAACATGTTTGGTGTGAAAGACTTGTTTGACTATTGCAACAAGGTCAACAAGGGCAGAAAGAAGGAAGGACTTGAGCCTTTCAAGCCTATATTCGGTTGTGAGGTGTATGTTGCCGCACGAAGAAAAGAGGACAAGGACAAGGATTTTGACCGCAAGCGCGCACACCTCATCCTCCTTGCCAAGAACGAGAACGGTTACAAGAACCTCATTAAGCTCGTGTCACGTGCTTGGGTGGATGGTTTCTATGGCAAACCACGTACCGACCATGCCGACCTTGAGAAGTATCACGAGGACATAATA
>CAMOVB010000018.1:0-24047 GCA_946626925.1 uncultured Prevotellaceae bacterium
ATGCCTTTTTTGTACCTATTTATTCACGTTTTTATTAACATCCGAAACTTCAATTTTTAAGTTATACGAATGTCTTAATAAGCCAGTAGCATAAGATACCAGACAGATAGCCGATGAATGCAATCCAACTGATATGCTTCATATACCAGCCGAAGGTTATTTTCTCAAGTCCCATCACAACGACACCTGCTGCCGAGCCTATGATGAGCGTGGAACCGCCAACTCCTGCACAATAAGCCAGCAACTGCCAGAAGACACCATCTACTGCCATCTCACCAGCTTCTGCCACAGGGTACATTCCCATGCAGCCAGCTACAAGCGGAACATTATCGACGATACTGCTCAAGACTCCGATGATACCAGTCACGAGGTAATGATTGCCATTGAACGTACTGTCAAGCGTTTGGCCGAAAGTTGTCAGTACACCGATAGTCTCCAGACAGGCAACAGCCATCAGGATGCCAAGGAAGAAGAGTATGGTTGACATGTCGATGCGTGTAAGCATCTGTGACACACGTTTCTGCATAGCTCCATTCTCCTCTGCGCCTTTCAGATGGGCATAGAAAACCTCGGTCAGCGTCCATAGTACTCCGAGTACTAGCAGGATACCAACGAAAGGTGGCAGATTGGTTACGCTCTTGAAAACCGGTACGAAGATGAGACCGCCGACTCCAAGGAAGAATATCGTCTTACGCTGGAATGCTGTCAGTTCATTTGCTTTCTCATGTGTCATCTGCTGTTCTGACAACACGAGTTTGCCATGAAGCGACAAAGACAACAGCCATGCAGGAATTGCCATTGACATGATTGATGGCAGTATCAACTCACAGAGAACTCCCGCAGCTGTAATGACTCCCTTGTTCCACAGCATGATTGTCGTTACGTCACCAATCGGGGTAAAAGCGCCACCAGAGTTGGCTGCTATGACCACCATTGATGAGTATATGAGACGTTCGCTACGATTATCCACCAGTTTACGGAGAATCATAATCATGACTATCGAAGTGGTAAGATTGTCAAGTATGGCAGACAGGAAAAACGTCATGAAGGCAATGCGCCACAACAGTTTCTTCTTTGAACGAGTCTTCATAATGTCCCGCACAAAGTTGAAACCGCCATTCTGGTCTATCAATTCGACTATGGTCATTGCCCCCATCAGGAAGAACAACGTAGTCGATGTAGAGCCAAGATGCTTTTCAATAATGTCATTTACGGTAGAAACCATGTTGTCCCCGACTGCATTTGCGATATAATTGTCAGGTGCAATCATGAAGAGAGTCCATGTGACTACCATCATCAGCAAGGCAATTGCAGCCTTGTTGATTCTTGTCACGCCCTCTATGGCTATCAGTACATAGCCGATGCAGAAGGACGTGACAATCATTAAAGTTAATGTTGACATATCATTATTTATGTTTATGTCGTCTGCTGCCGTATGGTTTAATATACGGCAACAGACGGAAATGCTTACTTGAATAGACGACTGATGATACGAGCCTCTTCACCCTCGAAGATAAGAGTCTCGGTGACAGGTTCATAGTTCAACCTGAGATATTGATGAAGCTGGAGTGCAACAAAATTCCAATCACGTGAGCAGCAGACCTCCATCATGTAGTTGCCGTTTACGGTAGGCTTTGGATGATAGTCTCCGATGACATCAGAAAGGATTGCTCGAGGAGAAAACATAATATGACGCAGACGTTCTCCATCTGTTGGTGTATATTCTATGGTATGAGCGTCGATAATGCTGTCTGTCGGTATGTATGTTGCCGTTGTATAGAAGCCGAAAAACGACTTTGAGATATGAACACGCACATCTCGGCAGATGTCATTCCACATCTGCAAGTTCTTTATATTTGCCATTTGATTTTCTTTTGTTAGTGATACATGAATATGCGGTTACCCAGACACGAGCAACCTACATTATAAAAACACAAAAAGGGACATGTATCTAACAAAGAATGCGCCTCAACGCGATAACGTAATAATGGCGTGGAGACGCAACCACAATCCTGCTACCTGTATCAAGATGGTGCAAGAGAATGGTGAAGAAGCGGCTAAGGTGAATAGATATGTCTGAAGACAAACGTCCCAACGTTCTGCCAGACTTGCCGCCATGCGTAGGAACATGCTTGACTGTACGTGAACATACGACATTCTGTACTCCAGAACTTATGAAAGATGCAAAAGAGTTGTCGTGTGACCTGCTTCCATCCTTTCTGGCAAAAACTTTATCGGCAGAAGCACATATCTGCTCCTTCCTGTCTGTTTTATGCAAAGAGTCACCCACTCTGACTCCTGAAACAGAGCCAGAAAAACCGCTCAACATAATGAGCAAGAAGCAGATTCTAAGCAATAATGTATTCACACTTGATTCTCTTTTTACAAGTGCAAAAGTAGAAATAATTATCAAGCATACCAAAGAAATCAGGAACAAAGTCAAGGTATGTTCTATTATTGCCCCAAATCAGCAAATTTATATGATTGGAGCATGATTCAGCCATTTTCTTTTATGAATAGCATATAAGAAATATTGTATGGGAATCACATAGGTTTAAGTACTGTCAAAGTACTGACTAAGTACTGACGAATTAGAGACTAAGTACTGACTATGAACTTTAGGACAAATGGCGAAGGGGAATATGTAAATTCGTTATTCGATACGACATTATGGAATTTTATCGATTTATTCCTATATGGACAATACTGGTTGGAAAGTCGGATGTTGCAAAAGATGCTTGAAAGCGGATAAAATGGTATTTTAGGAGTTGAGGCTATCTATTCTGTGTTGTTTTATTTTGTCAGGAGGTTTATTTGGAGTAACTTTGTAGCAAATTCATTCAATCGTAAGTTACGTTACATGGAAATAAATTCAGGGTACTTTGCAGATTGCCTCTCGTCTGATTCGGATGAGGTGATAAAGGGCAAAGGACTAAATATCATTCCTCCACCAGAGAAGGAACCGCTGTGGAAAGGATTCTTGGAGAAATTCAAGGACCCGCTCATCATCGTGCTCGGTGTGGTGTTCGTGTTCTCCGTAGGCGTGTCGTTGTATGAGATTTACTATGCTGGCAAGAGCTGGGAAGTGATGCTCGAACCAGCTGGTGTGTTCATATCCATGATGCTCGCCACGAGTGTTGGCTTCATCTTTGAGGTCAAGGCAGGTCAGGAGTTCGACATACTGAACAAGGTCAAGGACTCACGTCCAGTCAAGGTGATACGTCTTGTTGACGGCAAACCTGTGACGAAGGAGATACCTAAGTCGGATGTGGTCACAGGCGACATCGTAAGGCTTGAGGGTGGTGACGAGATTCCTGCCGACGGAGTGGTGGTTGATGCCATATCGCTCAAGGTGGATGAGTCAATATTCACGGGAGAGCCTTATGCCAACAAGAGTGTGGAGCGTAATGAGGCTATGGAGGCAGCATATCCAGCCAATTTCCTTCTTCGTGGGGCAACGGTCATTGAGGGTAATGCCGTGATGAAGGTTACAGCCATAGGTATGCAGACAGAGGAAGGCAAGGGTGTGGCAAAGGTACAGGAAGGTAGCGACGTAAAGACTCCGCTCAACCAGCAGCTTGACAGACTTGGCAAGATGCTTTCCTCTGCAAGCTTGGTTGTTGGTGCACTCATCATCATCGGAAAGCTGATTTTCCTTTTCAGCGATGGCAACAACTTGAACAACGACGAGCCTATCGAGGTGGTGGAGTATGTGCTTCACTCCCTGATGATAGCCGTAACACTTATCGTTGTGGCAGTACCTGAGGGATTGCCAATGAGTATCACGGTAAGCCTTGCCATGAGTATGCGTAAGATGCTGAAGGAAAACAATCTTGTCCGCAAGCTCCATGCCTGCGAGACGATGGGTGCTGCCACCGTCATCTGTACGGACAAGACAGGTACGCTCACCAAGAACCAGATGACCGTCATGGAGCATCTGTTCTTTGGAGAGGCAGATATGAGTGCAATAGCCCGAAGCATAGCGGTCAACTCTACAGCCGAACTGACGGAAGAGGGTGGCGAGACACGCCGTATTGGTAATCCTACGGAATGTGCCCTTATCATGTGGCTTATGCAGGAAGGGTATGACTATCGTCAGTTACGCAACGAGACACACATAACAGAACAGCAGCCGTTCAGCACAATGACCAAGTACATGAAGACGGTAACGGCTGACGGTCATACATACTACAAGGGTGCATCTGAGATTCTTCTCGAACATTGTGAGAAGATAGCAGGTGGCTGGACAAGGGAACAGATATTCGACAGATTGCACGAGTACCAGTCGAAGGCTATGCGTACACTTGGCTTTGCCATAGATGACACATTTGTGGGCATCGTAGGTATTGCCGACCCAATACGTGAGGATGTGGCAGAAGCCATACACGTCTGTCGTGACAACGCCAAGGTGAGAGTGATAATCGTGACGGGTGACACTCCTGGTACAGCCAACGAGATAGGCAGGCAGATAGGACTTATCTCCGAGGGCGAAACAGGTACGACAATAACAGGAAGTGAATTTGCTGCCATGAGCGACGAGGAAGCAAGACGACTCCTTGCCATAAAGGGTGAGAGAAGTCTCAAGGTCATATCACGCGCACGACCAGACGACAAGGCACGACTTGTCATGCTCCTTCAGCAGAATGGCGAGGTGGTTGCCGTGACAGGTGACGGAACGAACGATGCGCCTGCACTCAGCAAGGCACAGGTGGGTCTCTCCATGGGTGACGGTACGGCACGTGCAAAGGAGGCATCCGACATAACCATCATCGACAACTCATTCTCAAGCATCAACAAGGCAATACTCTGGGGACGCTCACTCTATCAGAACATACGTAGGTTCATCATCTTCCAGTTGACCATCAACATGTGTGCCTGCGTGATAGTCATGTTTGGTGCCTTCGTGGGTGTTGAGTCACCACTTGGTGTGACGCAGATGTTGTGGGTAAACCTCATCATGGACACCTTTGCGGCTATGGCTCTGTCTTCATTGCCTGCCGACAAGAGGGTCCTCAATGAGTCCCCACGTAATCCAGAGAGCAACATAATTGACCGTAGCATGGCAAAGATGATTCTTGGCTTTGGCATCTTGTTCTTCGGCATCCTTTCGGCTGTATGGCTTTATTTGCCACACGAGTATTTCTTCACCGTGTTCGTTGTTATCCAGTTCTGGAACATCTTCAACGTGAGGTATTACAACACGGATGGTAGCGTGATTAAGTCCGTATGTCTGTTCTTCAAGGACAGGGAGACATTCAAGGCTAATACGAGCATGACATTTGTCTTGATTGCCTTGGTAATCCTCGTAGGACAGATACTCATCACCACCTTTGGCGGCAAGATGTTTGAGGTGGAAAGAGCACTCACCTTGCAGGAATGGTTGATGATTCTCCTATGTACAAGTCCAGTACTCGTGATACCAGACGTGTTCAGGAGAATGAAAAATTAAGAATTCAAAATTCAAAATTTAATGTGGAATTAGGAATGAGTAATAATAAGCACCGTCAGATGTATTTAGCCGAATGGCTATTACTCATTATACATTGCTCATTACTCATTATACATTGCTCATTACTCATCGACAAGATATGGGTATATATACAGATTTGTTCGTAACATTCTCCAAGATTGGGGGCTTCACCCTTGGTGGTGGCTATGCTATGGTTCCCGTTATGGAGAAAGAGATAGTTGACAAGAAACAATGGCTCACCAAGGAGGAGTTCATGGACATCCTTGTGGTGGCTCAGAGTACGCCGGGTCTGTTTGCCATAGACATGGCTTCGCATATCGGCTATAAGTTCAAGGGTGTATCAGGAGGAATAGTGTCGGCACTCGGTGTGGCAGGTCCTTCCATCATTGCCATACTGCTTATCGCCATGTTCTTCCAGTCGTTCAAGGATAACGAATACGTGGAGAAATTCTTCATGGGCGTACGTCCTTGTGTCGTGGCACTCATCCTTGCCCCTTGCTTCAGTATGGCAAAGTCGGCAAAGATAACGTGGTACAACGTATGGATTCCTATCGTATGTGCCCTCCTCATCTGTGCCTTCGGTGTCTCACCTATATGGTGTATTGTCGGAGCAGGAATAGGGGGATATGTGTATGGAAGAATTGCCCCCTAACCCCCAAAGGGGGCAGCCATCCGGGCTATTCGGTAGAAAAAATAAAAAATAAATTATATATTGGTCTCCACCCCCAATCCGGAGGCCGCCCCCTTTGGGGGGTGGGGGGCTTTATGGTATTTCTAAAGTTATTCATAGTATTCTCAAAGATAGGTATCTTCAACTTTGGTGGAGGATATGCTATGCTTTCACTCATACAGAACGAGGTGGTGTATAAGAACCATTGGCTCACGGTAAGCGAGTTTACGGACATCGTGGCTGTGAGTCAGTCAACACCGGGACCTATAGGCATCAACTGTGCCACATACGCAGGTTATACTGCGGTAATAAACGAGGGTTATCCTGAATGGATGGCTGTGCTCGGAGCAGTCATAGCATCACTCAGCATCATCTGGCTACCATTCATCCTGATGATACTTATCAGCAAGGCACTCTTGAAACATAGCAAGTCACGAGGTGTACAATCCGTATTCGGGACACTCCGTCCTGCCATCGTGGGATTGCTCGTGTCGGCAGCCGTGATGCTTATGTCTGAGGAGAACTTTAGCAATCCAAAGGAATCAACATTTGTGTTTATAGTAAGCATACTCATCTTCCTGTTCTCGTTCTTCGGAACACGCAAATTCAAGATTCATCCGATACTGATGATTCTTCTTTGCGGACTTGCAGGATTGATAATATATTAAGTTTGTGAGTTTATATGTTTTTGAGTTTTTTTGTTTTCGCGGAATAAGCTATCCGCAAGAACATAAAAACTTACAAACTCAAAAACATAAAAACTTAAAAACTCAAAGAAATGACAGAAACAAGCAATACATATACACTTGATAACGGGCTAAGGATAATCCACATATCATCACCAACCAATGTGGCGTATTGTGGAGTGTCCATAGATGCTGGTACTCGTGACGAACTGGAAACAGAGCATGGTATGGCACATTTCTGCGAACACATGATGTTCAAGGGAACGGAACGCCGTAAGGCTTGGCATATCATCAATCGTCTGGAGAGTGTGGGAGGCGACCTGAATGCCTATACCAACAAGGAAGAGACGGTTGTCTATTCAGCTTTCCTCAAGGAACATCTTCCTCGTGCCATAGAGCTGTTGGCGGATATCGTATTCCATAGTACCTATCCACAGAGCGAGATAGACAAGGAGTCGGAGGTCATAGTTGATGAGATAGAGAGCTATAACGACTCACCATCCGAGCTTATCTTCGACAAGTTTGAGGATATCATCTACGAGAACTCATCACTTGGTCATGACATACTCGGAACGCCAGAGATGGTTCGAGGCTTCTCGTCGGAAGATGCCAGGGCATTTGTCAATCGCCTCTACCGTCCTGACAAGATGGTGCTGTTTGTCTTTGGAGCGGTTAAGTTCAACGATGTCGTTCGTCTTGCCAAGAAATACTTCGGCAACGAGGGTACGAAGATGATAGACAAGGACAAGGCAAATGCAAATAACGAAAATGCAGACGCGCCACCACCGCCTCCACCGCCATTATGTGCTTCGGCAGGCAAGACGATAGTGGAGAATCGTGACACGCATCAGGCACACGTCATGATTGGTTGTCCAGCCTATTCGTCAGAGTCGAACAACCGTATCGTGATGTATTTCCTCAACAACATACTCGGAGGACCAGGTATGAACTCACGCCTCAACATCGCCCTTCGTGAACACAGAGGACTTGTATATACCGTTGAGAGTTCGCTCACGAACTATACGGACACAAGTACCTTTGCCATCTACTTCGGTTGTGACGAGGAAGATGTGAACAAGTGTATCAAGATTGTGCGCAAGGAGCTTGACAAGCTTATGGAGGCTCCGCTCTCCGAACGTCAGTTTGCTGCCTACATGAAGCAGATAGAAGGACAGATAGGCGTGGCTTGTGACAACTTCGAGAACTATGCGCTCGACATGGCAAAGTGTTATCTCCATTATAATAAGTTTGAAGGTATGGAAGATACATACAATCAGCTACACAAGGTCACTCCAAAACGTCTGCACGAAGTGGCAAAGGAGATACTGGCGGAGGAAAGACTCGTAACGCTGGTGTTTAAGTAAAAAGCCCCACCCCAGCCCTCCCTAAGGGGAGAAAGACTGGACGAGTGACAATGGCTAACGCTCTGGCACTTTATTATTAGATGAATAATTAAACATATAAACAATCCTTCGCCTGATTCCGGATGGCGTCCCTCCCCTCGGGGAGGTTAGGTGGGGGCCTAATTTTTTAGGACTATGCATTACAGCATTTCTGATATAACCAAGATTATTGGTGCTAAACGAATTGGCAAGAACGAAAATACAATAAACTGGCTGCTTATTGACAGCCGTTCACTTTGTTTCCCAGATGAGACCCTCTTCTTTGCTATGAGGACTCAGAAGAATGATGGACACAAGTACATCTCTGAGCTCTACAAGCGAGGTGTGAAGAACTATGTGGTGGAAAGTAAGAGTACCTTTGTTGAGAGTAAGGAGTATGAGCAGATGAATGATGCCAATTTCCTTGTTGTTGATTCTTCACTCAAGTCCATACAGCAGTTGGCAGCATATCATCGCAACCAGCTTGATATTCCTATCATAGCCATAACAGGTTCTAACGGTAAGACTACTGTCAAGGAATGGTTGTACCAGCTCCTTTCAATCGACTACAACGTGTGTCGCTCTCCTCGCAGTTTCAATTCTCAAGTGGGAGTACCTCTCAGCCTGTGGCTTGTGGATAAGCATAATGACTTTGCCATCATCGAGGCTGGTATAAGCGAAGTGGGCGAGATGGACAAGATTGAGTCTATTGTCAAGCCTACTATTGGTGTAATAACAAATATAGGTGAGGCTCATCAGAAGAATTTCCTCTCTTACGACATCAAGTGTACGGAGAAGATGAAGCTCTTCAAGGGTTGTAAGAACGTAGTGCTCAATTATTCTGACACAACTATCAAGCGTTGTTCAGCCATGATACCTTCAAAGGTAGAGCGATTCACATGGAATAATGCTGACAACGACTGTAACCTCACCATCCGTAGTGTGGACAAGGAAGACAACAAGACAGTTGTCAAGTTTGAGTATCGTGGTGAAATCGGTCAATACACCATCAACTTCATAGATAATGCAGCAGTAGAGAACTCTATAACATGCTTTGCCGTTGTTCTTGCTCTTCGAGAGTACGTAGAACAGAATAGTGGTAGCCCACGTTCAATCCTTACACTCTCAATAGAGGACTTGTGTGCAAGGATGTCACACCTTGAGCCTGTAGCCATGCGTATGGAGGTGAAGGATGGTATCAACAACTGTACACTCATCAACGATACATACAATAGTGATGTGCAGAGTCTTGACATCGCCCTTGACTTCATGTCACGTCGTCCTGACAAGAAGGAACAGACACGCACACTCATACTCTCTGACATCCTCCAGAGTGGAGAGTCGCCAAAGAGTCTTTATGGCCGTGTGGCACAGATGGCTAAGAGCCGTGGCATACAGAAGGTCATTGGAGTGGGTGAGGAGATAAGCAGCTGCGGTGGTTACTTCCCTATGGAGTTCCATGGATTCAAGAATACGGACGAGCTTCTTGTGAGTGACGTGTTCACTAACCTTCGTAACGAGTTCATCCTTATCAAGGGAGCACGTAAGTTCTCCTTTGACAAGGTTTCGGACTACCTCACTCTCAAGGTACACCAGACAATACTTGAGGTTAATCTTTCTGCTCTCAAGGAGAATGTAAACTACTATCGCCAGTTTATGAAGCCTGAGACAAAACTTGTGTGTATGGTCAAGGCAAGTGCATACGGTGTCGGTTCGCTGGAGACAAGTAAGACTCTTCAGGATGCAGGCGTGGATTATCTTGCCGTAGCTGTTGCAGATGAAGGTGCTGACCTTCGTAAGGCTGGAATAACAAGCAATATCATGATTATGAATCCAGAGATGACTTCGTTCAAGATGTTGTTTGACTACCGACTCGAACCAGAGGTGTTCAGCTTTGAACTTCTTGAGGCACTCATTCATGCAGCTGAGAAAGAAGGTATCACTAACTTCCCTATACATGTCAAGCTTGACACAGGTATGCACCGTCTCGGATTCAATCCTGAGAAGGACATGCCACGACTCATCGAGAGACTAAAGCGCCAGACAGCACTCGTGCCATGCTCCGTATTCAGTCACTTTGTAGGTAGCGACGGCGATGAGTTTGACGAGTTCTCACGTCATCAGTTTGCACTCTTTGACAAGGGTAGTAAGGAACTTCAGGCAGCTTATTCACATAAGATAATACGTCACATCTGCAACTCTGCTGGTATTGAGCACTTCCCAGAGTATCACCTTGACATGTGTCGTCTCGGACTCGGATTGTATGGTATCAATCCTCGCAACAACGAGGTGATACATAATGTAGCAACACTCAAGACCACTATTCTCCAGATACGTGACGTTCCAGCAGGTGACTCTATCGGCTACAGTCGTCGTACGGTACTTGAACGTGACAGTCGTATTGCCGCTATACCAGTTGGCTATGCCGACGGACTTGACCGTCATCTTGGCAATAGAAAGTGCTATTGTCTCGTTAATGGCAAGAAGGCTGAGTATGTGGGCAATATATGTATGGACGTGTGCATGATTGATGTAACAGATATAGACTGTAAGGTAGGCGACTATGCCGTCATCTTTGGTGACGAGCTTCCTGTCACGACTCTTAGCGACGTGATAGGTACTATTCCTTACGAGGTACTTACAGGTGTATCAACACGCGTTCAGCGTGTATTTGTACAGGAATAAACTTCTTAATTCAAACACCATGCGCATAATACTATCATTACTTCTCACGTTCATTTCCATCTGCACTTATGCACAAGGCAAGGTGACGGATTACGTTGACCCTCGCATCGGAAGCGAGGGACTGGGACGTGTGTTCGTAGGTCCAAGCTGTCCATACGGAATGGTAAAGCCAGGACCTGACTGCGGAGTGGACAATAACGCTGGATGGGAAGCCATGCCTGCCATGGTGAGCGGCTTCTCCCAGACACACGTGAGCGGTACTGGTGGTGGACCTAAATATGGCAACATCCTGCTTGATATGTTCGATGAGCCACAGCATCGCACGTCGGAGGATATACGATTGGGGTATTATGCGTGCAACCTTCAGGAAAGTAAGGCCAAGGTTGAGATAACTACGTCTGAACGTGCATCTTATTATCGTGTGACCGTTCCACATTCTTATCCTGTAAAGCTAAGGTTCGACCTTGAGCATTTCCTTGGCAAGAGTCCTGTGCCAAAGGCTCGTGAGGCTCAGCAATACGAAGGTAGTCGTCTGTTGACTTCTACACCTGATGCAGCAAGCGGATGGCAATGTATCAGCGGAGGCTGGAACAATGGTGCGCCTTACAAGGTGTTCTTCTATGCTAAGATGAAGAAAACTGAAGGCACAAAGGTGGATGTGGCAGACATCAAGATTGGTATCAGTTTCGTGTCTGTTGACAAGGCAAGGCAGAACCTTGAAGAAGACATTCCTCATTGGGACTTCCAAAGGACATACGATGAATGTATAGACAAGTGGGAAAGGGTGCTCGGTAAGGTACAGCTTGCAGAAAGTACACCTGAACGTGAGAAAAGGATGTTCTATACAGCCTTATACCATACCATGCTCATGCCAGTTGACCGCACAAAGGATAATGGTCTCTACGACGACTATTATGCTATATGGGACACGTACCGCACAAGTACGCCTATCCTTTCACTCCTTGACCCACAGAGGGCAACAGCCATCGCTGCCTCATTGCTCGATATCTACAAGCAGACAGGCTACATGCCGGATGCACGTAGCGGAAACTCAAACGGAAGGACACAAGGCGGAAGTAATGCAGAGATTGTCATAGCCGATGCACTTGCCAAAGGACTCAAGCTTGACTATAAACTTGCACTTGAAGCCATGATAAAGGATGCTACCGTAGCTCCAAAGGATGATGAGGCTGAAGGACGTGGTGGACTGAAGGAATACAATACTCTCGGCTATGTACCTTACGGAGTGGCGAGAGGTGGTAACCGTACCGTTGAATATGCCTTTTGCGACTGGTCTATTGCTCAGGTTGCAAAACATCTTGGCAAACAGAAAGTATATGACAAGTATATGGCACAGAGCGAACGCTGGAAGAACTTATGGCGTAAGGACTATGAACATGATGGTGCAAGAGGTTTTATCATGCCACGTAATGCAGAAGGCGAATGGCTTGACTCCGTTCCGTTTGGCCATAGCAGGCTAAACCCTCAGGCGTTCCACTACACTCCGGATGTAAGCTATGAAGGTCCATGGTATTGTGCATGGTGGGATTGCTTCTTCTATGAGGCAAGCAGTTGGGAATACTCCTTCAGTATTCCTCACGATATTCCTGCACTTGTGGAGGCTTGTGGAGGCAAAGAAGCCTTCGAACGCAGACTTGACACGTTCTTTGCTCATGGATATTATAATGTGGCAAATGAACCTTCGTTCCTCACGCCTTGTCTGTATCATTGGGTAGGTCGTCCTGACAAGACATCATATCGTGTTAAGTCAATCATCAACCGTAATTATAGTGATGCTGTGGATGGTATTCCAGGTAATGATGACGGAGGAGCCATGTCAAGTTGGTATGCTTTTCATGCTATGGGACTATATCCTAATGCGGGACATGACTATTATATTGTACATGAACCTCTGTTAGACAGTCTTACCATTACTTTAGATAATGGCAAGAGAATTAATATAAAGACCATCAAGGGCAATAAAAGTCAGGCATTCTTTAATGGAAAGCTATTGCAAGACAATAGAATTACACACAGTCAGTTGTTGATGGGTGGTGAATTATGTATAGAGAAGCCACAACAGTACCGCTTTGTCTATAAGCTACATGGACAGACACGCCGTTTTGATGTTACGTTCAGCGAGACAGCAGACGGACAACTCATCCTTAGATGGGGCATAAAGCGTAACCTAAGATACTGGGAAGGCGACTACACCATGTCTGCTTCAGCTCGTGCCCATGCAACGAACATAAGCTACATACAGCCTCTTGACGGACAGCACATAGACCTGCCTGACACAGACCTGTTCGGAGTCATATCAAGAGACGTATATAATGACATTATCAATAATGGTAAATGTCGTATTGCAAATACTGATTATAGACTTGTTGGTACGGATGGAAACCTTCTGCATATAAAGGATGATGCAGAAGGTACAGAGATGTGGATAAGGAAGGACATCAACCTTCCTATCATCATGCGCATAGCCAACAATCCTGCCGAGATTAACTATGAGGTTCAACTTGTGGAATGATAGAAGTTGCTTGTCATAGACTTTTATGACAAACTAACCTTCACGAAAGAAGTCGAGCATTTCGAATATTTCGTCCTTTGTAGCTGTCTGATTGATGCGAATATCGCCTATATTACCAAGGAGAGTGAAATTGATTATGCCTGCGGAGTTCTTCTTGTCGTGAGTCATATACTCAAAGAGTTCCTCATAATCGTCACAGGTGATAGGAAGAATACCGTAGTTCTCTTTGATGAAACGTACTGTCTGACGCATCTTATCTGTAGGGAAACCTGTCTTTACACATGATAGGTAAAGTTCGCAGATGATACCCCATGCAACAGCATAGCCGTGGAGATAAGGCTTACGTGTGAGTGCCCAACTCTCGAAAGCGTGTCCTGCTGTATGTCCAAGATTGAGTGCCTTACGTATGCCATGTTCAAATGGGTCTTCCTCAACCACTTTCTCCTTGATGGCAACACTTGCTCCTACCATCTGTCCGAGAAGAGGGTAATCCACGTTGTCAAGGTCAAAGTTGAGAAGCAATCCAAAGTCAGTATAGTCCTTACCATCGGCAGAAGGTTCTCCCTTCAGTTTGTCACTTACAAGTAAGCCATGTTTTATCATTTCGGCATATCCTGAACAGATGTTCTCGTGGTCGAGTGTCTTGAGAAACTCAGTATCTAATATTACCGTTTCAGGTGAGTTGAACACGCCAATCTCATTCTTCAGTCCATTGAAGTTGATGCCTGTCTTTCCTCCAACACTCGCATCAACCATAGAAAGAAGTGTAGTAGGTATGTTTATGTATTTTATTCCTCTCTTGAATGTGCTTGCAGCAAAGCCACCGAGGTCAGTAACCATTCCTCCACCAAGGTTCACCATGAGTGAATGGCGAGTACCACCACCATTACCCAGTTGTGTCCATACGCTTGCAAGTGTCTCAAGAGTCTTGTGTGTGTCTGTTGCACCTATAGTAATGACTATAGCATCCTTGAGGCAAGGGATATCCTTGACTACAGGATAGCAAAGAGCCTGTGTAGTCTCATCTGTAAGTATAAACAGTTTGTCGTGCTTGACAGATTCAACAGCCTCTGTAAGCGTTGTCTTAATATCTGTCGAAATGATTACTTTGTTCATGTCGTATATTTATCTCATTTATATTATCCAACTATTATGTGTAAACTCAAAAACTTAAGAACTTAAAAACTTAAGAACCCAACTTTTAACTCTCCGAAGGAGTTTACATTTGTCCTGACTCAATCAAAAGGATGCAACGCTCTGTGAGGCGATCGTCGCACTCAGCATCGTACTCTTTTTTGAGGCTTGCTCCGAAGAGGCTTGCGAAGGTGTTGTAGAAACCAGCCTTGAAACTACCCATGTACATCTTGATGAGCTCGTAACTTGTGTGGTTACATTGACGGTCAATAAGCTTAATGAGTAGTTTTCCCTGTGAAAAGGTCAGTTTCTTGAGCCTTGGAGTATATTGTTTTTTTAGTTCCTTTTCCGCTTGTTTCATGTATTCGTCCCTTGCTTTTTTATCTGGTAGCGAGTCAAGGTGAGCGATGGTCTTGTCAAGTGTTTGCTTTATCTCGCAAGCAATAGGATAGACTTTCTTGATGTTATTGGCTATCTTATAGTATTTCCTTGCCTCACGTGCATTTTTGAACACCAATTTCTTGAATACATAGAAGTCAGAATATGCAAAGCTTGGTATCATTTCTCCATTATCCTCTACCATACCTGTATAGTAGCAGCCATGCGAAAAGATAGGCGCCCCAGTCATGTCTAAATCATTCTGACGGGTTGCCTCTATTCGCTGGGCATTCATACTTGATGATAATGTCAGGAATAGTAATGTGATGAATATGTACCTTTTCTTGTGGGTCATTTTATTTAATTCGTATGCAAAAGTAGTAAGATTTTTGTTTTCTGATAACGCTATCACCTATAAGAGGTGTATTTTTACATATTTTTAATATTCTATTAATATATTTATGCTTAGTTTTATTAACTTTGCGTGTTTTTTAACCAAAGAGAAATTTTAAAAATGGCAAAGAAAGAAGAATTGACCCCAATGATGAAACAGTTCTATGATTTAAAGGCAAAACACCCAGATGCTTTGCTTCTGTTTCGTTGTGGCGACTTCTATGAAACATATAATGAGGATGCTGGTGTGGCAGCAGAGATTCTTGGTATAACTCTTACCAAGCGAAGCAGCGTGGCTGGAACAAGCGCAAGTGGTACGGCTATGGCTGGTTTCCCTCATCATGCTCTTGACACATATTTGCCAAAACTTATCCGTGCAGGTAAGCGTGTTGCAATATGCGACCAACTTGAAGACCCTAAACTTACCAAGAAACTTGTTAAGCGTGGTATCACGGAACTTGTTACTCCAGGTGTGGCACTCAGCGACAATGTGCTGAACTATAAGGAGAATAATTTTCTTGCATCCGTTCACTTCGGCAAGACGGCTTGTGGTGTTGCCTTCCTCGACATCTCTACTGGTGAGTTCCTTACTGCAGAAGGAACGACCGACTACATAGACAAGCTTCTTGTGAACATTGCCCCTAAGGAGGTACTCTACGAGAGAGGCAAGAAACTAATGTTCGAGGGAAACTTCGGAAGTAAGTATTGCGTGTATGAACAGGACGACTGGATTTATACTGACGAGACGGCATACAAGAAGCTTACTACACACTTTGGTACAAAAAACCTCAAGGGATTTGGCGTGGAGCACCTGAAGAACGGTATCATCGCTTCTGGTGCCATACTCTTCTACCTTGAGCATACTCAACATACACAGGTATCACATATCCGTAACCTCCAGCGCATAGAGGAGGATAAGTATGTGCGACTTGACCGATTCACCATCCGTAGTCTCGAACTTGTAGGCTCAATGAATGAAGGCGGAACGAGCCTGCTTGACGTAATAGATAAGACAGTAAGCCCAATGGGTGCGCGTATGCTACGCCGATGGATGCTCTTCCCTCTGAAGGATGTGAAGAAGATTAGGGACCGTCAGGACGTGGTGGAATATTTCTTCCGTAAACCTGATTTCCGCGACTCCATAGAAGAGTATATGCGTCAGATAGGTGACCTCGAACGTATTGGTTCGAAGATTGCTGTTAATCGTGCTACTCCTCGTGACATGGCACAGCTGAAGAATGCCCTCAACGCCATCGAGCCAATGAAGCAGTTATGTCTCGACTCAGAAAGTGAGAGCCTTCGTGCCATAGGTGAGAAATTGGATGCATGTATCGAACTTCGTGATAGGATTACTCACGACTTGGTGGATAATCCTCCTGCTGCACTCGGTAAGAAACAGGCGGTCATAGCAAACGGAGTGAGCAATGAACTTGATGAACTCCGTAGCATAGCATTCAGCGGAAAAGACTATCTATTACAGATACAGGAACGTGAGACAGAAGCAACTGGTATTCAGAGCTTGAAGATTGGCTTTAATAACGTCTTTGGCTACTATATTGAGGTACGCAACACATACAAGGACCTCGTGCCACAGGAGTGGATACGTAAGCAGACACTCACACAGGCAGAACGATACATCACTCAAGAACTCAAGGAATACGAAGAGAAGATTCTTGGTGCAGAGGATAAGATAGATGTCATAGAGGCACAACTATATGGCG
Organism: uncultured Prevotellaceae bacterium; assembly: GCA_946626925.1. Taxonomy (GTDB): domain Bacteria; phylum Bacteroidota; class Bacteroidia; order Bacteroidales; family Bacteroidaceae; genus Minthosoma. Next base: position 17,053 of record CAMOVB010000018.1, read on the forward strand.
AACTTATAGCATACGCCAACGAGTTTATTGCAGCCATACAGAGCAACTCAACGCTTGTGGCTAACCTCGACTGTCTTCTCTCTTTTGCCACTTCTGCCATGGCTAACAGATATAACCGACCAGTTGTAGATGACAGCCTCGTGATAGACATCAAACAGGGGCGTCACCCAGTTATCGAGCGTCAACTTCCTATTGGCGAGCAGTATGTACCTAATGATGTGTACCTCGATTCAGAAACACAGCAGATAATCATACTCACAGGTCCTAACATGGCAGGTAAATCGGCTCTCTTACGCCAGACAGCACTCATTACACTCCTTGCCCAGATAGGTTCATTTGTACCTGCTGAAAGTGCACGCATAGGCTTGTGCGACAAGATATTCACACGTGTTGGTGCAAGCGATAATATCTCACTTGGAGAATCAACATTCATGGTAGAGATGAACGAAGCGGCGAGCATTCTGAACAACATTACGGAACGTTCACTCGTACTGTTTGATGAGCTTGGAAGAGGTACTTCAACTTACGACGGTATCTCCATTGCGTGGGCAATCGTAGAGTACATACACGAGAACCCAAAGACACATGCACGTACGCTTTTCGCTACACACTATCATGAACTAAACGAGATGGAGAACCTCTTCTCTCGCGTAAAGAACTTTAATGTGTCTGTACGAGAAGTAAACGGAAAGGTCATCTTCATGCGTAAACTCATGCCTGGAGGTAGTGAGCACTCTTTCGGTATTCACGTAGCAAAGATAGCAGGTATGAATCCTGCCGTGGTGAAGCGAGCAGAGCAAGTGCTCAAGGACCTTGAACGCAACAACTCAGGTGAATCGGTATCGAAACCTGATACAACAGCCATACAGGCAGCCCCAGCAGGCAGTCAGCTCAGTTTCTTCCAACTTGACGACCCAGTCCTCTGCCAAGTACGTGACGAGATACTCAATATAGATGTAAACAATCTCACACCACTCGAAGCACTTAACAAGCTGAATGAAATAAAGAAAATTGTAAAGGGAAAGTGATTTGATTAATATATACTTCACGCTTACCAACGACAATGTTGGTGAGCGTGATTTTTTTTGATTGTAAGTAATTTGTGTGTTGTATTATGTATTGTACTTCTTTGCAGCAAAAGGTAATCAATGTGAAAATATATTTGATGATGACTAATCGTTATTGAGTATTCTGACGGAGAATATAGATACTCAATAGTTGGTATGGTAGTATAAAATTGTACTCATTGGTGGTGAAATTTGATACTCATAAATGGGTAAATTGAGGTTGGGCGATTGCTATTAATAACTATAATCAATACCTTTGCAAAAAAAACAGATTGAAATATATGAACAAGAGAGTATTGTGGATGATGACTCTCCTTTTATGTGGTAAAATGCTATATGCCCAAAGTGTGGGTATGGAATATATCACGGAGTTACAGACAGATTTTAAGGGTGAAAGTAATTTTGTAAACTATCTTAGGCTTAATGGTGAATTGCCATTGTCAGAGCGTGTTAAGCTAAGGGCTTCAACCATTAGTGCAGCCAAATCGAATGAAGCGTATATTGCCAATGATATTCAGGGGGCGTCAAACATTGAGATTGACAACCTTTCGCTTGCTTTGTTCGTAGCTTGTGTGGAGTGGGATATAGATGCTCATAACAATGTGTTGTTTGGTGTGCATAATATGAATGAAGACTTCTTTGCAAGTGATGTCACAGGGCTGTTTACCAATAGCTCATGTGGTATTTATCCTACCATATCATTAAATTATTCTATTGCAAATTATCCTGTGGCATCAGTTGGCGTGCGCTATAGGCATGATGATGAACGTTTTGGCTTTGTTAGTGCTCTTTATAATGGCGTCGGATATAACAGATTTACGGGGCGTGAAAACGTGTTCCGTGTATGTCCTAAGAGTGATGGAGTGTTTGCTCTCGCACAGGGTGAATACAAGCATGATGACAGTCATTATTTCCTTGGTGGAGGCTTGCACTATGGCGACCCAAGTCAGACAAATGAACGTAGGGCACGCATCACGTTATGGACGTATGCTGAGCAGAAAGTGACGAACTCATTCACTCTCTTAGGTGGTTATTCACATGCTTTTTGCTCGGATAGTTACTGCCATGATTTTGCAGGACTTGGCGGGAGACTGACCATAAAGAATGCTGAGTTTGGACTTTTTTCTGACTATGCTCACTTTGAGGACATAGACGAATGGGCAACCGAGCTTACCTGTAAGATTCATCTCTCTGAGCATGTGTATGTTCAACCAACAGCCCATTTCATATCACAGGACACGAAGAGCTCCGTCGTTGGCATCTTACGACTTGGGGTGGAGCTGTAGAGATGTTTAATAGTAAAAGTTAAAAGCATGTTCACTTAATTTTTTCGTCCATATATAAAGAAATGGAGCACTCCTATATGCAGTTGGGGTGCTCCATTTTTTAGCGTTAAACCTGTTGTAGTTGGAATGCTTGCGAATTTGCTTTTAAAGTACGCAAAAGTACTTAAAATCCAAAAATCTTATAATAATTTTGGATTTCATTCCAAAAAACTTAAAACTAAGTATCAATCAGATTACCGGAAAAGGCTTGATATGGATAAATGAAAAAACTTTTTATCTCCAACTAATGCACCATCTTATAGATGGCATTATAGGAAGGATACTGAGTTGTTTCCATTTATCATCCTCATGAAAGATGGTGTATGGATTATGTCTGTTAAAGACATTATAAACAGAGACCGTACATTCATTTGTAACTCTCTTACCAATTCTTTTCATCGAATAAGACACGTCAGTTCTGAAATAATCCTTCATTTGTATTGCATTCACCTCAGACATATTCTGGCGGTCGTAGATGTGTAGGTAAAATTCATCCGGGCATATCCATCCACTATTTGCTTCGAGCCAATAAGGAGGTTCTATTCCCTTGTATGTTCCTATTGGCAATGTTACATGATTGCCTGAAAAATAAGATACGGCACATCCAGCCGTGTGTTCATACCTGATTCTTTTTCCTTTTGTTTTTGCAAAAATATATGCACCTTCAAAATTCAATATATGACGTCTGTCAAACTTAAACGGAAACGACTTTCCTTTATTCATTTCTGCATATGTTCTGTCTGTCTTTGACAGTGTGTATGACAATGAAGTCTGCACTTTATCTGACCTGAGAGAAATGGAACTTTCAAGACCGTATGATTTGCCTTTACCCTGACATACATCTTTTTCCCACGATGTTGTACTGAATCCAAAAGCATTACGCGCATTCTTATACGATACAAGTCCATCCATCGTTCTGTAATAGCCACCTATGGTAGCTCTAAAATCAGAATTCCAAATTCTCTCGTTCACAAATAATCCTGCGTAGAATTGCTTGGTTTCTTCTGACGGATATCTGTCATTACTTGCTGTCATCAAATTCATAGACCATCCTGTAGGAAGTCCTTCAAGTACATGATAGAACTGATTCATCTTATCGAAAGACAACTCAACGCCCAAATTACTGAGAATGTACCAGTGGTTCAAGATATGCACGTCAATTCCACTATGACTTTTTTTTCCATTACTTTGGGATATTAGTCTTAATCCAAGACTTACATCTGTCAGTTGTTCCACATTATACTTTGCTTCTGCAAATAAGGCATTCAATGTATTGTCCGTATTCAGTTCATTTGTTTTGTATATATCATCTGCGCGCATATACTCATGATTTCCCATATAGAATTTCTGATGCTGCGTCGAGAATCCGCCATTTATGGTAAGTCTGTTATTTACCACCCAATTCATTTTAGAAGATATACACCATTCTTTCAAAGAGGAGCTCAATTCCAACCTCGAATTATCCTCTTTAGGATTAATATAATATGGAGATTTTTCTCTTTGGACAGAACACACATGGTTCTTGTATGCCACTGTATTCAGACTGAATTGGTCATTTACATATAAGTTCCACCCAGCCTTCCAAATAGTAGATTCCCATTTTTGCACCACATTGTTACCTGCCGCACCGAGATAATCAAAATTATCATTAGTGCGGAAATACATCAGGTCAATAACACTTTTGTCCGTCAATCTACAATCCAGCTTTGCACACAAATCATACACATCAATATCCAGTCTTGATTTAGTTTTATTGAACCAATTGAAAATGTATGGTGCAAATGTCGTTCTGCCGGATAGCTGTAACGATACTTTGTTCTTTATTATCGGGAGGCTTTGGTACAATCCAGATAAATATGGCGATATATAAAAAGTACCATTATATGGAGTGCCAAAATGTTTTTTAGGCGTCACATCCAACAATGAGGACGACATATTACCTTTTGAAGGACTAAATCCACCTTGATAGAAGGTAGTATTATCCACCATTTCAGGTGGAAATACAGACACGAATCCCATAAGATGGGACGACACATACAACGGAACATCATTAAAGAACAATCCGTTACTTCCACAGTTGCCTCCTCTTACAAACAATCCCAAAGTACCTTCCACACCAGTTGACACTCCGGGCAAGCTACTGATATGCCTCAAGACATCAGGTTCTCCCAATACGGAGATTGTCATTGCCGCCTGATCCACATCATATCTGAACATGTTACCTTTCTGTGCAGGAGTCTGTGCAACCACAGTTGCTTCCTTAAGCAGGAAAGTATCCTTTACATTTTCATTCGGCACTTTTTCATTCTCATTCTGTGAGAAAGCATTATTCGCAACAAGTACCAATACAATAAATGATTTTATTCTCATATATGATTAATCAGGTAGTGAAATGTTACAGTTTATCAGTACGTCACTATATGCACCGAAAATGCCTAATCCATTATGAATATTGCTATACACAACAGTCTCGTCAAATCTTTGGGTCGGATCATCGAATGCCTGATACACATACATCTTTTCAAGACTTGACTTATGATATTTATCATATTCTTCGGATGCAGAGCGAAACACCACAAGGCACGTACGCAAGTCAAACAAATTAAAACTATATGTACCGTTTGTTGGCAACATCCTGACATAAACATCATGCTTACGCGCAAAAAAATCACTTACCATTAGTACATTAAAATCATCGGCATAATGGCTGTCTGTTCCCAAAGCATCTATAATGTCAAACCTGTCCTCCAATACAGGCGGAAACATTATTGTATCAAATAGTTTGTTAAATGCAAAAATCCAATATGCCTTATCACTGTTCACATTAAAGCAGCGACTTTTCTCTGTATCATTTCTTTTCTCCCTATAAACTTCAAGTTTCTCAGGGAAAGTAGTTTCTGCATATACGGTTTCCTTTCCAGGCACTTCAACTACAAGTTTATATCCCCGATTTGCCTTTGGCTTATATTTAAGTTGCCACTCTCCGTATGAAATCTTATCAAAAGTACCCACAAGTCCCCATTTATCATATAGCGAGACTGTAGCTTCTTTTACTTCATCATACGTTGTATTACCCAATTCATTTGAATATGTAAGCGAAAGGTGCTGAATAGTATCATCTGTAAGAAGACAGTTTACCACAATCTCCCTCTTGTGGAATTGTTCAGATTCTATATCTTCTACGCAACTCGTTACGCACAACGCAGATAATACGAACAATAATATTGATATACAAGTTCCTGTTTTCATCCTTTATTCCTCATTAGGCATCAATGTGACCAATGGTGTTTCACACTTTATCACATTTCCTTCATCTGTTGTTATCTCTATACGGAACGTCGTCTCCACGGGAGCACTAACATTTACATTATCACGGAACTTCATGTATAAGGAAGCTGGAGCCATTGGATGGTAATACAAGTATTGATCAATACTAATATCTCTTATTTTGTCCGCATCCGTAATAAGGTCTTTGTTTGCGGTGATTATAAAATAATGGCGGCTTTCGTATCCACTAACAACAAACAGACTATTGAGGGACTTCCCAGCTTTAATTCCATTAAAATCTTGTGATGCCGTAATATTAAGATTCTTAATAGGAGTCGTACGATAGTCTAAATCCACAAAATTCATTCTGGTTTTCGACATTCTCCTGAAATAGTCATCTAACTTTTTCTCAATTACAATGTCGTGAGCTTCTTCATAAGTATTTTTTAGATATGCAATAGCAATGAATGGGGGGCACACTATCGAATCAGAGGCACCGGATTTAAGCCTTCGATTATAATCGTTATAATCGCTTATCCTCTGAAAATCATACAAGTCTGATTCCTTTATACTATCCAAACTGGCATTTAATGTCGTAAAATACAATTCGTACTTATCAATACTGACACTATCTCCTTTGGGTAAAAAATTCTTTTCATACACAAATGTATCATAATATGGTACTGGATCTAAACCGACATTCAGTGCCCATGCATATTTACATTGTCTTGCATGATAAATATAACCAATTCCCCCAATTTGGTTCTCAATCTCTTTCTCGTCGCATGAAGTAAGAATTAGCAATGAGAATAAAAAAATTAGTATCTTTTTCATAATAAACTTTTTATTTTGGAGGGAGGAATACATGCTCCTCCCCCTAGTTAGTTTTTTCTAAAATTATAAAATGTTCAAAATTATCATGGTTAATAGTCATGAACACAAATGTGATATGTTAAGCGCTTGTATCGAATTGTTCCATGAAAACAATAGGATGCGAAACATTAACTGTGAATCCGTCAACCCACAGCAGAATGTTTTTATATCAAAGTTTTGCCATCAGAATGGCATAAACAAAGATTTCTTATAAAATATTTTAAATTCATTTGAACGGTTTAATTCGTGTCTCATTATGTTTGTTTATGTTGTTACCTCCATAAAGAATGAAGATATGGTTATTTTTTGATAATAGTTTAAAGGAAATAAAAAGCGTGTTTTTATTTTTTTCCTTCTTTTGGTTGCAAAATTACATTTTTTTAATGTTAATTAATAAATAAATAATTAATTTTGTTTCAAAAATATTAGTAAATGACAAATTGGGAGAGGGGTAATGGTTAAT
>CAMOVB010000019.1:0-23958 GCA_946626925.1 uncultured Prevotellaceae bacterium
ATCAGATACATCAGAGAAGTCACTCATGCAACAGGCTGACGACTACTATGCCATCACACGCACAGCCATGACTGTCGATAACTGTACAACAGTCATGATATGGGGACTCAAGGACAACGATTCATGGCGTGCAAGTAATCCACTCATTTACGACTCTGGTCTTAACGCCAAGCCTGCTCACTGGGGTGTGCATGCAGCAGTCAGCAAGAGCTACAACGAGCAGACCACAGGTGTATGCCTTCCCAAGGTAAACAGCGATAATAACGACAATAGCTGTTATGACCTCATGGGCAGAAAGATTGGCGCAAATCCAAAAGGTATCATTATCAAGGGGCGCAAGAAAATAGCTCTCTAAAAAAGTAGAAAAAACAATATATTTAACTAAATTATTAGTATTTATGAATAAAATTTTTGCATTATCAATCTTTACTTTGGGTACATTCTCAGCCTTTGCACAGACAGGCAAGGAATGGGACAACCCACTCATCACGAGTGTGAACCGTGAAGCCGCTCACACTATTGCCATACCTATGGCAAGTGCATCGGATGTCGTATCAAATGACATCCGCAAGTCTCCTTATTACATCTCGCTTGACGGCAAGTGGAAGTTCCTCTGGACCAAGAACGAGTCGCAGGTCAATACTGGCATCTTTGCCAAGGACTACAACGACCAGTCATGGACAGACATCGACGTACCATCAAGTTGGCAGATTTTCGGTCTCCACAACAACAAGAGCTGGGACAAGCCTCTCTACTGCAACGTGGCTTATCCATTCTCTTTCAATGAGAGCAACTACAGCGTCATGGCTGATCGTCCAGGATGGTTCTCCTACAACAATGACATGAAGAACCCTGTCGGTTCTTACCGTCGCACATTCACCATCCCTGCCAACTGGGCTGGACGTGACGTGTATGTACGCTTCAACGGTGTAGGTCACGGCTACTACCTCTGGATTAACGGTCAGCGCATCGGCTACAGCGAGGACTCATATCTCCCATCTGAGTTTAACATAACAAAATATCTCGTTGAGGGCGAAAACACCATCGCACTTCAGGTATATCGTTTCACAAGCGGTTCGTTCCTTGAGTGTCAGGACTATTGGCGTCTCACAGGTATTCAGCGTCATTGTTTCCTTTGGTCAGCACCAAAGAGCCAGATACGCGACTACTTCTTCACAACAGACCTTGACGACACATATACTGATGCCAAGGCTAACGTGAAGGTTTCGCTCACAGGTGATGTTCTTACTGGTGGTAGCGTTGAGGCACGCATCGAGGATAACGGTATGGTAGTAGCTTTTGCTACAAAGGCTATCGGTTCTGCCAAGGAGCTTAGCCTCGATATGGATGCCAAGAACCCACGCAAGTGGAGTGCCGAAGAGCCTAACCTCTACGACCTCATCCTTACACTCAAGGACAAGGACGGCAAGGCTGTCGATATCCGTGGGGGTAAGGTCGGTTTCCGTGAAGTAGGAATACGCAAGGACGGTGCCCTCCTTATCAATGGTAAGCGTATGGTGTTCCACGGTGTTGACCGTCACGACTTCAGTCCTATCAACGGTCGTGCCATCTCTGACGAGGAGATAGAGCAGGACATCAAGACGATGAAGCGACTCAACATCAATGCTGTCCGCACATCCCACTACCCTAACGACCCAATATTCTACGACCTCTGTGACAAGTACGGTCTCTATGTACTCGCTGAGGCAAATGTAGAATGTCATGCTTATCAGAAGTGTTCATCACTCGAGCAGTTCCGCAATGCAATGATAGAGCGTTCAGAGAACCACGTTAAATGGATGCGTAATCACGCTTGTATCTTCATGTGGTCATTCGGAAACGAATCAGGTGGAGGTAACAACTTCAGCTATGTACAGGATGCCATAAAGGCACTCGACAAGACTCGTCTCACTCACTATGAGGGTGGTAGTCAGTATGCCGACGTGACAAGTACCATGTACGGCAGCTACGAACACATCGCATGGGTGGGCTCATCACGTCTCAACGAGCAGAACCCAAAGCCACACATCCAGTGTGAGAACAGCCACTCAATGGGTAACTCAATGGGTAACGTACGCGAGATGTTCGACCTCTACGAGAAGTACCCATCACTCACTGGTGAGTTCATCTGGGACTTCAAGGACCAGGGTCTCCTCACCAAGAACAGCGCAGGCAAGGAATTCTGGGCATACGGCGGCGACTTCGGTGACAATCCTAACGACAACAACTTCTGTATCAACGGTCTTGTAATGCCAGACTGGAGCTATACAGCCAAGACATACAACACCAAGAAGATTTACCAGCCACTCGAGTTCAAGAAGGCTAAGCTCGCTAACGGCAAGCTCACATTCCTCCTCAAGAACAAGCAGGCATTCCTCCCAAGCACAGCTTACGATGTGAAGTATGAACTCGTATGGGAAGATGGAACAGTAGCCGACAAGGGTGACATCACTACCGAAGTAGCAGCAGATGACAGTACAACAGTGACTATCAACACAGCAGCTGTAACACAGAATGACAACCGTGAACTCTTCGTTCACTTCTCTGCATCACTCAAGGAGAACACACTCTGGGAGAATGCTGGTTACACAGTGGCAGAAGAGAAGCTCACGGTCAAGAACGCTGTGAAGCCACTCTACGACCTTGCTGCCCTCAAGAACATTGACGGCGAACTCACAATAAGCGAGACATCAGCAAGCGTGACGGTATCTACAGACGCTTTCAAGGCTGTATTCAGCAAGTCAAGCGGTACTCTCAACTCATACTCATACAATGGTGTTACTCTCGTGAACAAGCCAATGAAGTTGAACCTCTTCCGTCTCCCAACAGACAACGATGGTTCAAAGACAGGAGCATGGGACAACATGGGCATACGTAACCTCACCGTTAGTGGCAAGGGTACAGAAGTGACAAAGAGTGATGACGGCAAGACTGTAAGCATATCCATGAAGAGTCTCTACAAGGGAACTGCTGGCAACGAGTTTGACGTACAACTCGACTTCACGGTATGCATCAATGGCGACATCCTCACCAATGCATTCATCCGTCCTACAGCCACAGGCGCAATACTTCCAAAGATTGGCTTCCGTCTTGAGATGCCTTCTGGTATGGAAAACCTCACATGGCTCGGTCGTGGACCTTGGGACAGTTACGTTGACCGTAAGGAAGCATGTCTTCCTGGCACATACGTAAGTACCGTAACCGACCAGCTTACAAACTATATCAAACCACAGGAGAACGGAACAAAGCAGGATGTACGTTGGATGAGTGTGACCAACGCAGATGGAACAGGTCTCCTCTTCTCAGCTCCAGACATGATGTCATCATCAGCACTCCACTTCCGTCCAGAGGACAACTACACAAACGGCAATACACGTGCTAAGCACCCAACGGAGTTCAAGACTTGTGCTCCTACAATCGTATGTCTCGATGCAAAGACACGTGGACTTGGTAACAACAGTTGTGGACCTGATGTAATGGAGAAGTACGAGCTTCACGCTGGAAACACATCATTCCGATTCTTCATCATGCCATTGGCAAAGGGAACAAAACAGGAAGCACTCTATGACAAGGCACGTGTTGATATGCCTGTCTGTCAGCCAGTGGATTGTTCACGCAACAAGTCAGGAAGGATAGAGTTGAAGACCAACACTCCAAAGGCAACAATATACTATAGTGTTGACGGAGGCGATTTCAAGAAATATACTACTGCCTTTGCAAACAACAACTCATGCACAGTAAAGGCTTACTGTACATCTGATGGACTCTTGGACAGCCCAGTGATGACTTACTCATTCGACATGTTCATCAACAAGAGCGGATGGAAGGTAGTCAGCGTTGACAGCTATCAGGGTGGCAATGATGCCAAATATGCCATCGACAACAATACAGGTACTTTCTGGCACACAGCATGGGGAGCCAACGAGCCAAAGCATCCTCACACTATCGTCATCGACATGGCACGTATATACAAGGTGACTGCAATCACATATACAGCCCGTCAGGATGGAAACTCCAATGGTATGATTAAGGAATACGAAGCATACCTCAGCACTGATGGCAAGACATGGGGCACAGTTGCCGTAACTGGAGAATTCAAGAACACCACAGCCGAGCAGATTGCAAAACTCTCATCAGCCAAGGCAGGACGTTACCTCAAGCTTGTTGCCAAGTCAGAGGTCAACAACAACGCATGGTCATCAGCTGCAGAGATAGGTATTCAGGCAAGTGCTGACATAACAGGAATCAACGGAGTTGCCACTGGTAACTCCCGTTCCACGTTGACATACGATTTGACTGGCAACGTAGTAAGCAATCCTTCCAACGGCATCTTCATCCAGAATGGTAAGAAATACTTGATTAAGTAAGGTCTCTGTAGTTTCAGAGTTAATGAAACTATCCTAATAAGTTAGTGGTTAACTATATTAGACTTACCCATTAAGTCTAATATAGTTAACCACTAACTCGTATATACCATTATTTCATCTGATTTTACACCGACATGGTCGGAAATTGCCTTATTGACCTTGCGCATAACAACAGCCATCACACCACCACCATTCTCTTCGATTGTCGGAAATGGAAGATTGGCACGTTCAAACTCCTCCGTGATTTTCTTGAAACCACGAGGACTAAAGATTAGCGATGAGCGAAAAGCCGAACGATATATAGAAAGCATAGGCTATTATCGTTTATCTGCATACATGTATCCATTTTTGGAGATGCCAAAGAACTTACACCGATACAAAACAGGCGCATCTTTCAAAAAAATTATGATGCTATATCGCTTTGACAAGAAGCTGCGTATGCTTTTGCTCAACGAGATAGAGAAGATTGAGATAGCAGTAAGAGAAGCTGTCATGAACGTCACGGCAGAAATGTCAGGTGATCTTGCCCTACCCCTTTGGGGAGACGGAGGGGGCTTCTCTGTGCCTCCGTGGAAGATAAAAAATATTATTGGATTAAGATTGGTAAGATTGGTAATTATTGTCCCTCCCCAGCACACGGCGTGTGCAACAAAAGAACGAGCATATTAATTGTATTCTGTCTGTTTCAGCCTTTGGCTGAAGTGAAGACAATAATTACCAACTTTTCTCACTGACCAACGGGAAGTAATAATTACCAACAATTGTTCCAATAAATATTTTGTCACCAAATATTTAACTTCTTTTTACTCCATTTTACTCCCATAAATGAGTAAGTTAAAAACTTGCGGAACTTGAATAATTTTAATATAGTTACCCAAGCACGAAAACAGACCCGTTAAGAGACAACTACATTCCTCTGTATTCTGCTATAACTTCATCCGCAATATATCCGTTACTGAAAGTATATAACATAGTTTCAGGGTTATGCAAATCATCACAGGTCTTAGACTTATAGAACAACTCCAATGCACGTTCAGGAGTGATTCCAAGCTGTTCAGATAGCGTCATCACCACTCCACCAATCTTATACCACATTTGATCTGGACGTAACATACACTACAAATTTTGTGATTCAACAAAATGAAAACAAGAATCAATTATCTCTTGATTGAGAATACTTTCATAGTTTTACTCCTTTCTTCTTTTCCCAATATTGCAGAGTTTCAACCAAATCGGCAGTAACATTTTCACGACTCTCTGTGTGTAATGTGTCATAGCAAGCAATAATATAATCATGAATCAATCCCACATTATTCATGCGCTCATATATCACAGACGGTTTCTCTCCTAGTGCTAATGCAACGGACTCAACACATGAACATACAAATATCATTATACGTTCCTGCTCGGTAGGATAAGAATAACCATTATCCCAAATATATGTTTCTTTCGATTGACTCATTGTGCTCATAAGAATGTCATTATGCAATGGAATGTCTTACAATATCCTATAATGTTACAATTTCTTTATGTTTGTTTGCAAAGATACGTCATTTGAACAATACAAGCAAAAACTTCCCATAATATGTGTTCAAACCATCAATTTTAGTACAAATTCGCAAAAAGTATAACTGAATTCACATTTTATAATGATAGAAATTTGTTAGAATGATAAAATCTTTATACATTTGCATTGTTAGTTCCCGCCAAGCCTCTCAACGATGCTCAAATGTGCGGGGCTTTTTTGTTTATAGAACTTCTCTCTTTCTCCTTTCAACTTTTAACTTTTCATTTTGAACTTTTAACTTAAAAAGGAAGCTGCCACTTTACACGGTGTAAACATGGTGTTTACGATGTGCAAAGTGGCAGGTTATATGACGTAAGTGCATCCATGCACTTGCCTCTCGTATTTATTGATGACTATTAATCGTATTAATGTAAGTTAGAATATGTCTGAGTGTGTTCCTGTGTTTAACATGAGTAATACCAGTTCATTGTCGTATTGCTTCCACACGAGTAACCAATCTGGAGCAATATGGCATTCCCACTCACCATCCCTATTACCACTCAGGATATGTGGGCGGTATGACGCAGGTAAGCATCCGTCTTGTTCAAGCAGTTCCATTGCTTTACGCAGTTTTTCCATAGGCAAACCACGTTTCATGCACCGCTTGAAATCTTTTTCAAAGCTTTTGGTTGTTAATATTTTGTATGCCATTACACACCCATCTTATTAAAGAAGTCATCAACGGAAGCGTATTCGTTCACACGTCCTTCCTTGATGTCAAGCAAGGACTGTTCGTATGACGAAAGAGCCTTGTTGCGTGATACAGCAACCTTTCCGACTCCTTTCAGCATACTTATCGCTTTCTTAATGTCTTTAAGCATTGACATATCTTCTATGTCAACAATTATCTGCCCTTTGTTTGGCAATATAGCAACATTATCCATAATTATTCATTTTATTTGCTGCAAAAGTAACATATTTCTGTCTAACAGCCAAAAGGAAAGATGAAAAAAAAGTATCGGGGGTGTGGCTGACCATAAAGAGAATACAACGAGAGGCAAACGTACAAGATTCACTCCCTCCTCGTTGTTGATTCCGACAGCAAGTTATTTTGAGTGATGACAAAAAACATGGGATTTCTTCGTTTTTTTGTCTCATCCTCTTATAGGTCTCTTATACTTTCGTTGAAAATCTGATACTTGTCTGCAAAATAGCAGAGGAACAGCGGACTTACAACGGAGTTACATAAGAGTCACAGCCTTGGATGGGCAGACAAAGAATACTTGTAGTGGCATGTTTCTGGGAAAAAATCCCATCATTGTCTATGACTCTCAATCACCATTTCCATCTTAAACTTTTTGCACCGATGCCACCGATGCCACGAATGCCAACTTGGCATCCGTGGCAAAGTTGGCATCCGTGGCACTCTTAATTTTATATCACATATAATAATATAATAATAATCAATATATTGAATAGTATTTCGAGCATTTCATCCATTGTTGTAGTCATACTCTTTGCCACTTGGCAAAGTTGGCATCGGTGGCATTCGTGACATTCGTGGCATAAACTCACCTTTTCACATTCCTGTTCCTGTCATCCCATGAGTCTGTGCCATGCCAAATATCCAGATATTAGCCCGACAATCTTTCCATGTATGTTTTGATGCTTGCGGAAAAGGTTCATCCATCTTTTACACGGTCATGTGTATTCATCTTGTTGCCTTTTTAGTCTTTAGGCTCTTCTTCAAATGGAAGAGCATCCATGTATCTGTCAAAGTCGCTTTGGAACAAGCGGTCTTGTATGATACGATACTTTTCAAACTCCGTTTCAGCGTGTTCCTTTGCTTGTTCAGCAGTCACTTGTCCTGCCGTTTGAAGAACTTCGTTACCACCAGCTGCAAGAATGGTGTCTATCCGTTTCGCCCAATCTTCCATTGTCATTGGAATATGACGTTTCGCCATTCTTTCTGCCAGTTCAAGCACACCATTCACCAGCTGTCCCATGTCTGCAAGTTCCGCCTCCTTGAGATAGTTCTTGGCAATCACCACGTCAGTCTTTACGATTTTACCGTCTGGTGCATTCTCCCACGAAGTGAGTCCCATGTGTTCCTGTTCTGCATCAGCCCGTTCCACAATCAGTTCTGCGGCTGTTCGTCCATGAACAGCATAATGCATCTTATTCTGCATCATCTTGAAGAATAATCGTGTGGTTGGAGCATCCCGATTGTAGTCAACTGCCGTGGCATAAATATCAGTCAATTTCTGATAGAACCGTCGCTCGGAGAGACGTATCTCACGTATCTCTGCCAACAGATGTTCAAAATAATCTTCGCCGAGGAACGAACCGTTCTCCATTCTTTTCTTATCCAGAACATATCCACGTATGGCAAATTCACGTAGCACACTTGTTGCCCACTGGCGGAACTGTGTGGCACGGATGCTGTTCACACGATAGCCAACGCAGATAACGGCATCGAGATTGTAGAATTGTAGCGAACGGTTTACCTCTCTGGCACCTTCCTGACGAACTACCGAGATTTTCTCGGTAGTTGCCTTTTCTTCCAATTCTCCACTATCAAATATATTCTTCAGGTGAAGACCGATATTGTCCGTAGAGCAGTCAAACAGCATACCCATAGCTTTCTGTGTACACCAGACAGTCTTATCCTTGTAATAGACTTCAACGCCCTGTTCCTTTCCCTCTATCTGAAAGATTAGGAACTCAGCTGTGCTATTTCTTATTTCTCTTCGATTTACCATATACTATTTCTTTATATATTCAACTTCCGCAAGCTACAGTTGAGAGGTTGTCAGGTCTGTACATGGAAGTGAATAGTGAAAAGTGAACCTTTAGCTCGACGGAGTCAAAAGTGAAAAATCAATTTTACTCTGTTTCCTCTGTGCACTCTGTGTTGAACATCTCCACCGCGAGACAGGTATCAAACCTGAAAGCGTAGCGACCTGATAACCTTAAACCTAATAACCTTAACAAGTTGAGCACTTGCGAAACTTGAATTCTCCTAATTGTATCAGTCTTTCATAATGACTCCATGAAAGCTGTACTGACATTGCGATTCCATTCAGCTTGTGGTTGAAACGCTAACTCCAAGTTGCTCTGCAAGCCATTTGCCAGTTTTTCTTTTGTTCAACCAGCACAACGTTTAATCTATTCAAATCGTCCATTGTACTTTATTTAAGTTTAATGCAAAGGTATTAACAATTTTCGGAATAGCCACGATAAAGGCTTTCTTTTTATGAGATTGAGTTTTACATAAAAGCACACCATTTACCAATTCTTTACCATGCTAATGCAGAATTACTCTTCCTTGGGTTTGAAGTTGTTTTATCCATTCATATCTTATGTTTTTTGCAAGATCTTGCTCTTAAAGGTATATACTGTCTACCTTTTAATACGATTTCTTGCATGACGTATACCATAAAGTACAGATTATTCTTTCTATAATACAACATGCCACTTTACACGATGTAAACATGATTGTTACGATGTGTAAAGTGGCATGTTATAGGATATAACAATACTTCTACACTTTAGTTTTTGCTATCTGCAACATTACTTTTTCTTACAAGAAGATTATCAAACAAGTCATAGATATACTCACCCTTTGACTTTTTATTGGAAGAGTAATCTTCCAAATGTACTCGTTCCATTAACTCAGGATAAAAATCTGTTATCTTTTGGCCTTTTACATCAATCCACTTTTCTATACTTGCGTTCTCGCCTAAAACATATCGTGTCGCCTCTTCTGGTGAATTAAATGTCATAGGATGCAATGTATAGTAATGTTGTCCCTCATGACCACATTCTCCGTTTTTAAGCCTACTATAATTGTTGACTATGATACTGTAAGGAAGCAATACAAATTCCTGACTCTGTTTGATATAATATCCAATAGCATTACAATAACCAACTCTGTCCTTTCGAGACTGTTTTAGAAAGAAAACGACATTGTTTCTAATCATTTCCTTATTTAGAACTTCCTGCCTTTTATACTCAACGTATGAACATAATATTACTCGACAAAAAGGAAGCTTTGTCTTATCATAAGTATAATGAGGCTGTGCCATGACATAATTACGTAGATTGGTATAATATTCGTAATTATCGAAAAGAGTTGGACGAATAGTTTGTGGACATATTTTCTCAAACTCTTCGTCAATCTTTGTCTTCTGATATTCATTCATTGCCATTTACCCCTTGAAGTTCATTAATCTTTTCCTTTGTTACATCAATATTGCCAATAACAGGGACAATATGAATAAGGAAGCGTTGGTTCTTACTTTCATCCGCAATCCATTGTCTGAATTCATCTGGAGTCGTAGGACTTTCATTCTCTGGTGTCACACGAGGAACACCATCTTCACCACTGCCTGAAATAATAAGTTCACATTTTGGTATTGAAGCAAGGTCTATTCCATTATTTTTCCAGAATTTATTCAAAAATTGAGCACGAAGATATGACAAAGTATAGTTGTTATGATAATCATCATTATGATATGGTAACCTTGATGATTGTCCTTCAATAACAACCAGGAATTTGATGTTATCCAGAAACTTATCAGATTTTTCAAGTTTCTCTATTGTTTCTTTAATAACATAGCCAGCATCTATAATACTTTCTCGTTTTCTATCCGCTTCATCCTTATCAGTCAAATCAAGTTTCAACTTATAAATATCATATTCTTTTTGCTGATATTCAACATCAACCGTAAATAGATGCTTCAAGTATTCTTCATTATATCCAAAATATTCTGTTGAATCAATGGAGCTTACCGTTGAATACACATTTATGATGTCTTCATATTCATCAACGAGAAGCTGTAACTGTTGTTCTTTTATCTTAAAACGGGCGAAAGACACAGCAAAAAGAACAAGAGTTATGGCAAACAAAGTTGTCATAATATCAACATAACTCGGCCAAAACGAGCCATTATTCTTTCCATCCATAGGCCTTACTTACGACTAAAGATACTCCAACTGTTTTTGCTTTCAGAAATCTTTTCTAATTCTTTTTGAATGTCATTCAGTTTCTTACTTAATTCGTCAGAATTGACGGAATTCTTAGTAAGTTGTCTCATCTGTTCCAATACGTCATTTAACTTGCGTAAGTTAGAAAAATCTTTATGAATTTCTTCCACACTTAGATGTTGTTGTAATAATCCGACAAACTCATTATGCTGCTTCTTTATTTCTTCATTCTGATTCATCAGCAACTTGTCAAACTCATCAAAATGATTTTCTATTGCTGTTGTATAACGCCTATTAAGTTCATCTATGAGTTTTGTCTGTCCCTTAAATACATCCTCCAACTTACCATCAGCTGTTTCAAAGTATTTAATCGCTATCTTATTCTTTTTACGTATTGCATCAACTTGTTCTTTGATTGCTTCAATCACGCCATTACCCATTATTTCCCTCTGAGCAAGACTCTGACCTATATTATTTACATTTTCTTCAAATGTCTTAATACGATCAAGTATTTGATTAACTCTAACAGCTACTTCACGTGGTATCTGCAAAGAATCAGAATATTGGTTCTGTATATTGATTGCTTCTTGTGTTGCTGCAAGCATCATGCAACGTGCTTCTTCAAACTTATCAAGTGACTTGGTAATGCTTACAAAATGTTCAGATGCTTCAATATACTTATCCATACCTTTGACAAGTTCATCAGATTTGATTGTATGAATAAGTCGCTCTTGTAAATCAATGTTTTGATTTATCTTATCCATATTTTCACCCATAACAGTAACAGCATTGGCAACAGCAGTCACGTTCTTCTCAAAACTTTCACCGAAAGCACGAGTACATTTATCAAATGTATCCTGGAATCTGTTGATTACTCTGTCAAACGCAGGCTCAAATTTATCTACCGTCTCATGCAATTTTGTGATAGCAAGAACCATACTCACATCAAGTGCTGGCATAAGTTCCGTTTGTACAAAGTCATAGAACTCATTCTTGTCTTCCTCAATCTTCTTACGTGATTCCGCAGAGAGAACATTATTAATGATAGTAAGAAGCAATCCAAAAAAGCTTGTTGACATGGAAACCAACACACCCTCAAGTAATTTTTTGATAGATTCATCAGTAATGGTTCCTGTATCATCAAAACCGAAATTAAACATTCCAATGCCAATAAACACACCTGCAAATGTTCCCATAAGACCAAAATATGTCGGGAACGCAAGTTTTGCTACAGATTGCTCATAACGCATATTAAGTTTCCGTTCTACCTTATTCTGAATCACAGAGAAGTCGGTAGTACCTTTTGTCTTTGCCACATAGTGGTTTATCTCAGCAATAAGCACATTCAAGTCGGAGTTTTTGGCTCCGACTTGCTCTAACTGAGTTATGTACTCTCCATTTATCTCTGTTGTATAAGTCTCATAACCTTTTGACTTCTTAAAGAAATCATTAAAAAGACCACGATACTTGTTTGTCTCATATACAAAGTATAGTTGGAAAATAAAAAAAACTATAAATGCCAACCATGCCAATGGATTCTCTACAAATAAACTCATAATATCTTCGTCATTTCAAACACTTTATTAATAACAGGAAGGAAGAATACAGAATCATTATAGATTGTTTCTTCTGAATATACATCACTAACCTCTTTCTTATAGTAAGTAGAAAGAGGAGTTCCCATATCCTCCTTAGCAGCATCAACATACTTTCTCGTATCTGCCGAACTGTCAATAATTTTTTGTTGTTTCAGCATATTGAGTATTTCCTCATACAATGTAGAAAGTTCCTCATATTTAGTTAAAAGAGATGATTTCAATGCATTGAAATTCTTAGTCAAATCTCCAATGTTATTGTATGTAACAGAATTGCCATGATAAACTTTAGTTTCAGGTTCAACAGCATTCACGTCACGATATAATCCACCATAACATGTAGATTCCTTTCTTTCTTCTGGTAACTTGATATGTACATCATGCTCTCCTCCAAATACACGATTGAAAATCATGTCAATTATCCTTTTCAAGATTCTGTCATCTGAACAAATGTAATTATCAATATACTTACTACCATTACCACTGAAAACGATCGTCTTTGGCGCATTCTTTCCATTGTCCTTGTACATACATGCCATATAATACAGGATTGACGTGAGATGATATACGAAGACTGTTTTAAAGTCTTTACTGAGATTCTTCTTTATGTCACAATACTTCTCATTTGTGAGCCAGAAGTTTATTATATCCTTAGTCTTCATTGCATCAACATTCTTGTAGCACTCATTCAAGTCATCAAGATCTTGACGCCCAAAACGGAGATTAGAAGCATATCTGAGATATATTCCATTCTCTTTAACATTCCCAAAATCGTTGAAGCCATTCTCCCAAAGGACATCACAGCCAAAGTGTACGGAGTTTGCCATTACTGGCTTGTTATCTACAAAATAAACAAAATCAGTTGAACCGCCACCAATATCAATCACTGTGACTGCATCAGAATCTGCGATGTAATCACGCTTCTTGTAATAGTAATATGGTGCTTCTGACTCTGAGAAACTACAAACTTGCTCTTTTCTGATGGACAAGATATCTGTTGGCTCTGATTGCCAGATATTATTATACATTTCTCTCGTAGTTCCCATGAAGCTCAAAGGATTGAACCACACGACATGCGTCTTTGCAAGGTCACCATTTCGCTGTAAGATATCACACTTGATAATAAGCAGTAATTCACGGACAAATAATCGAAGCATGTTCTCGTCCTTATCCCACTTGATATCAGTTAGTATTTCTTGATCATCATTTGCCATACTCTTCTCATAGAAGAATGCAATATTGTGGTTATCAAATAACTTTGGCTTCTTAGAACGGTCACGTATACCACAAAGAGCGGTTCTAATAGGGAACTTATAGTCCTCACCATCTACAAACGCAGGAACAAATTCTGTCTTAATTCTGTTCTTTGCTTTATCAAAAATAGAATTTTCTATACAACGTATAATAGAGAACTGATGTTCTTTCGAAGACTCATGGATATAACTTACCATAGGTTGCTCCATCTTAAACATTTCAGGCTTCATGCTCAAGTCAGGACGGCCATCGCCATCATTCTTGCATCGTGAAATGAATGTGTTGGATGTACCAAGGTCAATGGCGTATGTAAATGTATCATTAGTAGCAGTACTCTTTCTCCAGTTAGGAATAATCAAGCCTGTATTACCCATGACATTAATTTCCAGCACATCAAATGAAGTATTGAACAGTTCATAAAACTTTGTACCACTTTCAACTCCATCCTTTTTCTGACGTGAACGCACAACAGCAGGTTCAACTCCGAACTTTGCATTATCCTCAGGACGCATTTCACGTATAAGAGTAAAGATATTTTCTTCTTTCTTATAGAATGACAAAGAAATACGATCTATATTGAAGTTTGGAGCATCTTCGTCTTCATCTGCGCCTACAACCATTACCTTGAAATAATTGTTTTCTTCTTTCCTTGATGAAAGAATATTAGGGAACAGACCAAGATCAAAGCTAATCTTTGCTCGTTCCAAATCAACAATATGTCCTTGTCCATTTATAAATGGTTCAACAGCATACTCTTTATTATATTCCTTTCCATTGTATCTAAGATATATTGTAACAGAATTTCTGTTAATATGCAGGTCTGAATCAAGATTCAAGCCATCGAACAAATTGAACACTTCTGGTTTGAAAGGCAAAAGATAGTCATAATCCCTGTCTTTGTTATCATTCTGATACTTTACAGAAACAAAATTGTCACCTGATACACGATATGGCAGGCGAATTATCATGTCTGTGAAATAGCTCATTATGTCTATTTCATCAGAGCACATAATCCTGAGTCCATTAACAATAAGGTCGTCATTTTGATCTGTCTTTACAGGTGCGAGATTTAGAGAATAGTCAACCCTTATATCCTTGTCATCCTTGAAACCACGGATATAATCCTTTATATTACCAAATTCTATGTCATCAGAACCAAAGAGTTTATACATATAATTCTTAAACTCCGCATCACGTTCTTCAAACATAAGTACATCTCGGAAATACTCACCACTTGATTTTCTCTTAATGTGCAAGCTGTTATACAATTCTCCTGCAAGAATGACAGTCCTTGCACCTTCCACTACCTTTATGTTTTTATCCATATCTGGAGGTGTGACAAAACCAGTATATGGAGAAGTACAAGCTAACAGATATTCCTTCCCTTCTGACGTGAACACAAGAAAATACAATTTATCCTCTTTGATATCTGTTTTGTAATAATCTTCAATGGAATTGTAAAGGACAGGCATCTTATTCTTTAATACGGCAAGATTGTCCTTACTTGACCACTCTCGCAGTTCAAGTTCCTCATTGTTTTTCCATGAATTATTCTTGTGGTATGTCTGGTTAAACAACAATTCATATACATCAAGGATATCAGAAACCATTTGCTTGTAAGCAAAACCAGCTTCCTTATTACCATCTTTATATTCTTCCATTGCCCTACGGAATGCTTCCTTAGCAACAAAGAAACGGGCAAAAGGTGTTGGGAGAGAATTCAGAGCTGCACTATTGTCTGTCTTCTGCTCCATCACTTTATCAATGTCACCAGATTGTAATGGCAAATCTTCTGCTGTCCAAGATGTACTTGATGTACCTCTGTCCACAATATTTAAGTCTATACGTGCCATATTTTATTTCAATTTTTTCTGAGTATAATGATTGATTGCTTCATAAGCAAACTGTAGTAAGAACCTGAGTTTGTTATCATGTTCATTGCTCTTGTAAGCATTGCTTATTTTTATCATCTCCAAAAGGTAATAAGAATCATCCTTAGCGTCAAGAGAAAATCCCTTTACCCATCGCTCCATATTATGTGGAGTAGAATCATTCAATGGTGCAAAGGCACGATTGTTTTCTGACAGTTCTTTATACCAGTTGTTGTAAACTTCCGTAAATTCTGCTAATGCAGCAAAAGGTTCATCATTATAGAAATTATCCTTTAATCCTCTGCTTATTCTTAATGGGAAATACTTCTCATCTGGAAGTATATCAACAAGCATACTGAATATCTTATAATCAGCAACACATTTGACAATTTCTCTATATCCATCACCAAGAGATTTCAAATCCATTGAATCCTTGTCATCCTCAATAGCACGAGTAAGATACTGCGGTTTCTCAGGCCTTTCTTTCTTAAGGAAATCGAACAATGCGGAAGCTGCAACCAACTCAATAAAGTGAGTCTTATCATCCTGCTTCTGTTCATCATTCTCATACACTTGTCTGAGTGTTGTTTCGCCAGCATAATAAAGATAGTCTGGAAGAACCTTGCCATTATAATATGCAAGAGCCGCCTTTGTCTTTGTATAGAAGTTTGCAGAGTCTATGTCACTATTGTTTGTGTTAGGGTCTTTCAATCCATAATATGGCAACACAGTCACAGCACCCATCAAGGCATTCTTAACAGTTGGTTGTGAATCTGCGCCCCTTATTTTTTTCTCTAACAATGGGAAACCAGATGCACCTGTTCCACCAAAGATAGAACTAATAATAAATATTCTGTCGTCTTTTTCACATTGCTGTTTGAAGCCCTTAAACCAATCAGCACCTTCTATCATATCACCTAAAACGACAGTTCCCACATTCGGATTTCCTTTGAATCCTACAGAAAGAGAATTATCAAGATTCTTTGTAGAGAAAAGTGTTTGAATAAGATAGTTATTGATATCATCGGTTGCCAGATTAGAAGTCTTTATATAAGAACCGAATTTCTCCTTACTTCCTGAATACTGATGAATATCATTTGCCTGATTGTTCAATTCTTCCAAAGTGACGAGATTTGAACTGAAGAAGCCTTCCAGAGCATTCATTGTACCTCTATTGGTTGCCTCGCTATAAATCTTACGATAGCTGTCAATCAAGGAAAGAAGGTTCTTCTTCTCTTCCAAATCAAGATGTGGGTCTATAATAACAGGTACAATGGTGTAACCATTGCTCTCCATACCACTTGCCATAAGCATAATGATACTTTTAATCACACGGATACCTGTACCTCCTATGCCGAATACAAATACTTTCTTCATGACTTAATCTATTTTTACCATAAACATCTATAAGCGTTAGTAGGAAAATACTTACGCCATATCCATGAAAACAGTAGATATAACAATAAAGAATAAAACGCGTTAATTAATGCTATTTTTATTTCCAATACCATTGCTCCATCAAGCCTTGGGTCTGCAATAAAATATTCTATCAAAAATGAGCCTATTAAAATAATAACAAAATTAATTACTAAAGCTCCACACCAATGAGTTGGCTTATAATGTCTTCCTGGTCTATTATTATATGGACCAAAATAAATATATGCAGCCATAAAACAAACTAGAAGAAGAACAATAAACAGCCACAAAAAAGTACCGCTCAATTTGTTCCAAAAAGCAAGTGCTTGGCTATAAAGTGCATCATTATTACGAAATTGATTTGCGAACTCAGCCTTTGAGCCAGCAATCCATGTATACAAAACATCTAATAGTTTCATTATTATTCGTTTCTTGAAATTAAAATATAATTCGGTCTAAGATCTCTGCTTATATAGCTGTTAAAGAACATTCCCTTAACAAAACTTGATAAAGAGTATGACGTTGTAACATCATTTTCGCCCTTACTGTCATCAAAATATTCTGCGAACTTAGTGTAATCCGTTACTGGTAATTCAAGTCCCCATTCAATTACTTCCGAATCCATAGCCATGTCATAAACCTTCAAATCAATTATGGCTGTTGCCTTACGCTTAAGTTCATCTTTTCCTTCTATCTTTGTGGTATTCTGAACATCAAATTTAACAATGTCAACGGTAAAATTAGAACCATAAAGTCCATTTATGTGCAAAGCCTTTGCAAACGTTAAAGTATCTGCCATAATCCAACGATAGTTCTCGAGTGCAACTTTCATCTGGATAGTACAAGTATCACCATCAAAGCCAACGAATGTTGGCTCATTATCATCAAGTTGGAAACAATTTTCAGGGTTTCCAAAAGAACAAGATGCCCTGCCATAATCAAAACCACTTTCAATATTGTCAATGAAATGACCAGACATTTCCAATAAACTTGAAATATCGTTTCGTACAGAAGCGACTTGTTCTGCATTACCAATTATAAGATAGTAATAAGGAGATTTTTCTGTCATAGTATTACCCGTCTTATCCAAATAATCAGAGGTTGCTCCAATCAGGGAAACAGACTTTTTATATGTATTCAAAATCTTACTGATGTCTGTACCATATTGTGCTAAAAGTACGTCAGGAGCAGCGGAACCTACTGGACTATATTTCATATCCGAAATAAGAACAGCAACCTCACCTTTGTCTGTATTAAGATTACTTAATATTGTTTTCAACATTGTAGGAACTTGTGTGGAAGCTGTAGATACAAAGCCACCAGTATTCATGGTTGATTGGAATGAAGATAAAGACAATGTCTCCCCAGCATTTCCACTATTTGTAAGAACTGTAACGTCAGTTGTATTATAACGATTTAGGATCTCCCACACATCAGTTTTGAAATTGGTAACTTTATTTGCACGAAAGAAACCGTTCATACTTCCTGACACCTCAATAAAGAACTTGATTTTATCAGGACGACGTAAGGTGAATTCTGCTTCTGTAGAATCCTTTAAAGAATAGCCGTTCTCGTCAAAGTGAGAATCATCATTTGAGTTGACATTTCCACCACAACAAGACGATAATGATAATGCTACTGCCATTGAAAGTGACAAACAGCAAGTGTAGAACTTCGGAAGTTTCATATATGTATTTTGCATTTAATTTAAGTAGTTTACGTGTGAATAATACAAATTGTATGCAAAAAAAACGGAGGTATCACATACTGCTCATTCTACAATTTAGGCCTACCACAGCCCTCCCAATTGAATGAACAGATAGATACCTCCATGAGCATATATAATACACCCCAAAAAGTGTGCATGAGAGCAAAACTCTCTTGCACACCACAGGTTGTGTACAAATATACACATCCGAAGCATCACCTCTGCATTTGTCTTTGATTGGGATTTGATGTGGTAGTTCAAATTGTCAAAAACAAAGCGTATAGTGCCGCTTTTTTCCACAATGTCATAGTAACGTCAATAAACATAGTTTTGACGAAACAATGCAAAATTACTATTTTTATATTAAAATCATGTGCTTTTTGTCCGGAAAAATAAGACACAAACAATAAAAAAGCTAACAAATGCCATCATAACGGTGGAATCCGATAGGAAAAACAAGGCTAAAACGCATACATAATTACGTTTGTACTAATAACCACTACAACACAACACAGATTTCTGATGATAAACACAATAAAGAGCATAAGCATTTTTTACAATCAGATAAAAATCCATAGATGACTTTAACATAAGGACTCTACACAAAAACATTCGTAAGAATGCAACAGGCATGCTTTTCCTGAATACCAGTTTTAAATTGTAAGCACTTCCCGTGTTTTAGTGGTATTTTCGGCATGTTATTTAAAACATTGCAGTTAAAGCAAAAAAAAACTTTCACGAACAAAAATTTTTTTCTTCGCGAAGAAAAAATTTTTTCATCACGAAGAAAATAAAATTAGCCCTTTTTTGAAACAATGAAATGTGAAGATCTTTTTAAATTTTGTTTATGCTTTCAGATTGTAAGTAATAACACAGAATTGCATAACTTTATTTATTATTCATTGGCATTAGAAGCATACCGAGCACATAGAAAATTATAATTTGAAAGCATTAATCAACGTATCCTATAAAACACACCCATATCTCCCAATATTTACACCCATATCTAACCAATGGATAGATATGGGTGTAAATTAAGAAGATACAAGTTCATATTCATCGACTTCTTACATTTATTTGGACGAATAATCGCTGCAAAGATACATTTTTTCCGACGAATAATAGCCAATACATCACACTTTTTTGGACGAATAAATCGTAAGTCCTACATTTTTTCCGACGAATAATCAGGCATACATTACACTTTTCCTGACGAATGAGGCTATCATTCGAGGAAAGTTTGCGATTTAATGACTCTGAAAAATCATGTAGAATCATATTACTCCCATATTCTACTTCTTCATCGGTTTATCGGCATCAAAGCCAGCACGGATATCTTCGAGGGTGAGTTCCTGAAGCTGTTCCTTTGTGGCATCGGTTGTTCCAGCAAGACGGTTTGCCTGCTTCTGAATAGCATTTTCAAATACGTTGCGGGCAAAACGGGCATTACCGAAGTTTCTGTCCTTCTTAGCCACCTTGAGCTCCATACGACGCTTCAAGTATGTCTCTGCATCCTTTGTCATTGTATATTGGTTCTTCTTCATGTACATCTTAAAGATGTCCGTGAGTTCCTGAGGCGTATAATCGGGGAAATCCATGTAACGGGTGAAACGTGACTTGAGTCCTGGGTTAGAGTCGATGAAACGATGCATCTCGTTCCTGTAACCTGCGATGATGACAACAAGGCGGTCACGGTAATCCTCCATACGCTTAAGGAGCGTGGATATTGCCTCCTGCCCATAGTCGCCATACTGGCTTCCGTCAGGAACAAGGGCGTAAGCCTCATCAATGAAGAGTACTCCGTCGAGTGCCTTCTGGATGACAGAGTCTGTCTTCACTGCAGTCTGTCCCACATATTGCGCAACGAGTCCGCTACGGTCAGTCTCCACTGTGTGTCCTTTCTTGAGCACACCGAGGTCCTTGTATATACGTCCCACGATACGTGCAACGGTAGTCTTACCCGTTCCCGGAGAACCGTAAAACACAAGATGGTAGCTCACCTTTGCCGTCTTGAGTCCCTGTGCCTCACGCTGCTTCTGTATCTTGACGAAGTTGGCAAGCGAGCGCACCTCCTCCTTCACGTTCTCCAGTCCGATGAGTTCATCAAGTTCCTCGTAAGGGTCGCCTTCAAGAGGTTCATTGACAATAACAGAGTCCTTGGGCTGTTGCACCACGGTACTGTCCTGCATAGTGTTGTCGCTTTCCGTCTCTGTCTCGTCGTCTGCAAAGATTGCCCACACGATAAGTGCGAAGAACATCAGTACAAAACCTATAGATAAACATCCGCATCCGTTGAATACGTCTCTCTTTGTAATATTCATAATCTATATTTCTAATTAGAAATGAGAAATCAGTAATTAGTAATTAAGCTCCGCAAGTTTTCGTATGGATATTTTTCAACCACGAATTACACTAATTTGCACGAAATTTGTAGTCCCATGTTGTTCCCATTACACGAAGAATTGCTCGTGCAATTACGAATTTCACGAATCAGGTACAACGACATAGAGCCGAATGGCATTCGTGTAATTCGCAGACAACACGTGTTGTCTTAGTGTAATAACAAAAATAAGAGGACCTGAAGTTCGTGTCCATTCGTGGAATTCGTGGGCAAAAACATCACCGACATGAAATTCTTGTTGAACCACATCTATTAGCCTCGCGAAGTCAAAATCACCCGCAAATTTAGCGAAAAAGTCGGTAAAAGCGAACGTAATCATACATTTTTTGTCACAAGATGTCTGGTCAGTTGGTCTTAGTGCATTAGAATGCCTCGGAATAGACTAAGGATTGAACACAACATTCTCCACATGATTACCCACATACATAGGAACAAAGTCGGAAGTTGCGTACCATGCAGGCTTGCCCTTCATCTTATCGTGTAGCAGACGACCATTGATTTTGAGTCCTTCAAAGGTGATGTTTTTCACCTTTCGCTCATCGTCATAGCCGTTGATGACTGACAGATAAGGCTGCTCACCCTTATAGCGTATATTCTTGAATGTGACATTTTCTATACCACGACCTGGGGCTGCGCAGTATTTTTGGTTGTAGCCTACCTTAATTTGTAATAAACATCCTTGCTGAATTTGCTCCACACGAATATTCTCAAATGTGACGTCACGTACAAGATTGTTATCACCACAGTTGATTGCCATACATCCCTGATAATCCACCTGAGGTTCACTCTGACAGAGTATGTCAATGTTTTCGTAATGCAGGTTCTCTATCGTATCGCCACGCTCTGCATTACCATGAATACCAATGAATATAGGATGTGCAACGTCAGCCCATAACGTAGAGTTACGCATAGTCACGTTACGACAATTTCCAAAGAAGCCCTTGCGCGAAGCATAGGCTGTGGTACAGTCATCCGAGTTACGGCAGAACACACGGTCATACAGCACATTCTGGGAAGCAAAGACATTCAATCCGTCGCCCCAGCTTGGATGAGATATACTCTTAACATTACGCAGGGTCACGCCATCGGAACCACCCACAGGACATGTATTCAACGTAAGTCCATCAATGAGCACATTCTTTGAACGAT
This sequence comes from uncultured Prevotellaceae bacterium, assembly GCA_946626925.1. Classification (GTDB taxonomy): domain Bacteria; phylum Bacteroidota; class Bacteroidia; order Bacteroidales; family Bacteroidaceae; genus Minthosoma. The sequence continues at coordinate 22,258 of CAMOVB010000019.1, forward strand.
GCACGTGACAGCCCTCGTAACCATTCTGCGGACGGGCTATGCCACGCCCAATGATACTTACATCGTGTGCATCCTCAATGGCAAATGTGCCTGTGAAGTACGAGCCTGATGCAAGATATACAGTCGTGTTTGAAGCTACCTTGATGGTATCTTGATTATAAAAACCTGGAGCGTAGTAGATGAACTTGCGTCTTTCAGCTTTTGCCTGTCGCTCTGCATCATCCTTTGATGTAACAGGCTTTGACGTGAAGAGCAAGAGATTGCTGGTGATGTCGCCATCAAATTCCACGCTCACATTCTCTGGTTGAAAGAGCATGAACTGAACGGTGCTATCATTGTTTATGTTGGCAATCACGCCACGATAGTCAGGTCTTATCCTCGCTGTCTTGAACTTTTTGTGTTTGCTGACAACCCGTACATAAACGTCGCCAGTGAAATCAAACATGCAATAGCTGATTTCCGATACCCTGTGTCTGTTGTCACCTACAGGGGCATTTACTTTCGCCATATACGTATCGACCTCAGTCCATTCCTGACTACTGCGTGGACGCACATACACCTCATAGTCGTGCTTCAGAGGAGCACCTTCAGGAGCAGGACAAGTAAAGACTTGATGAACCTTAGTACCCTCTCTCACACCTTTTACGACAAACTGATCCGCCTCCATGTTCTTGACAATCTCGTTTCGCAGCTCTGCCTTCCTTTGCAAATCGAGGAGCTTCTTCGTATATGGCATTTTCAGACCTTTCACGGTCGTATAGTGCTTGTATGCCTCATCATATATACAGCGGATGCGTCCACGTTGCATAGTTCCCGGCTCAGTCCATTCGCAGTAGAGGCCAGTGCAGTCCTGCCATGTCTCAAACGGTACATCATAGCCTAAGTTATAGCGGGCGGTATATTCAAGTCCCTTCATCAGTCTATTGTCGTATGCACCCCATAGGTCATCACCCTGTGTCCAAGCCATTTCGCAGATGTCGCACAAAGCACCGATTCCCAACTGTACGTGAGCCTGGTCTCGTCCTGTCTCCTGACACTGCCCAGTCTCACTGATGTATCGAGACAACGCTCCATTATCGTTTGCATTCATGTAGTAGTCAATGCTGGCTTTATAAAGCATGCTGTCCTCCAAGAATATTGCACATGCCATCCTGCAACGGTTCACAATAGCGCCCCAATTACCGTTAGCATAAGGACTGTCTGACTCAAACTGTTCCAATACGGGAAGAATCGCTCGTCGTATCATCGCTGCCCATTCTGGAGTCTTATGGTCCTTTGCCATAGTCATTGCCCTCACCAGCCAGTAGGCCTGAATGGTGCACAGCGGAGCATCGTGTCCGTCAAACCGTTGTAGTGTCTTGGCGTAGGCATTGATTATTTTCAGTGCAGTAGCATATTTTACGCTGTCATTTTTTTCTCTTACAAACTGATATGCTGTCCACATATCGCGTTCGCTACCCCCCTTTGTGTAGGCATATTGTCCATCGCGTGCCACTACCTCGTAGGGGCCTGCCATCTGGTATTTTAACTGTGCCATGCAGTTGACGTTCCACAGCATCAACACTGCAAATAATAATTTCTGCATCATATTAACGATTGACAAATTATTTCGACCTGTATGGTTGAAACTGTATGTTGTTTTTTGCCGCAAAGCGGCCAATTAGAAAAACATGGGGAAAACCAAAGAAAACAAAAGAAAAC